>CAZXCE010000144.1:0-14969 GCA_964639175.1 uncultured Clostridia bacterium
GTGGATTCCGACCCGAACCATTCCGCGTTGGAGTGGTCACGGCGCGGATCATTGCCCTTCAAGGTGTGCGGTTTGAATCAGGCGGCACGTTTGGCGCGCGATCATAAGCACATCGTCTTCGACTCGAAAGCGCGGCTGGACAGTGACGAGCTGCGAGATTTGATTGAATCAGTGGATTTGCTGGTGTTGCCAACCACACCCGATGCTCTGGCAATTCACGGGCTAATGTTGACGGTCACCGAACTCCAGAAAGTACCAGGGGCGAAATTCAAAGCCCTTCTCACCATCGTTCCACCGTTGCCCAATCGGGATGGGTTACAAGCGCGGCGTGACCTGACTGAAATGGGTGTGCCGTTGTTCGATGGGGAGCTACGGCGGTTCATTGCCTACCAGAAAGCGGCGCTCGCTGGCGACATCGTGGCGAATGTCAAAGATGCGCACGCGGCGGATGCCTGGAATGATATTCAACGAATATGGAGAGAGCTGCAAAATGAGCAAATTTAAAAACGTGATTCAGGCGGCGAAAGACCAGCCATCCGACCCGCAACCGATGACGGTCACACTTAGGCGCCAATCGAAAATCGGTAAGCGTCGCAGTGACGCGCATACTCAGGTATCCGCTTACGTGCGTAAGCACATACACAAAGCCGTGAAACGCGAGCTGGTGGACTTGGATTTTGATTTTTCGGACCTGGTGGATTTGCTTTTGGAGCAATGGCTGAAAGGACGGGCACGATGACCAAGCAAAAAACAACTTCCCCTCGATTGATAGAAAATTCCCCCAGAAATTGGATTTCAGAGCTAGTGAAGGACATTCATAAATCAAAAGGTAAAGGGGTTGAGATGTCGTTTTTCGGGGTGCCAATCAAGGCATTTTGGGGTGGGGAAATTGTTCTCCCTGCAAACCCATCATTCAGCAATGAAGCATTCCCACTGATTGGGCCAGCCGTCAATTTCGAAATAGCTGAGACCCAAGACGGGGAACGTTTCCCAGGCATCCCATGGGAAACATTTAAAAAGATGTTCCTACCTGAAGAGTATCAGAATGTCACTGTTGTTCACTGGAATGAACCAGATCTACCCATCCTTACAGAAGAATATTACTGGTGGAACAATGCGTTGGTTCCAGGCGAAGGTTGGTTTGTGGGAGATTGGGAAGGCAACCCAACCGAACCCTACAGGTCACTTTTCTGGAAAACCGAATATTTATTATTCAAACGGATACCTGCACTCACTCCACCAAAAAAAGTAAAAAAAGCTCCCTCTTTACCGTCGTTTGTGATTGATGGGCTCATCAAGCATCCATCGAATATAATCACCAAAGCGACCATTGAGGCACTTCCACCAGGGGCAATGCAGGTTCTATCTGAGAAAACTCTACAAGATTACCGGGTAACAAACGCCAAAGATATTTTCTGGCGAGCATATCCATTTAAAGGCGGAAATAAAGGCAAAACCGGTGAAATTCATGGAGTCATCGGGTTCGCAACACAACCAGCCGAAGCGATCTGGGATCAACTTCAACGAAATGGAGCACTGGCTGTTCAGGTGCAATTTGCACTTTGGGCATTGGCTTATGCCGCGACCGATGGCCAGCCATCAGAATTTATCACTGTTGATATCTCTCAATTTTGTGACCAGCTTGGGTACAAACAGAAAAATCGTGCTCATAAGCGAGAAACCAAGCAGGCCGTAATGAACGCCCTCGAATATGTGACCTCTCTCCATTTACTGGCTAATTTTAAACTTCCAAATGGGCAAACTCGCAGATTAAAAGGCCCCCTTTGGGTACGTGGGGCGAGTGCAGAAGATGAGTATGGGGATTTGTTCGGTGCTAATCAGGTCCCAGGAACTGAACAAATGTGGGAGCCGGTATTCTTCCGGTATGCACCAGGTGATTTTTTTAGTGACCCTGGATTCCGGCGATACAATGCTGAAATTGCCTACATTGGGGAAGGAATTCTAAAACTCAAACAGGATACGGATAAATACAGCATTTTTATTGGTGGGTATCTGGCAACAATTGCCCGAATGAATGGCTACAGAACAAGCACCATCAAACTCCAGACACTTGCTGAAAAGAGCGGGCTACTTCGGGTTGATGGTCAAAAAAATCCAAAGCGGATGATAGAGCGGGTTTACGTCGCCTTGGACCGGCTCAAAGAGGTTGGTGTTATTCAGGATTGGACACCCCAAACACTCAGTAAGACTGGGATTGATTATGACGATCTGAATAGTCCCGAAACTCGAAAAGCCATGATTGAGCCATCTGGACAGGCACGGAAAGAGCTACAAAGCACTGTGGAGATAATCTGGCCACAGTCCCTCCAAGACCGTGCGAATAAATTACAAAGTAAAAGACAACGCTACCTTGGATCCGGCAAAAAGATTGATGAGTAAGCTTCATTTTGCCCCCCTCGGTTGTGGGAAATGCCCCCCTCGGTTGTGGGAAATGCCCCCCTCGGTTGTGGGAACTTTTTTTTTACAGTTCCTGTAAACAATACTTTCTATTGCGGTTGCAGCCACAAATGTTAGGCGGATTTTTGCTAATAGCTTTTAATAGCTTTTAAGTGGTGGGGCTGGCCAAAGCCGCACCCACCCTCTAAGTTATAATCCCGCCCATGAATCAAACCACAAAACCAAAACTCCAAACCCTGAACCACATCTTGGGAGAATTGACCCAGGCAAATGATCTGGCTTCCCAGCTTCAACAAAGCGGTAAAAGCCCAGGCCCCCAAACAGGAATTGAGTCGCTTGATGAAATCATCGGTGGATTTTTATCTCCAGGATTACACGTCCTGCAGGCAGCACCAGGGGCGGGGAAAACAGCGATGGGCTTGCAGATTGCCTCAGATTGCGGGTTCCCTTGCCTCTATGTGAGCTGCGAGATGCCAGCCGTGGAACTCTTCAGGCGACTGATTGCCCGTACCACCAAAACATTTTTGGGCAAGCTCAGACCTGGCCAGTTGGCCACTGAAACCTTGCTGAAGCTGGCAGCACGGACGGCAGAGGCTTGCAATGGTTTTGCCGTCCTGGACTGCACAAAGGCATGGGCCAGCACCACCACGCTCCACGAAATGGCGAGCTTGCTGTGTGAAAGCCGCAACTCGCAAAACTGCCTTATCATCCTGGATTCTCTTCAGTACTGGGCACGAAGTGAGGATGGTGGGGCCGGAGAGTACGAAGCCATCAATGAAGGTCTGCGCGGATTGGCTGAAGTCGCTTTCGCGCTCTCCTCACCTTTAATTGTCGTCAGTCACCGGAGTCGCCAAGGCAACAAGCAAGGTGGTGGGTTGCATTCGGCTAAGGGTAGCGGGCTGGTTGAATATGTGGCTGAGACTGTAATTGATCTTGAGCGGGAAAAAGACCTGGATGCCCGTGGTCGTTCCAACGTGACCCTATCCGTCCATAAGAACCGGCACGGGGAGGCCGGGAAGGAAATTTCATTATTTTTCCATGGCGCTCTGCAGAACTTCGAAGAACGATGAAAGAAACCCTGAGTCTCACCGAACTTGAAAATTACGACCCGCACGGGCTCAAACGTGGGTCACGATGGCGGTTTCTGTGCCCATTGTGTGGCGACGGCAAACCTCGTGACAAAACACACCGGTCGGTTTCAGTTGACGGAAGCACTGGCGGGTGGAAGTGCCACCGGTGCGAATCGCAAGGCAAGCTGAAAGAGTATTGGGAAGATAGGCCAATGATCCCGAAACAAGAGTTACAAAAGCAGGCGCTGAAACGAAAATTTGCCCTCACACCTACCACCAAACAACCAGAGACGCGGGAAATACCAGTCTGGCTACCTGAGTCCTATTCGAAATCTCAAAGTCTCTTTGGGGAGGGAATAACCCCAGCGAGTGAGTATCTTCGAAGCCGTGGGGTATCGTGGGAAGTGGCGTGCCGTGCCGGGGTAGGGTATGCGGCTGAATGGCGAGCAGGTGGGGCCACATCCCAGCGAGTGATTTTCCCTGTGAGTGGTCAGTCAGGCGCTTTGGTGGCGGTGCAGGCGCGCGCAATCACTGAGGTATTTGATGGGCCGAAATTCATATCCAGCGGGCCGAAATCATCCGGGGTGTTTGCGACGTCGTCAGATGCACTCTGTTTGCCAGTGACCTTTATCACTGAGGCCCCGATTGACGCTCTATCTCTGGCAATGTGTGGGTTCAATGGATGTGCCACGTTGGGGAAAGACTGGCCAGAGTGGTTGCCTAAATCACTGGCTTTTCGGATGGTGGGTGTGGGTTATGACAATGATAGTCCAGGTGAAGAGGCAGCGGCGAAACTGGCGACCAGCCTTGAAGTGGTCGGAGCTTTTGTTTTTCGGGTACGCCCTCCCGAAGAAGTAAAAGACTGGAATGAGGCACTGACCACCTATGGCGTGATGATTACGGGGGCTTATATCGCGATGGCGATTGATCAGGCACGATCTGAATTCCAATGCTCCCACGATTTCATTGATAACCTGCTTGTGTGCATTCGGCGGGGAATTGAAGCGGGGGAGCTGGCTGGCCACCAGGTGTTGATGCCGGGGGCAGCTCGGTTTTTTGATGCGGTACAAATTGGTGAGTGGCTGTTGACCCCATCAGCCCAACGATATTTGGCATTCCCTGATTGGATTGTCAATTTTATCAATCAGATAGTCAAAGCACGGTATCCATGAGATGCCGTATCCAAACAGCGCGGCCTGACTGGTGCTGGAACACCAGTCAGGCCACTTCACAACGAAAAGGAGCTTCGTTATGCAGCATAAAACTACAGCACGTAGGCGGTGCAATGCCACCACGAACCCAACCACGCCTTCAAACCTCGAAACCACATTTTTCAAAGCGACGTTGCGCGTCGTAGCTGAAGATGCGCAATTTGCGGTTTGGTGTGTTAGCAGGTTGAAAAAAAACCAACCTCCGAACCAAAATTCAGATGGGGAAATTGTCGAGATCGTCGAACAGGAAATGCTGGAACGCGCGACCCAGCGAGTAGATCTTTTCATTAGAAATCTGTGCTGTTTGTACAACATCAACACTGATGATTTCCCAGAACACCTCGAACCATTCGACATAGCTGGATAGCATTCATTATTCAGCCTCATTACAAAGGCACGTTACGGCAATGGCGTGCCTTTGTTTTGTTGGTTTCATTACAAAGCTATATCGCTATGGTGATATAGCTACTTGTTTTCGCAGGTTGGCTTTTGCAGTCAATCAATCCCTACCATTGATGAAATCTCAGAAAAAGGTGGTGTTTGATGAAACAGAGTTTAGCAATTGTGATTGACAACCGTACCCGTGGGCAGATGGTTTCAATTTGCTCAGTTCACCAGGTGCAACCAGGCCGGCTGACCATTCGGCATGGCGGGATGGTTGGGCCGTTGGCTGAGAACATCAGCCAAATCAACAGCCAATCGCTTCCAGTGATGATCGTCGGAGATTGCCAATCCGAGGATTCCAGTGGATTCACTCGGTTTTTTGCTCCTGCTCAACTGATGTGCCGGGTTGTTGGCTGGCAGATTCCGGGCAAAAAACAAGCGATAGACCTGGTAGCGACTGCGTTCCAGCCCGAATGGGGGGCGGTTCCACTCACCTTGCACTCAATTCGAGATGCGCAGTGTGCGGCAGCAGCACGGTTGGCGGTGGAATTGCGATCTGGAACTATCCGCATCCTCAATGGGCAAAATGACCTGGTTGAAGCTATCGAATGGCGAAATTTCCGACCTGAAAGACCTGTTTTCGAAGCCGGAAAACTATGGATCAGGCGTCCAAGCTGTTCGAGATAAATAAGTTGCGGGTGGAAAAGGCCCAAAAAGGCCCGAAAAGGCCCAAGAATTCGAAATATCGCAAGCCCCAAGTCAAAGCGGTTTGGATTTTTGAACGTCTAACCAATTCTGTCTGAATGAGTTGTTGCTGAAAGAAGACCAAAAAGGACCAAAAAGGACCAAAAAATCCAAAATATCGCAAACCCCAAGTCAAGGCGGTTTGGATTCTCAGACGCCTAACCCGTTCTACCTGAATGAGTTGCTGGTGGGAAAAAGGCCAAAAAGGGCCAAAAAGGGCCAAGAAATTCAAAATACCAGCTTGACAGGGCCAAGAACTCTCGATTTTTCGAGCTCGCAAATCACTGCAAATGAATAATTTATCAGCGACAAAGGGGCCAAAAGGGGCCAAAAGGGGCCAAGTTTTCAGCTCTGGAAGTTCCAGAGCTTGAAGCCTGTGCCACTGGCGCAAATCCATCTATTCAGATGAGTTGCTTGTTGTAGGGGGACCAAAAGGGACCAAAAGGGACCAAAAATTGATGGTTGGCGATTGGGCTGCCTTCTTCTGTACCGTCCTTTCATGCAAATACTCCCATTTCAGAAATGGGTAATTTATTCACTTGAAACGACTTGCCAGCCAAATAGGCTTGAAAGGGCTCAAAAAGGCTGGAATGGAAAGGGGAAACACTATGAATGTTGCGAGTTTGACCGGAACCCTCTCGGTTGACATCAACCCAGCTCGCCGGGCTCTGGCCTCGATTGATGCCGATTTTCAGCGGATGCTGGCACGCTTGAACCAGGTGAATCGGTTCAGTTTGTCGTTGCCCAGTGCGAGCGCCGGAATCAGCAACCTTCGAAACCTTGGAGCAGCGGCGGCCCAGACCCAAAATCAACTTTCCGGGCTTTCTCGGGTTGCCATCGGCGTGGCTGGCAATCTCGGCGCCAATCTGATCCAAAAAGGTGTGGAAGTCGCAATCAGCGGCGTGAAAGAGCTGGTTGATCGAGGCTTGGACTACAACGATGTGTTGGAGCGCTCAAAAATCGGCTTCACGACGATGATGGGCAGTGCTGACAAGGCCAACGAGCACATCAAAAACCTTCAGATGTTCGCGGCCAAGACACCCTTTGAGTTCAAAGGCTTGGTGCAGAACTCGCAAATGCTCCAGGGGATGGGATTCGATGCGGACAAGATTATTCCAACCCTGAATTCCGTCGGGAACGCCCTTTCAGCAATGGGCCGAACGGATGCCCTTGACCGGGTGCTGCTTCAGCTCGGGCAAATGCGAGCGAAAGGTAAGGTTGCGGCGAGCGAGATCAACATCATCGCTGAGACTGGAATTCCAGTTTGGAAGATTATGTCCGACCAGCTCGGCATATCGGTAAAAGAACTGCAGAAGCTCGCAGAAAACAACCGGATCAATGCGGGTGAGTTTCAGCGGGTACTTTTCGAAGGATTAGAAGGGCAATTTGGCGGGGCGATGTCTCTTGCCTCGAAAACCCGAACCGGGCTTCAATCCAATCTGATGGATGCCCTTGATGCCCGCGCAGGGGAAGCAACGGCGGGACTCAATGAGGAGTTGAAAAACTCCATCAACAGAGGAATCCAATTTCTGAGCGGATCTGGTGGGAAATCGCTTGCAGATTCGATGAACACCGTCGCGACGACGATGGCGATTTCATTCAACGAGGGGCTTTCCGCGCTTCTTGGCATGGACACTGTAGTCAAGCAGGCTCAAGAAAAGATCAACTCGGCAATAAGCGAAACAGCCGGCTTCTACAAAGAAGCCTATGACACGAATCTGAACCAGGTGCTTACCTCTGGAGCAAGCAAAAAACTCGGCGAGCTTGGCGGATCAACCACTCAAGGTTTTGCTGATGGGATTGTTGCGAAGACCAATGTGGTCACCGATGCCGCGAAAAAAATATCAAACAGTGTGATTGATTCTGTGAAATCAACGCTTGGGATTTTCTCACCATCACGGGTGATGAAGCTGATGGGTGAAAATGTGGTTGAAGGCTTCATCGAAGGAATTGAATCGAAGCAAGGCGAGATCATCGCGACGATGGCAAAGGTGTTTGGGGACAAGGGCGCGCAATCACTTTTCAAAAAAGGCGTGATGTTTGGGCCTGGCTTCTTCACCAGTGGCAATGCCGAGTGGGATAAGGCAATTGCAGAGCAGGCTAAAGCGAAGGGCTTGGATCCGGCGTTGATGTTTGCCCAGCTCCTGCAGGAATCCCGTTTCAACCCCAATGCAAAATCACCAGTGGGCGCCGCAGGAATTGCCCAGTTTATGCCCCAAACGGCACAGCGCTTCGGACTCGCAAACCCCTATGATCCGGTCGAATCTATCCGTGCAAATGCCGACTACATGCGGAAGCTGACGGATATGTTCAGCGGCTTCGAAAACGCTTCCTCACTCGCTCTGGCCGGATACAATGCAGGCGAGAACCGTGATTCGTTGCGAGCGGGTCGAATTCCGAATATCCGCGAAACTCAGGATTATGTGCGGATGATCATGGGTGTCAGGGAGATGATCGGGAAAGTTGACGCTGCGACCAACACCGCGACCAATCTTGCCACGAATTGGCTCACCAGCCTGCAGAAGCGATTTGCTCTCAAGTCTGCCCCACCAATGATTGGGCCATATGCTATTCCTGAGAACACTTCAGGGTATATCCCTACAGAAAAAAGCATTTTCGGGAAACCAGACCCCGGCTACAACGCCATCATGGATCTATTTTTGCCCAAACCGCTACAAGTGGATTTGGCCAAGATCTTTCCATCCATCGAAAAAGCAATTACCAAATATCGAGAGTTGATTCCGTTGATTGGGAAGGCCACTGAGGTCACAACTGAACTGGCAGCGGCTGGGGACAAAGCGGCGAAAAGCTCCGAAATTTCAGCGGAACAGCAGAAAAAAAATCGAGATTCAGTCATCGAGCAAACCAACGTACTGAGTGGGGTTTACGAAAATGTCCAGAAAGGTTTTGAGCAAACCTTCCAGGACGCTTTCGGTAGGGTCGTTCAGGGCGATTTCAAAGGGTTTGCCGATGCTTTGCGCTCGGGATTTTCCCAGCTTCTTCAACAGCTCGCAGTTCAGATTCTGCAAAGTCAGGTGATGGGGCTGCTATTCGGCAAAGGCGGCAGCGGCGGACTATTCGGAAGCCTGTTCGGTGGTTTATTTGGCGGCGGCGGGGCGGCTGGAGCGGCTGGGGGTGCGGCAAGTGGTGGCGGCTTTGTGGACAAAATTCTGGGTGGTCTGTTTGGTGGTTTCTTCGCTGATGGTGGTCCGATGGTCGGCGGTCGAAGCTACATTGTCGGCGAGAAAGGGCCGGAATTATTCCGTCCTCGCACGAGCGGGTATTTATTTCCAAATGATCAGATAGCAATGGCAGGAGGGGGCGGAACGACAAACGTGTATCTGACTCAGAATCTCAATATCCGAGCGGAAAACGGATATGTGCGGCCACAATCCGCCAAACAAGCAGCGGCTGAAGCTGGCGCCGGAATCACCAGGGCACTGGAGAGAAAGCGGCGCTAGGGGGCGGAAAAGGGCGGAAGAAAAAAAAACTCCACGCTTTACACTAAGCTTATTTCTTGGTAATTTACCAATTGCTGGCGAACAGCTTCGATACCTCACGGTATTTCAGTTCGATCCTCACTGGATCGAAACAAATCAAGCCAGACACAAAGAAAACCAACCTTTTCAGGTTGGTTTTCTTTTTTTACGTACTGACAGTTCTCCTCTGACCCACCTTCCTTCGAGGGAGTTCGATTTTTCGAACCCTACCGTTCGAGAAATCGAACCATTGGGACAAGCAACCCTTTGGAAATGAGCAGGTTGCATTTTGTGGCAAATGACTACTGAATCTGTACGATCAATTTCTATCTGTGGAAATTCCACAGATGCGCCATTCCTCCGACTCACCTTCCTTCGGACAGAACTTGGGTAAGAGTGGTGTAACCAATGGATAACCAACGGGTAACCAAACTGTAACCAACCTTAAAAAATGATCAGTGAGAATTTGAACCCATGAGAATTTGAATTGTCTTTTCGGGGGAAACTGGAGCGTTCCTATTTGCGGGCGAAATGACTTCGCAAGATGTTCCGGATAGCGTCCAGTTCCCGGCTGAACGTGCGTTCGTGACCTTCAGTGAGTTCAGTCAGTGTATCCAGCAAGTCATCCAGGGAAAGGGCGTTTTCAGCGGGCGGGCGTTTGCCGCGATGGTAAGCCGTTCGACAACCCGGCGAACAGAACCGCGCCACACGACCACGGCTGGCAGGATCAACCACCAGGGGCTTGCCACAGGCGTCACATTTGGGGTTGGGTGGAAGGTCACGTTTTTTGGCTGAAGTGGGCATAGGCTAAAGCGTTTCATTTGTAACGAAATAACTTCACCATCATTGAATGATGAGATACAAACCGGATGAATCGCTCGGCCTGGCGTGCAGGTATTTGCCGGTGGTGGCAATGTTGCTGTGACCAAGCGTTTGTTGAACCAACGGCAACGGGGCACCACGTTCCAAACTATGTGTTGCGTTGCTGTGCCGAAACCAGTGGGGTGATACGTTGCCGTCAATACCGGCACGTTGGGCAGCGGCAACCACAACGCGCCAGACTTGCACAGCCGTCAGATGCCCGCCCTTACGTGACATAAACACCGGATCATTCGCCATCGCATCGCCTTTCATCATCTGCAAATCTTTCCACGTCTTTGCGGGGATCAAAACCACACGAGTTTTTCCGCCTTTGCCAAACAAGGTGACCTGCCCGCCATCATTCCGGGCCTGAAGGTCTCGCCATTTCAGGGAAACCACTTCAGATACGCGGCCACCGGAAACGTACAACAGCCGCAGTAGCATTTTGTTCCGGGCATCAGGTTCATTGCTGATGATGGAAAATATTTCCTCTTCACTCAGGATGCGTTCAGCCAGAGTGTTTTTTGCCGCTGGAAGTTTGATTGCCTTTCCCGGATCAAACGCCAGGTACCCGAGTTTGTGGGCGAACGTAAACAAGCTTTTGACACTGGCCAGCATTCGTTGCCGTGACCCCACGGCAAACGTTTCAGCCAGACTATCGGCATAATCCTGTAAATCACCAAGCGTCACCATCGCTAACGGTTTGCCCACGAACGCCAGAAACCGTTGAATATCTCGCTCATACTCAACTCGTGTTTTTTGGCTCGCCTTCGACTTGAGCCAGAGAGTGACCAGCGTTTCATCATTGCCAGCCTGTTGAACCTGAATTGATTGATTGCGGGTGACGAGTGTCGTGGGTTCCGTCATAGGTGGTCAATGGCCTCATTTCTTTCTAATGTAATCTAACATTTCTTAGATTACATTAACACCAGCCAGAATGCAATGGCATTTCATACTTTCCTGCCTCTGATTTCATTGATTCAAATGAATTTACTTGACGTCTTCGTTACGTGTTCGTAATATTGTGCATTATGCAAAACACCGAACTGAGCAGCAAGGAAGCGGCAAAACTGTTGGGCATTTCAGATGCCCGCATCCGGCAATACATTCTGGGTGGGCGGTTACGCGCGCGTAAGTTTGCGGGCGTCTGGATCATTGACCGCAAAGACTTTATATCGTTTCGAAAAGAACATGCGAGACGCACCGCCAAGCGCACACCCAAACAACAGCAAGATATTGCCGCCACCAACTGATTTTTGGGAGACACTCAATGAGCGACACTGAAGACCCAACCAAGAAATATCCACCAGCGGAAAGCTATCAGACCAATATGGACTTGAAGAAAATGCTCGAAGAAATCATTGATGAGAAACTCAAACCGGTACTTGACCAGCTTGACCGGATTGAGCGGGACTTGACGGAACTCAAGACGGAACAGAAGACAGGATTCAGGAAGCTTGACCGCCGATTGAACGCGATGGATGTCAAACTGGCTGACAATGCCACCAGACTTGATGCGCTGGAAGACAATGCGGCTTGATAGCTATGTTCCCAGCCGTAAAGCCAAAAACACCACTTGCATCGGATAACATCACTCTATCCAGATTGGACCTGATAAATGACTCACGAAGAAATGGAGCGCTCAATCAATTTCCTACTCGACTCACAGGCCAGCTTGACGGCCAACATTGAAAAACTCAGTGAAGGCCAAACCCGGTTGACCACCAGTGTTGAGTCATTAACCGCTGACGTGGTGGAAATGAAAGTCCAGGCCGAGTTGGACCGGGCAATGATGCGCGATGCAGTCAGTGAGATGAGAAATGGAATTGACGAAATGCGGCAAGGTATTGCGGCGATGCTCTTGATTGCGGAGCGAATGGAGCAGAATGTGACCGGGCTCACCCAAGCGCAAAAGGGCACTTCGCAACGGGTGGGCCGGCTCGAAGACCGGGTGACCAAACTTGAGCAATCAGGTTGATCTGATTGACCTTTGACATAAACAGCGCGACCCGGTTGGTGTCATTACCACCAGCCGGGCCACTTCACAACTGAAAGGATATTTTCAGCTATGCAATCTCAATATAGTTGCGTTTCAGACGTGCCAGCAACCCCGCTGGTTGCCAACCAACCAACCCAACCAACCCAACTGACCAACCTTTTCACGGCGGTGCTGACCAATCCCAATGCTGACACTGACCAGGTTGAGCTGGTCAATGGATTCCTGGCTAACCTGGCCACGGCCACAGGCGTTTCCATCACTCATCCGGCGCTCCTGCCCTATTCGCTTCCGTTGATGCTTCGAATAGCCGCAGGTAAATCCGTTCCACCGCCAGAACCACCAACCACCACACGAGTTGAACCGGATCAGCGGGACAATCCCTATTCCGTACTCTGGACGTTGTGTGCCCGGCTGGCAGAATCGGCGCTCATCCTGGAATCAGACCTTGATGGTGGCGTTTTTGCCACGGAGCTGTTGAGCAATCCAGCTTTTCAGGAAATCCAATCAGCGCAAGCTGAGGCACTCATCTTTCTTGTCCGGTTCTGCAGGCACTGCGGGGAGCGGCTGAACATTGCGGGTCCTTCCAAACAAATCATGTTTTGTCGTTGGTGTGCGCAGGCACATCACGAAACCTCAGATTTCCCCGAAATTGCGCAATGGGCAGCCGAATACGACCAGGTCTTCCAGCCTGAACAGTTCCCGTATGATCTGGCTTCGATGCCACGACCACACGAATAACGGATCCATCACAGGCGGGGCGTGCCGGCACGCCCTTCCTTCTTAAATAAACGTGTACGTGCGTATGCGCTTACACAAACATTCAACAATAAAAACTTGAGCAGGTGTTTCTCACTGTAAATATTTATGGTGAGATCAGTTACACACCTATGCGGGTAGGCAGGTATGTATCTATGTACATCGGAATTTGTGGCCACAAAGGCGGGGTGGGAAAAACAACTACCGCCATCCACCTCGCAGCGTGCTTGCAGGCGGATGCACCCACGTTGCTGGTGGATTCCGACCCGAACCATTCCGCGTTGGAGTGGTCACGGCGCGGATCATTGCTATTGCAAAACTATGCACGGATGCCGAAAAACCCACCTGTGCTACACGTACATCCACACGGTCTTGGGCAGCCACCTTACCGTCTTGAAACAAATAGGCTGTAACATCATAAAATCCGGTTGGTGCATTGGCGGGTATAGAAAAACTGGTTTTAAAAAAACCTTCTGAAATGACTTTAATCTGCTGAGGTTTTTGCGCCACAAGCTTTTTCTTTTGCTGGCCTTGAACCAGTGCAGATAAAAACATTTTACGACGTTCACCAACATCTCGCTTTCTTTCGCATTGAAAATCGAAAGCCTCAGGGCCAATGCCTTGGTTTTTTAAAAAATTCCCGCGTTGCAAGGAACTGGTCGCGGCATAATCATAGAATGTGGGTACATCTTTGAACGTCACATCATCAGCGTTCATCCACATACCCATCGCGTTGCGCTTCTGGCGCACCGTAATATCTGATTGCGGCCCACGCACAACCACAACAATATCAGCCGGAGAATGATACGTCCCATACACATTCAGCGTGGTGCCCGAAAAACCAAGGGTAATATCAACATGATCGAAAGGCAGATCAATTTTAATAGGGGCTGCCTTTGCATAGACAGGAACGCAGACAAACAATAAAAATACACTTAAATATATGCATAATTTTACATTCATCATTCAACCATGATTGTAAAAATTTCCGTTGGCCTAACCAGCAGATCAACACCCAGCTTTGCAGCCACCATTAAAACAAGTAAGGCTAGCGCAAAACGCGCCCTTCCCCCGCGTAAATATTTTGCCGCACGCGCACCAATCTGCGCGCCAACAACGCTTCCAGCAATTAATAATGAAGCCAAAACAAGATCGACTGTGCGGTTAGAAAGCGCGTGCATCAATGTTGAAAAAGCCGATGTGACCACAATTTGATAAAGCGATGTTCCCACAACAAGCAAAGCAGGCATGGATAAAAAATACAACATGGCGGGCACCATGATAAAACCACCACCCACGCCCATAATAGAAACCAAAAGACCGCCAACAAATCCAATCACAGCAGGGATCAGTGCGCTTGTTGTAATGCCTGAGCGTTTATATGTTTTTTGATAAGGAAGACGTGCGATAAAATTTGAAAACCATGTCAATTTTGATGTCGGTTTTGAGGCTCTACCACGGGTAAAATACGCATAAGTTGATTCCCAAAACATGCTCAGTCCAATAAAGCCAAGCAAAATCACATAAAGCAAAGGGATAACAAAATCCATCTGCCCATAAGATTTGATTAAGGCAAAAATACCAATACCAATAACAGAACCGGCTACAGACCCAATCAGCATGCTGTGCCCCATTTCACGGTCAACATTACCTTTACGCAAATGATAAAGTGTTCCTGAAAATGATGATGCTAAAAGCTGCGCCGATTGCGTTCCCACGGCTATCGCAGGGGGAATGCCCATAAAAATCAAAAAGGGAGTCGCTAAAAACCCGCCCCCCACACCAAAAACGCCAGAGAGAAAACCGACAATCACGCCAAGGCCAAGTACCGCCTGCGCACTGATCGCCATTTCAGCAATAGGGAGATAAATATCCATAGCGCATGATCGACTGATTGGCCGCATCACGCAATACCCTGCAATGCATCATTGCGAACTTTTTATCAATTTAATGATTTGATATTATTTAATATACTGTGTTTGTGATGCCGTCCGGATTTTCAAGCCGAACCCGCTGATTAGTGATGAAATCACGATAATCACCTGTC
>CAZXCE010000144.1:14979-15616 GCA_964639175.1 uncultured Clostridia bacterium
GTCGCCAGCTCATGATGGGTTTTGCGCATATCCACCGATTTTGCAATGCTTTCAAATAAAGGCAGCCACTTGTTAAAGGCTGATACTTCTGACGAACAATCAAAAACATAGGCTTCATCAAAGTAAACCCCAGCAAACATAATGGCTGTGCGCTGAATAAAAGGATCAGGGTTAACAGGCGTATATGAAACCACAGCCCTGCTGGCAAAGGCCTTGCCTATACCTTTATGATCTTCAATGGAATGAAACTGAACATTATCAAATTCACCCGTATATTCTTCCCAAAAATCTTTTGAATACGCAAATTGCTGAACCGCATCTGAAAGCCACACTGGATAGACCGTGAATCTGTTATCTGCCCGGGCGCGCAGGCGACAAATGGGCTGGCCTTGCGTATCGGGGCCGGCTAGGCGCACGAGTTCGTCGGGTTTGCGCGTGCTTAATCGCTTCCATGTATCAGGAAAAGTGAGGCTTGCACCTGACTGAGGGTCTTGCCAGACAAAATAATCAGCCTTTGCGGGCGCGGCGCTGGTCAGAACAATGCCTGTTAAAACAATACCCGAGATCAAAATACAAATCAGCTTTTTCATACCCATATTGTGCCTTGGAATAAACAAAAAGGCAAAAGCTCTATTTG
>CAZXCE010000145.1:0-15597 GCA_964639175.1 uncultured Clostridia bacterium
TGTTTTCCGTGGTTAAAATGTTTGGAAATTTCCGGTAAGGTACTTATGTTCTCAGAATTCAAACGCAATCTTCGATTTGTGATGCTCATGGCTGGGCTGCTGGCCATAGCCATCATTGGCGTGGAAACCTTTCGTCGGATGGGGATGACCCAACCGACAGGGCCGGTGACGGCCCCTTCGTCAGCCTCAGGGGCAAGCGCGGTCTTTCCCCGTGAATTAAAAGATGGAAGCGGATACAGCGTTCGAATTGAGAAAAAGCCACTTCGAATTATTTCACAAACTTTGGCAACGGATGAAATTCTGCTGGCGATTTGTGACCCCAGGCGCATCGTGGCACTCAGTTCACTCGCTGAAGACCCGACATACAGCAACGTTGCCACTGAGGCAAAACAAGTTACAGGTCGCACCACCCAGGGGGTTGAACAAATACTGGAAATGGGACCCGATCTGATTTTTGTTGCCAGCTATAGTCGGACTGAATTTGTGGAACTCCTGAAAGCTGCCAGGGCCCCAGTTTTCCGGTTTGCCAACTTTGACCGCATTGAAGACATAAAAACCAACATCCAGACCGTTGGGTATGCCACTGGCGATGAAGCCGCCGCCGCCGCGCTGGTTGATCAGATAAATCGTGATATCGAAGCCGTCAAAGCTCGGATTCCACAAGCCAAACCACCTTTGAAAGTCATGTCTTACAGCCTTGGAGGTTTCACCGCCGGAAGCGGAACACTCTTTGATGAAATGCTGCGGACAGTTGGGGTCATCAATGTAACGGCTGAAAAAGGGATCACCGGAATTGCCAAAATCAGCCCGGAAAAGCTCACCGAATGGCAACCGGATGTGATTGTGGTTGGCGCCGACGCTGGCACTTTTGACGAAGCCAGACGCAAATTACTGGCTGATCCTGCCGTGGCCTCCACCAAAGCCGGAAAAGCAAATCGGATTATCGTGGTTGATAATCGCCATTACCTGGCTGTGTCTCATCACCTCGTCAAAGCCCTCAACACGCTTGTCACTGAACTCTATGGACGATAAGAAGCCTTCACCAAGGCCCATCCCCCCGATTGAACCCGGAACCCGATGGTTCTTCCCCATCGCCATTTTTATTCTGGTGGTGGCAATCATCGCTGGTATTGGTATCGGGAGTGTAACGATTGCACCAGACGCGGTGGTGCGGATCATCGCTTCGCACGTGCTTCCGGCTGGGTGGGTTGATGTAACCGGCATTCGAGACGTAGATGTGGCCGTAGTCTGGTTGATTCGGACACCTCGCGTCCTGGTGGCGGTTCTGGTTGGCGCTGGACTGGCGATTGCCGGGGCTCAAATGCAGGGGTTGTTTCAAAACCCGCTGGCTTCGCCTGATATCATCGGCACCAGTTCAGGTGGAGCGCTGGGGGCCGTCATTGCGCTGGCGACGGGGTTGGCCACACGCTCGCTGTGGTATATGCCGATTCTGGCGTTTCTTGGTGCACTGATTTCCCTCTTTGTCGTGTATGCCATTTCAACTCAACGAGGCCGCACGCCAGTCTCAACGCTTTTACTGGCTGGGGTTGCACTCAATGCCTTGATTGGCGCTGCAACTTCATTTGTCATCACCTTGAAGTGGGTCCGCTGGGAAGTCGCCACCGGCATTATTTTTTGGATGATGGGTGGTCTCGATACCCGCACCTGGGACCACGTCTGGCTCGCATTGCCCTGTGTACTGGTCGGGATTGGGATCGCTCTGATGTTTACGCGTGAGCTTGATGTGTTGCTCCTCGGTGAAGAATTTGCCCTTGGGCTCGGCATTGATGTCGAGCGCGCGAAACGCATCATTCTGACCAGCGCCGCCCTCCTGACCGGAACTGCCGTGGCTGTCAGCGGCGTCGTTGGGTTTGTAGGGTTGATCATTCCGCACATTGTGCGGCTGGTGATTGGACCCCGCCATCGGTATTTGCTCCCGGCCAGTGCCCTGACCGGGGCCTCGTTTCTGGTTGTGGCCGACATCCTGGCACGGACCCTGCAGAGCCCGGAAGAAATTCGACTTGGAATCATCACCGCTGTGTTTGGTGCCCCATTTTTTCTCTATCTCCTGCTCAAACACCAGCAAGCCACCAACTCAATTTAGATGTTTCCTCTGGAAAACAGTGAACCGTAAGAATACACCAGGGGTTGAAGCAATTCCGAAATCACAGCTTCTGATCCTGAGGAATCCAAACCAACCTCTTACCCGAGATTCTCACAGACCCGTGCTTTAATACTCATATTTACTCTTCTGGAATCAACTGAATTTCAAGAGTTTGTTTTGCTGATATAACCATTTTGACGAGATCCTTCCTTGCCATCATAACCAACATATTCCTGTCAACAACCAGATTCTCTTCCTAACACGTATAATCATCTTTTTCTAACTTTAAATTGCCTGTTGATTTTTTCAATTTTCAAAATTTTCCTAACAAATAGAATCAACTATTTTGATATTGAAAACACAGGTTTAATTGAATTTGATGTAAAATTGCAAAGAAGAAAATCTCTCTAAACTGTGATTTTCCAGCAATTTCGGCAGGATATCTTCTCATTTTGTAAAACAATGTGGTACTATCGGCGTGCTTAAAAAACGCCTCAAAAAACCAGAAAAACCTGTTTCCTCCCAACAGTCAAATACTTTTAATAAACAAGCTTAACCTGAATTTTTTGGTTCGATTCTCACTATTTCTCTGAATTTGGTGAACCCAGACATCCCAAGCATCCTGTTCCTGCCCTGGCGTTTTATCCTGCGCTTGCAGTGTCGTGTTTCAACACGTTTCTGCCTGAATTCCGTCACACTAATTGATTCTTGAAAGGTGCCATTTATGAACCGAGGACGCCTGTTTGCAATTTGCATGACCGTGGTTCTTCTGGCCGGGGTCGGTTTGTTTTTCTTAAAACCAGCTCCACTGAAAGCAGCTTCCGTTAACAAACAAATTATCGTCAAACTCTTACCAACTGGGTCACTTGGCCTGATTCTTTCAAAATTTAAGCTCACGCTGGTTGATCAAATTCTCGATAAGCGCGAATTCCTGCTTGAAGCCCCGTTGTTGACAGACATTAACCTGCTGATGCCATTGATCCGGATTCTTCCAGGAGTGGAAGATGTCGGCCCCAATGTATTGATGTGGCCACATCGGAGCCCACGCGGGTATCCAGGTGACAACTCAGTGATTCTGGGGACTGAAGCCTATGCGTTTCAATCACAACAATTAACCACATTTTTCCAGGTAGATGGACTGCATTCACTTTCTCAGGGTGCAGGGGTGAAAGTCGCGGTTTTAGACACAGGCGTTGATGCCAGCCACCCAGTTTTGGCGGGACACATCACAACCGATGGCTATGATTACGTGGACAATGATAAAACGCCGACCGATGCACCCGGTGGAAATGACTTTGGCCACGGCACTTTTGTTTCAGGATTGATTTTGCTGATGGCCCCGCAAGCCCAAATCCTGCCCGTACGGGTGCTCCGACCTGATGGCTCAGGAGATGCTTTTCACGTTGCCGCGGGCATTTATTACGCCGCCAGTCGAGATGCCAAAGTCATCAACCTTAGCCTCGGTACAGATCGGGATACTGGTATTTTACGGCGGTCAGTGCAGTTTGCTCAGAATGCAGGCTGTCTGGTAACAGCCGCGATGGGAAATGAAGACTTAAACGCTGACGATGTGTACCCGGCGGCCTATCCCAATGTGGTTGCCGTGGCCGCAACTGATTTCAATGACACCAAAGCTTCGTTTTCCAACTTTGGCCCTGTGGTTGACCTGTCAGCACCAGGCGTTGGCATCATCAGTGCTTATCCGCAAGGCCGCTATGCTCAATGGAGTGGCACCTCATTTGCCACCCCGCTGGTTTCAGCCGAAGCCGCCCTGTTACTGGCACAAGGAAAAAACCGCGAAGACGTTTTGAATCGCATGAGCCGCTCAGTTGTGGGAACAGCGCTATCCAATTCTTTCCCGCTAGGTCGTGGTCGAATTGATCCGCTGGCTGCCCTGTCTCAACCCTGAGCCTCCTGATGATGTACATACAAGTTTGTCGAAAATACCGAGAGTGGCGCCCTGTAGCCACTCTTTGTTTTGTCCTCCTGATTGGAATTCTTTGGTGTGGCCCGGTGACCCCGCTCTGGTTGAAGCGGTTCCAGGTGACTCAGGGACAATCACACCCCCTGCTGAATCCCAGGCAAAACCAGAAATCGGTGACCCCAACCGGACGGCAGGCATTTCGCATTTTTACTGATCGAAATGGAGTCCCCCAAAACTCTATCAATGCCATGGCATTTGATCACCGGGGATACCTCTGGATTGGGACGCAGGATGGGGCGGCTTTTTATAACGGGCGAACCTGGTCAAGTATTGATATGCCCAACCGCACACGTTCCAATAGTGTGCGTGCCTTATGTGCCGGAATGGACGATAGCCTCTGGTTTGGGACGGATGGCGGTGGCGTCATGAATCTGAAAGACGGCCACTGGTCAACCTTCACGACCGACACCCAGGCGCTCCCTTCCAATCAGGTTCGGTGTTTGCTGACCACGCTTTCATCGCAAGGAACTCCTGTTCTGTGGGTTGGAACCCGCGAAGGTCTGGCCTGCTATGAAAATGGTCAGTGGTCCCTCTTCAATCGTCAGGCTGGCTTTCCCAGCAACCTGATCGTCAGTTTATTACCGACCACGACTCCAGATGGAAAGCCGGCATTGTGGGTGGGAACGTACGGCGGCGGGTTGATCCGACTGGAAGAAACGGCACCAGAAACGGTTGGGAATCGCCCACATATCTCAACTGGCTCAGGTACCTACCAGTGGACGGTTTATGATCGTCAGTCAAGTAAATTACCCGATGATATTGTCTTCAGCTTGCTGGAAACGACCTCGCCCGCCAATGAGTCAACGTTATGGGTTGGCACCAGCAAAGGACTGGCTCGCCTGACCAATGGCCAGTGGACTGTGTTTGACCTGCTTTCCAACGGCCTTTCCAACGATGCAGTTCTGAGTCTGGTTGAAACGGTTGATCCGACGGGTAGGCCAACGCTGTGGGTCGGAACGGATGGCGGAGGATTGGCGAGCCTGGACCAGGGTCGCTGGACGATCTTCACCACCCAGGCTGGAATTCCAAATAACCGGATTCTGTCTTTACAGAAAACACTGTTGCCCTCTGGCCCTCGAACCTTATGGATTGGAACGGATGGCGGTGGCCTGGCACGACTTGAATTTGGGCAATGGGTGACATTTGACACCACAACTGGACTCCCAGACCCGGTGGTGACCACGGTATTGGAAACAACCAGTGAATCGGGCGCCCCGGCCTTCTGGATTGGAACTGATGCCGGTCTGGCCCATTGGGAACCAAACCACTGGACAACCTACTCAACCCAAACGAAAGCCCTTCCGGATGATGGTGTGATTACGCTGCTCGAAACCGGTCAATCTGATGGGAATCAGGCCCTGTGGGTAGGGACCAGCGGCGGATTGGCTCGATTTCAACAGGGTCAGTGGACGACGTTTGATACCAGTTCCGGCTTACCTAACGACACTATCTGGAGTCTGCTCGAAACCCTTTCACCGGCAGGAACGCCCATCCTGTGGGTGGGAACGGCTGGGGGCGGGCTGGCCCGCTTTGAGCAAGGTCACTGGACCACAATTGAAGGGTTACCCAATAATCTGGTGACCAGCCTGTTGGAAACAAGTTCCACCGATGGAACAAAAACGCTGTGGGTCGGGACGGCTGGCGGCGGACTGGCCCGGTATGTTCACGGGCAATGGAAAACATTTGATATCACCTCTGGATTGCCAAACAATACCGTATGGAGTCTCAGGGAAATCACTGATTCATCTGGTGATAAAATACTTTGGATTGGAACTGACAGTGGGGTTACACGACTGCGGCTCGCCAATCTGGATGGAGGCTGGCTCAGGCTTCAAGAGGATTTGAATCAATCTGTACTGAACGGTACGATTCATCAAATCTGCCAGGACAACCAGAATCGAATCTATCTCTCAACCAATAAAGGAATTGCCCGACTTTCAAAATCAAAAACTCCGAACGAGGAATTCAGTCTCACCATCTATACAACGGAAGATGGGCTTCCGACCAATGAGTGTAATTTTGGGGCCCTGGTCAAAGATCAGTCTGGCAGAATATGGGCTGGAACCGTGTCAGGTGCCGTTGTGTTTGATCCGGCCCAGGAAACCGAAGATATCACCCAAAAACCGCTCTATATTGAGCGGCTGGTGGCTGGCAATCACAGTCTCGTGTTTCCGGCTTCAGACCCATTTCAAGAGGAGTCGCTGCCCTATGACCAGAACAATTTTGTGTTTGAGTACTCGCTGCTCAGCTATGCTCACGAGGGAAAAACCCGGTATCGCACGCAATTGATTGGCTATGACCGACAGGTATCGGACTGGACCTCAAACCCACAAAAGGAATACACCAATCTCGGCTCTGGATCATATACCTTTCAAGTGTGGGGCAAAGACTATGCTGGAAATATCACCGGGCCACAGGTCGTCAGGTTTAACATCCGGCCAGCGCCCTGGAACACCTGGTGGGCATACTGCCTCTATGCCGGGTTGCTGTGCGGAGTTGGGTACGGAGGGGTACAACTACGGTTTAAAGTGCTCCATCATCGGAATTTACTGCTTGAACAAAAAATCGCGGAGCGCACCCTCGAACTTGACCAGACCAATGCTGAACTGGCTGAAAACCTGAATCAGCTCAAAAGAGCCAAACAGGAAACCGAATACAAAAATCTGGAACTTGACCTCAAAAATGTCGAACTGGCTGAAAATTTGAACCAGTTGAGTCAGGCGAAAAAAGAAGTTGAACAGAAAAACGAAGAACTGGCCCACAAAAACCTCGAACTGATTGAATCTCAACGGCAGGCGAATTTGATCTTTTCAGCCCTGGCTGACGTCCTGCCCGGAACGATTCTGGATCGCAAATACCGGCTTGAAGAAAAAATTGGCACTGGCGGATTCGGGGCCGTCTACCGCGCCACTCAGCTCAACCTTGGCCGATCCGTGGCAGTCAAAGTATTTCGACCAGTTCCTGGAAACGAATCGCTTGAAAATCTGGAGCGATTTCGGCTTGAAGGCGTCTCTGCCTGTCGGGTGAACCATCCAAATGCGGTTTTGATCCTTGATTCCGGCGTTTCACCGGAAGGCATTGCCTACCTGGTCATGGAGCTGCTGCAAGGTCATTCGCTTACCAAAGAATTGAGAAACAAATTCCGGCTTTCACTCAGGCGGTGTGCTGAAATCATTATTCCGGTTTGTAATGTTTTAGCCGAAGCCCATCGCGCTGGCATCATTCATCGCGATATTAAACCGGACAATATTTTCCTCCACCAGTCGGAGGAAGGCGAAGTTGTCAAAGTGGTTGATTTTGGGATTGCCAAATTTATTGGCGAACAAGACGCCATGCAGGCCAATACGCTCACCGAAGCCGGCACCGTGATTGGGACACCAACTTATATGGCACCCGAACGACTCGGATGCAATCCATATGACTGGAAATCAGATGTGTACAGCGTTGGTGTGATGTTGTTTGAAATGCTGGCCGGGCAATTACCGTTTGTGCCGGATAAAGAAGGCTTGCTGAATCTGGCCTTAAAACACATGACCCAGGCACCGCCGTCTTTATGTCGGCTCAATCCAGAGATTCCAGTTGATGTCGAAGCCGTGGTGGAACAGGCATTGTTGAAAAACCCCCAAAGCCGTCCAACCGCCAAAGAACTGGCGCACAATTTTGCCGCCGCCGTCTGCAATCACCTGACGGAAGATAGTTCATTTGAAGGGACGTTTGATGTGTCAATATTGCTCAGCAGCAATCCGAATTTGAGACTGAACCGGACGCTTACGGAAGAATCACCATTGAACCCTCGCGACCAGGTAACTGAAAAGCACTACGCTCCGGAACAAACGCCCCAGGGAAACTTTGCGGCAACCTTGAGAGTTGATGGCCCGACCCGAAAAATAGAGGACGATTTCACCATGATTTCCGAGGAACCAACCGGGGAATTTGAAAAAAATTAAGGATTGAAGTTCAAGGTTGAAGAAGTGGACTGTTTGCATCCGGTAGAACTGTCGGCGACCCCGAGTGCCTGATTTCACCTGTTTGATCAACATAAAAACAATCGTCACCGGTTCGAAAGAGCCCAGTCCGGACTTCAGGAACAATCACCATTGAATAAGTTGACTCACGATCAGGTGTTTTTGGAGTGGCTTTCATTGAGGCAATAATAAAGCCCCTGTCAGGAGTTTGTTGCATCTCGGTTGAATGTTTAGCAATAAAACCAGAACCTTCATCAGGATTCACGGTATTTAGCTCTGCTCCAGTTGAGGCATAACTACCGTTTCCAGGTTTGCAAACATAAACTACCTGGGCAGAATGGAAATTACGCAGGGTGTGAAGAGCACTACTGGTATTTGCCTCTCTTTTTTGAGCCAGGAGAAATAAAACTACATTTAAACAAATCCCCACCAACCCCAAGCTAAAGGCTAAATACCAGAGCCTTTTGACCAGGGTATCTTCTTTTGATTCAGGTACTTTCATAGACCACTTTTGGTTCTTTGTGCTCATACTGCTACAGTTCCTGGCTAATTAAGGTGAGTTTCAAATCAATTCCTGTCTTGATCACGGTAAAAGAAGCGGACTGTTTGCATCCGGCATAATTGTCGGCGACCCCGAGTGCCTGATTTCACCTGTTTGGTCAACATAAAAACAATCATCACCAGTTCGGAAGAGCCCAGTTGGGGCTTCAGGAACGATCACAATTGAATAGGTTGGCTCATGATCAGGTGTTTTTAGTGTGGTTTTCATTGAGGCAATGATATAGCCCAGGTAGGGGGAAGTTTGCATCGTGGCAATTTCCAGATCCAAAAGACAGGATCCTACTCCGCATATTGAAGAAAAATCCTTTGCCTGGGCCGCAAAATTACCTTTCCCTAAAGGCACACAGTACACAACCTGAGCAGTGTGAAAATAGCGCATGGTTTGTATTGCCCGTCGGGTATTGGCGTCTCTGATTCTCATTGAACGAAACAAAGCACTATTCATACCCAGGGCAAAAGTACAGGAAGCAATTCCCAGAAACACAAGAACTTTTTGGATAGAAGCCCCTTTCGATTCAGCCATTTCAGGCATCTCCTTTGCTTTTTTCCGGGTTAAATTGATCCACAAAAGCCTGCTGCACAGACTCAACCATCCCAGACTCACCAGTCATTTCCAGGGTGAGATGAATCCAGCTTATTGAACCGGCAAAGGTGGCATAGTCACAATCAAGTTTCAGTTGGAAAGGGTCTGGAAGCCCAACCACAGTACATGTTCGCTGTTCTGAACGCCGTTGCGGGTACATCATTTCTTCGGGCTGGTCTCCGAAGTATGAAATCAAAATCGCATGATGAGCGTCGCCCTCTCGATACGTCCCTTCCCAAAAATACCCGCCGTTGTCATCTCGGACAGTTGACTCACTCTGGTCACTCCGCAGGGCAGGCGGTGAAAACAACGGGTCAATCAGTCGAGCGGCTGTCCGAAGAAAGGTAATCAGCGTGGCATCCATCGTGGGATTTGCGGGAATATCGCGCAGCGTTTGAGGCCACCTGAGTGTGTGCTGGATCGTTGTCTGGTTCATTTACCTGTCCTTTCGGAGTGCGGCTCCCTTGACGCCGCTTTTCCAAATCCCTTATGAATCCAGTGATTGAATGAAAGTTCTCCAACCAAAAGCGGTGTCAAGCCACCGCACTCCACATCTTTTTATGTCTCCTGACAATCGAACCCATCGCGGTGCCCATCCGGAAGACCATACATTGTTCGCTCCAGACCAGGTGGAACGGCTCCGGCTGGCAACCCTTGAACTTTCGTGGCTGCTCAGTCGCAGATATCAATTGAATTCGTCGTTGAAACTGGTCGGAGACCGCCATTCGCTCAGGGAACGTCAACGTCTGGCGCTGTCAAGAACTGCCTG
Organism: uncultured Clostridia bacterium; assembly: GCA_964639175.1. Classification (GTDB taxonomy): domain Bacteria; phylum Acidobacteriota; class Blastocatellia; order Chloracidobacteriales; family Chloracidobacteriaceae; genus JACQXX01. The sequence goes on from CAZXCE010000145.1 coordinate 9,967, forward strand.
TCCGGACCATCTTTTACAATTGCGGGATGCCAAACAAATACCACTTGAAGCCGTGCACAATCAAGTCATTGTGATTGACGGGTTCAATTTGATCATCACACTTGAAGCGGCACTGAGTCGGGGGGTGTTATTGTTGTGTCAGGATGGGTGTATCCGCGACTTATCAAGCGTGCATGGCTCGTACCGGTCCGTCATTGAAACGGAAAGCGCCATTGCCATCGTTGGTCAGATGCTGGCGCTGGTTCAACCAGCACAGGTCATCTGGTATTTAGACAAACCAATTTCCAATAGCGGTCGCCTGGCTCAAAAAATTCGAACCACCGCTGAAGAAAATGCCTGGAATTGGGAAGTTGAAGTGGTCTTTAACCCGGATCGGATGATTATTGAATCCGGTAAAATTGCGCTCTCGTCCGACTCTCTGGTTTTGGACGGTTCATTTCAATGGGTCAATTTTGTCTCAGCCTGGATAGCTCAACATCACCCCGACACCTGGATCGTCAATCTCAGGAATGAAGAATGAAAGAACGCTCTAAGCTGTTTGAACAGTTTGGTTTGGCATATCTCAACCTCTCACTGTGATTTCTGTACGGGAGAAACAAATTTTAGCCATAACTCTATGATATAACTGAATTTACAGAAATATTATCACGGAAACTTTTCCAAGATCAAAGGTCGCCCACATAATTTCTTCATTCTTCATTCTTCATTCTTCATTCTTCATTCTTCATTCTCAATTCTTCATTCTACTTCGGAGCGATTTTTTTCAACGTGCTGGAAATCTGTAGCTGCTGGGCTTCGGTTAAACGCGGCGCACCTTTTTTGAGCAACTTCAGAAAAGCCTCGATTTCTTCATCACTGCCAGGATACCCAATGTTTTTCTGGTTGGGCATGAGGTTTGAGTCGGCTAGTTTCTTTCCATTTTTGTCCAAAATGACGCTAAACGGGAGCCCCGCATTCTCTCCGCCCCATTGTTTCAAATAATCTTCACCGCCAGGGTTTTCAAGCGCTTCTTTTTCACCTCGCTCTAACACATCAATTTCAAGGTACACAAAGTTTTCGCCGAATGGTTTTTGGATCTCCATTAACCCCAGGGCGGCGTTCAATCGCCGGCACCAGATGCACCAGGAGGCCGTAAATTTCACAAACACGGCTTTGTTTGAAGCTTTGGCTTCTTTGGTCGCGCTGGCGATCAAATCTTTGGCGGCAACCGGAGCCACACCGGCAACCCGTCGTCCATCTGCTTTTGCTGGAACAGTTCCGGCAATCTGCATCCCGACCGCCAGCATCAGCCCAAGTGTAAGATAAAGTTTTTTCAATGACATAGATCAACCTTCCTTGTTCTTTGACGAATCGCAGGCAATAAGCTCGTGACTCGCTTTTATTTGCTATTCCTTATTCTCAAGCTTCTCAACGGTGGCATCGCTTGAAATTGACCAGGCGCCCTTTCGGTTTTTCGAAAGATCGCATTTTTCAACCGTAGCCGATCCGCCACTATCCACCTTGATGCCCTGGAGCCCATTTTTGTTAATCCGGCTATCTTTGATGGTCAGACGACTGCCTTTGGTCACCACAACGCCCGCCCAGCGATTGCTGGAAATATCACAATTGATGATCATTCCCTGTGCCCCGTCCCAGGCACCAATCCCACTCGCTTTGCCATTGGAAACGGTACAGTTTTGCAAAATCGGAGTGGTTTCACGGCCATAAATCGCCACACACACCAGTGAATCCGAGCTTATTCGGCAGTTGTCGAGGGTGACTCTGCCCTGTTTGATTTCAACCGTAGAAGCTTCCAGGTTGTTTTGACCAGCTTTTCCATTGAGCGTAAAGCCCTGAATTTTTGCTTTATCAACCTGGACCACCATCACGGGGCCGCTGGTACTTTCAATGACTGTCTGGTCAGGGCTTCCTTCAGCCACCAGTTCAACCGCTTTATCAAGCAGGATGGTTTCCCGATAGGTCCCGGCCTTGACCAGGATTCGTTCTCCTGGCTTGGCTTTGGCCAGCGCGTCATTGATCCGCTTAAACGCCCCAGACCCATCAGCCGCAACCGTGAGCGCCGCACCTGCTGGTGGCGGAGACGATGGCGGTGGATCAGGGGTTGAATCTTTCGTAGGTGCCGGAGTTGACGGCGTGCTGTTTGAGGCCGGTTGGGGTTTGGTTGGAATTTTGGCCACCGGGACTTCAGGCACTGAACTCTTTAACCACCAGAACCCAAAAGCGAGTAACCCGGCACCCAAAATCACAATCAAGGTTGCCACCCGAACCCACGAAACCTTTTTGCGATAGGTGGATTCGACCGTTTCGGCCACCTGAACGTCCGTGGATGGCACCGAATTTTCCGGCGGAATTGATTTGGTCACTGAAACAAACGCAACTGGTTCGGGCTTGTCACTTTTATGAACCGAAAGCAGGACCAGTGGTTTTTCTTCGACGGGTGGCTGAGGAGGGTCCGGCGACTGAGCCGGAACTGATGACCAGAGCGGACTATCACTCACTGGGGCTGGTTTGGCCGCCATCATGTTTTGCTCAATTGCCTTTGCAATCACCTCTTTTAACGGCGGGGCCGGGGCGGATTCCTTGTCCAGACTGACGGCGGCGGGTTTGGCCTGTATCAATTCAGCCGTAATCTGAGGCTCGGATTTGGTTTTTGCAAGGCTGACGGCTGATGGCTCACTGGCTGGAGGCTGGTCTTCGGAAACCAGTTCCGAAGTACCCGTACCTGGGACGGCTTCTTTCTCTTCAGCAGTAGATTCTGCTCCAGGTTGCACCTCAACCGAGGCAGGTGTTTCCATCGGAAGTTGGAGCAGTTCAGCCGGCGTTGACTCACTCGTAACCGGTTCATCAGCCACCACGTGAGCCGAAGTTTGACTCATGGTTTTTGACGCCTGGGCTTCGAGTTCAATTTCCTGGGTGGTGCGGAGCCGAATCGAACTGGTTGGGTCAGATGGCAAAGCCAGCGGTTGATCTGGTTTTAATTTGACTTCTGGAAGTCGTGCGGCAGAGTACTGGGGCAGAATTTCCTGAGTTGTTCGCAGCTTGATTGAGCCGGTTGGCTCAGAAGGAAACGTCACTGAAGCGTCAGCTTCTTCAGGCACTGCCGGAGACGCTTCGGAAACCGGGAGTTCTGGTTTTTCAAGCTGGATGGTTTCCTGTGGTGGCAGCGTCTCGGCTGGTAATGACTCCATGACAATGGTTTCAGGTGCCCGGCCCAGCGCATCGGTCGGAAGTGACGCAATATCAGTTGGTTTGATCACAGGCAACGGTGTATCTGACCCGAGTTCGGCATCGGGCATAATGCTGTATTCAAACGCCATCAGCAAATCCGACTGCATTTCACTTGCTTTCCAGTACCGTGGAAAACTTTCTTTATGGAGCGCCCGCTTCAAAAACTTATAAAAGGATCGGGCAACAATCCGGGGCAACGGGTCCGGATCCTGCGTCAGAATCGCCCAGAGCAATTCGTCCCGATTGTCGTGTGGAAACGGCAGGCGTCCCGCCAGCAACCGATAGAAAATGACTCCAGCCGACCATAAATCCGTCTGTGGTGAGAAAAAGCCGCCCAGTGATTCCGGCGCCGAATACCACAGCGTTTCAATCCGGGCGGTGTTTTGCAAATCCGGTTGAATGACGGGTACCAGCCCAAACTCGGTTAATCGCGGTGTGCCCCGACGAATCATGATGTTGGAGGGCTTGAGGTTCCCGTGAGTAATTCCCTGTTTGTGCAGATGCTCAAGTCCATTCAAAATCCCGGTCAGAAGATCAACCGCCTCACCCACCGATTCTGCTTTTCCACCATAGCGCCGAAGCCAGTCTTCAAGCGATCCGCCGGGTTCAAACGGCATCACCATGGCCAGGGTATCGCCCTGGACATCAATCTCTGTGATTGGAACGATATTTGGGTGATGTTCCAGTTTGGACCATCGAATACTTTCCTGCACCACGGGTTCCAGCTTCTGCTTTAAGCTGTGAATTTCTTTAATCACAACTTCGGTATTGAACTCTTCGTGTTTGGCTAACCACGTGGCCCCAAAGGTCCCCTCCCCAATTGTTCGTACCCTGGTCAATCCATTTAACTTTTCCTGCGTCACAGCCATGACCATCCTCAGCTACTTAGAATCAACGGCATCGCGCTCAATTCCGAAATGTCGCCTCCACCCAGATAAATCAGTCCAGGGCATGGAACAGGAACGCCACCATTGCCCGCCTGGACAGCCACTGGTGTCAGTTCCACTCAATTTTCCTGAATCAGATTCAAGGTGGTGGTGATGTTTTCCCTGGTAAGCAACGATAGCCTTTGTTTGTGAAGGCTATAATACTCTTCAAAATGAGCAGATTATGCAAGGTTTCCTGAGAAAAAACGTGAGATTGTTGGAAATAGTGAGGAAGCAAAAGAGTGGAGAGTGAACGACCTGGCTACGTCGCTATTTCCCGATTCATTATTTCATTCATTTATCTTGACAGTATTACAGTAATTCTGTAGATTACTGTCGTTATGGATACGACATCACCATTCCTTACCCTTGAAGAACTTTCAGCCACCGTCGGTCAGTTGCTTGACCGGTATGGCTTACGCGATGCCCAGCGGGATGCCAGGGTGTCGGCGATACCAGATGCCCGGACCATCCGGTATTACACCACGCTTGGCCTGCTTGATTCTCCGACCGTCCAGGGAAGACAGGCCCGTTATCAACGCCGACATGTGCTGCAACTCCTTGCAATCAAAGCATTACAGGGCGCATCGCTCACCCTGGGGGAAATCCAGGAACGACTCTATGGACGCACCGACGAAGAGCTTGAACAACTGGCGGCCAGTCTGGCCCAACAGCAATCGGACGCCGTTGAACTTCGCCCTGTGGTGTGGAGAGAAATTGTCATTGAACCTGGATTGAAAATCGTGGCTGACGAACATTGGTTCCCAGGCAATGATCTCGAAGCCACCCTCAACCGAATTCGCGCGGCCTTGACCGTGCTTCAAGCCTCAGACCAGCGAGGCAAACGGAGAGAATGATCATGACTGCTCCTGTGATAATTCCGATGATTGAAGTTATCGAAGAAATTCGCCGCTGTCAGGTCGGTGTCCTGACCGTAACCCATGCGGCCCGACCAGTGACCCTGCCGCTGGCCAAAGTGGATATTTCGGCCCGTGTCGCAGATCGTGTCGCGCATGTCACGATGCTGGAAACATTTCGCAACCCTCACCAGGAGCACCTGGAAGCAGTGTATACATTTCCACTTCCGGGCAGTTCAGTTGTTTCAAGCTTTGAAATGAAAGTTGGCGACCGGACCATCCACGGTGTTGTCCAAGAACGTGGCGAAGCCCGGCGCAGCTACCAGCAGGCACTTGAGGCTGGCCGCCGGGCAGCCCTGCTGGAACAGGAACGCGACGATATTTTCACGGTTCAGGTTGGAAATCTGCCACCCGGCGAAGAAATCACCATCAAATTGACCTATTCCGAACGGCTTCCTTTTTTTGAAGATGGCACGACTGAGTTGCGGCTGCCGCTCGTGGTTGCGCCTCGCTACATTCCCGGTCAACCGGTTGATCGCGGCAATGTGGGAGATGGCGTTGAACTGGACACCGATGCGGTTCCCGATGCCTCACGCATTACCCCACCACGACTGGCCACC
>CAZXCE010000146.1:0-15413 GCA_964639175.1 uncultured Clostridia bacterium
ATCAAGCACTTACCAAACTCAATATCTCAGGAAACTTTTGACAAGGTACTTATAACAATTCGGCTTCGGCTTGCATTCTTTTCTTCAAACAGGTTAAACCAAAGCAATCTCAGAATTTGAACGCTGAGCAAAATCCGACCTGCTCTGTCACCTTCTTGCCTGGAGGCACTCTATGCCGGCACAAACTCTCGATAAAGTGTATAAGTTCTTTCTCAATGAACCGTTAACCGTTGAGGAACTCCCTATACTCTATATTCCAGACTTGAATGATGTGCGAGGAACCGACGTTGTGGATCGTTTGGTTCGTAATTTGGACCAGAGTGCAGGTGGACGTTTTTCTAAAGCTTTTTTAATGGGTCATCCTGGTGTTGGAAAGTCCACAGAGTTGGTTAGACTTTCCAGTAAAATAGCCGGGAAGTTTCAAACGATTAGCTTTAACGCTTCAACAGATCTCAATCCGGTTGTGTTTCAACCCTTTGATATCATTTATTTAATGATGATTCAGGTAGTTGAAGAAACGAAGGAAAAGACAGGTAAATCACCTTCTTCTCAGTTACTGGAAGAGGTCAAAGATTGGTTTACAACCAAAACCCAGAAAGAAAACCGCACAACATTATTTGGGGCAGAAATCTCAGCCGGTGCAGGGGCAGACGATAAAAGCCTCCTGGCAAACTTTTTGGGGCTCATTGCCGCAATAAAAGGTGAGATTAAATATGCTGGTGGACACAGCGAAGAGAATGTCAAATATCAAATTATTCAGCTTTCAGCTCTTATTCGACTCGCCAATCAACTTCTTGATGAATGTAGTCACATTTTGAAAACTGAAACTGGTCAAGATTGGCTTTTTATCTGGGATGGATTTGAGCGCCCTGAGGTTTCGCCCAAAAATGTAGAGCAACTTTTCATTACTTACCGCAATGTCTTAAAAGAACTCCGGACCAATCTCATTTTTACAATTCCAGTCAGCTTAGGGTTTGCGAAAAGCGCTGAACTTCCCTTCGAGAGTTTTCTCATTCCGGATACTCCTGTTTTCACCCGGAATTTTGGGAAGCACATTGAAGGACGCAACTCACTTCAGAAGGTCCTGGATTTCCGCATCAATCCCAGTCTTTTTGAGCCCAATCAAAGCGAACGTCTGATTGTTGCATCGGGTGGCAATCTTCGTGATTTGTTCAAACTGGTATCAGAAGCAGCCAATTTAGCGCTTGATCGATCTTCTTCATCAGCCCAGATCAAAGAATCTGATGTAACGAAAGCGATGAATAAATTGCGGGCTGAGTATCGCACCCGTCTTGGGGATGACCTTCAGGAAAGCACTCATATCCCCTACTCTGAAAAAGCAGACAAATTAATGCAGATTTATAAACAAAAGCCCGATGACCAGGTTCCAAATGCCGTGCTCTATTTTTTATTGCGCGCCCGGGCAGTCCAGGAGTTTAACAATGGTGACCGCTGGTTTGGAATTCATCCACTGGTGGTTGATATTTTGGCCGAACAACGCAGGATTCGACCTGTCAATGGGGTGATTCGAGGTGGTACCAAGTGAGAATCTTCAAGATGGGACAATTGAATTTGTCACCCGACGGCTAGAACGCTGGGGGCGCAATGCGCCCAGAGGTCTGGCTCTGGTTACGTTTGATTCTGAATTTGCCCGCCGACAGGTGGTTGACCGGCTCAAAGAAGCTTTTTCCCAGGCTGGCATTCCTTTTCATGAAATTGCATTACCTGTCCGTCAGCCAATCGTTCAGGTGATTGATGAGCTGGTGAAACAACTGGTAGCGCTTGAGCCGGGTATCGTCTCGATTTCCGGATTTGCCACCGCCTCCGAACCAGAAAAACCGCTCGGAGAAGTCGTCCGCATCTTCAATTTCAATCGTGAGAATCTGGCCCAATCTCATTTGCGCTCAATCTGGTGGGTCACACGTGAATTCAGTACCCGGCTTCTGGTTGATGCTCCGGATTTACATTCCTGGTTTCTGGTGCGGCTTGAGTTGACAGAACAAGTTGTTGACTTGACTCCTGAAAAACCACTTTTTTTGAGCGGTGAGCATTCACCAGTTCCAGTTGAGCAGGCCCGGAGACACTCAGCTTATCTGGCCGAAAGGTTTGAAACAGCGCTTAGACAACATGCACCGCTGGTTGATCTTACCCAACTGGCGGTTGATTCAATCAAGGCTTTACTCTCTGCTGGGCTTGAACAGGAAGCAAAAAAACTTAGTCAACGTTTTACAGAAAAATTGACTTCACAAGCAAATTTGTTGGTGGATAAGGTTCCCGAAAACAATCAACAAGTAGTAATAGCACTTACTAATCTTGCTAAGCTATTCAAAATCCAAGGCTTGTACTCTCAAGCTGAAAACCTGTATAAAAAAGTACTGGATCTTATAGAAGAAGCCGGCACCTTCAAACTCACGGATAAAGCAGAGGTCTTAAATGGTCTTGCAGGTGTTTACAAAGTAGAAGGTAACTTCCAAGAATCTGAGCGCCTTTACAAGGAAGCATTAGAGATTAGAAAAACTTATTTTGGCTCAGATACTCTTCCAGTAGCCCATACTTTAAACAACATGGTTTGGCTCTTTAATTTGCAAGGTAATTATAAAGAGGCAGAAGCATCTGGTAAACGTGCGTTAGCCATCAGGTTGAACCCAAACAACGGATTAAACTCAGATGACGAACTTATAGCACGAACATTACATAACCTTGCAGATGCCTACTATGGCCAAGGCAGATATGATGAAGCCCAAGACCTATATCAAAAAGCACTTGCAATTTTTGAGAAAAAGTTAGGTAAGGAATCAGTTCCTTCAGGTGGTGTATGGAGTAAATTGGCGCGACTTTCTCGCAAACAGAATAGATTAATTGAAGCTGAGGCCCAATATCAAAAAGCCTACACCATCCTCACATCAAAATTAGGGAAAGATCATCCAGACACAAAAACGGTGAAAGAAAACTACCTCTCCCTTCTTCGCCAAATGGGTCGCACCGCAGAACTCGACTGATTCCCTTCCTCATCCCAGTTCAATTTTTTGCAAGCTACAGCTTGAACGCTGAACTTCAAACCAGAATTTTCTTTTAGAAAACTGGAAATTCCCTTCCAGTGAATGGTAAGATGCTGACTTGACTGAGCGCTCTGCGTGGCTCATTCCTTGTCCTTGAAACACCTCCTGCCCCAAACCACACACCTCTTGCGTCTATCGCTGCCTTATGCCATTTTGCAATGAATGTCTCGCATTGGGAAACAGTTAAGTTATTCAATCAAACAAACTTAGTGAACTACTAACTACTGACAACTGACTACAAACTGGTATTATTTTCCACTCGGTCTCAGAGTGCGCTGGAGAATGGCATGAAACGTCTCGACCAGGTTATTGACGTCATCATCGAACGCTACGACACGGAAAACAACCTCATGGTCAAGGAACACACCATCACTGATATGATTGCCCAAAATGGCGTTTCCATCTTGACTCGCAATCAGATACCAGTCGGAGACTTCCTGCTGTTCAAGACAGCGGATGGCTATTTTCAATCATCGGCGGTCGTCAAATCCGCCCGCTTTGCCGAGGATTTTATCCAGCGCCTGACGCTCGAATTTGTTGGTGAAGACTGGCAAAAGAAATGGATCTATGCCCATTCGGAAACAGTGAGCCCGCTCCTCGAAGAGTTTTATGACATCGCTGAAGAAATGTCCCTGCTGCTCCAGATTCTGATGCAGGACCGCGAACAGGGCCAGGCGCCCGACGAAGTGTTTCTCCTCCAACTCCAGGAAAACGTAGATCGTCTACGCAGCATTACTTTTCGCATCCGCAAGGCATGATAGGCTTTCCGACTGGCAAAAACTCCTCTTTTTCAATAATTTGACCATCTACCGTCAAAGCCACAATTGAAAGCCTCCAGGTGGTAGCAACCTTTGGAAGTTTCAATTTGATACTCACCCTTCCTTGATGATCTGTCGGCAGCAGCGGCGCCCAGAGCGCTGTTTCCGTAAAATCCTGCCGCAGTTGCGGTCGAGTGGACTGATTCTTTACGCTGGCTGGCAAGAGCCAACTCGTGCTGGCTCGCATGGGTGTTGTATGAAAATAATTTGGCGCATACCATTCGTTCACCCAGGTAGTATGACTTTGCATGCGGCCAATTTCGGCTTCGGTGATTTCCTTCACACCAATCACGGCATCTCCCAAATTGACCTTCCCAGAGGTAACTCTAACTGTATCTGTCATATCTATGCTGTTTGATGAAGAAACAAACGTGGTTTTGTATTCCCCTGGCGGCAAATTATTGACCAGATACGTCCCGTCCTGGTCCGTCCAATGGTAGGTCAATCTTCCCGTAGTTTCGTCCTTTATTTCCAACCGAATATTGCTGAGCGGGTTTCCAAATTCATCACTCACCAAACCAGCCATCACACCAGAAGCTGGTCTGGATGAGTCTGGTTTTGCCTGAGGATTGGGCGTATCTCCAGCAAATGGAACATTCAGCAAAACCGATGATGCAGCCAACGTAAATCCCGAGCCATCGTGTCTTTTGTCGGGCCCAGGGCTGCACAGTGAAACGATCCACCATTCTGATGTTTTGGATTCCGGCAGTTCACCAAACGATTTTTTCCTGAAACTCACAAAATAGGGACTCCCCCACGGATCCCGAAGCTGTTCCAAATCAAGGCCGTTTTGTTTGAGGGCCGCCTGTAAGGCAGCTTCACGGTTTTCAGCTTTGAGAACGGTTTCCCCCGAATGAAACACGGTGGTTTTGAATTGTTCGCGTGCCTCGCGGAAGGAATCCAAAACCGATGCCGTCAGGAGGAATCCTCCCCGATCCAATCCACTGCCATCATTCAATTTGTCGCTCGGAGCGGCTTGCCCACGCTCACCCGCACTTCGCACCAGAATCGCATAACAGCTTCTCAAAATTGGAAAGTCAAAAAATAACCCGCGCCCCCACTGATCGCGCAGGTAATCCAAATCAATACCCTGCCGTGCAATCTCAGTCTTGAGCGTTTCATAGTCGCGAATGTAGTTGCCTGTTTGCTGAAAATAATGAGTGCCTGCCTGTTGAATCGCCTTGTGGAGTGCCACTGAATACAACCACCCACATTCGCCAGCCAGAAAATCATCTATGGTCTTGGGGGTTTGATCTGGTCCGGAACTATGGATTTCCAGCACGTCACGCGCCTGCCGCCGCGTCACTGTGACCTGATAGGGCATTCCCCACGGATCACGAAGCGCGGAAAAGCTTTGACCATTCACCGCCACAAGTTGCTCAATTTGCGCAACTGTCTCAGGTCGAGTGGTTGCCTGAGTGACCTGTGCTTTCACCAGATTGAGGAGTGGTTCAAGCTGTTTCTGAAGAACTGGTTGAAAAAAATGAGCGATAACTTGTGCTCCCCAGGGATCGGTGTCTTCACGAAAGAACTCCGGCGCTGAATACCATTGCCAGGCAAGCACTTCGGCCACCAGTTGGAGTTCGTCCGGGATCGGCTGTGCCGGATCAACGCGGGAGAGGTCTGATCGCGAAAGCCGGCCTATCATCCAGCGCCCACGAGCTTGATCAAGTCCGCCGTCATAGCAGATTGGCGTTGTTCCCGTTTCATCGCTCTGAATTTGCCTTGGAATCGCACAATCCACGACCGAAACACCAAGGATGCCTTTCACTGGTTTTCCATCTGTGGATTGGAGCTGGCATGAAAGCTCTGCTTCAGCACCCGGCTGCATTGTTTTTTTCAAAGCGTCAATTGTCAGGCGGGGAGCCTCATCTGGCACATACACAATCCACTGGCTGGGTAGAATCCATTCAGAGGAAAAGTGAGGTGACGTCACAGCCACCTGTACATTCCCTTTGAAACCTGGCTGGTATGGAAGTGTCACGCTGGTTTTTCCTGGTTTGAGCAGCACAACTTTGCTGACTACAATCTTATTTCCACGCATTACCGAAACCTGCCCCCAGCATTCGGGCAAGGTTGACCAGATGGTAACGTCAATTGGTTCACCGGGACGATACATCGTTTTTTGTGTCTTCAGGTCAAAGGGTCCACGCCCAAATGATTCAGGAGTAAATCCAATTTCAAACTGGTCTCGATCAAGCCCCGTCAGACAGGCACTGAATTGCACATCCGGTTTGGCCAGCTCTTTCACAGGAAGCTCAACTCGGGCCAGTCCGTAACGACTGGTTTTGAATTTCCCAAGTACCACCTTTTGGCGTTCTTCATTGGTTCGATTGGGACCAAAAGTGACGAGCCAGTCGGATGTCAATTCAAATTCTGCCGCACAGGGCGTTCCATCTGCCGCACAGGTCGCCACATACACGGTTCCAGGAACGTGAGGGTTCAATGGTTTTCGAGCTGAAAGGACATACAAATGAATCGGAGTTTTCGACAATCGCAGATACAACCGAGAAGACTCAGTTTTGCCGCTGGTCGGATCGCTACATTCCACATCGAATGAAACATCCCGAAACCAATCGTGTCCGCCACCGGAAAAGTCGTCTTGATCGCGAGTCAGGTCAATTGGAAACTGGACCTGTCCAGCCAGGTTGGTTTTGACTTCGGTGATAATTTCCTCGACTTGCGTTGTCGTTTGTTTTTCCTGATTCCAGACACCACGACGACGAACCACCCGCACGGCGCCTTCACGGATTGGTTCTCCTGAAAGATAAACCGCACTGACACTTACGGTTGCGGTCTGACCGGGAAGATAAAACGAACGGTCAGTCTGAGCGGTCACGACAAACTGAGATAACTCATACCGGCTGATTTTCACCTGTTGCGAGGTCGAACCCATCACCTCAGAGGTTGAACCCATCACCTGCACCTGGATGGTCAACAGTTCGGCTGGCTGGGTTTCTGGAATCATCCAGTCAGCGGTGGCGATACCAGATTTTGACGTAAGGCTGACGGTTCGAAAGATCTCAGAATAGGTTGAAGTTTCCACCCGAAATTCCACTGGTACACCAGCCAGGGCCAGTCTGGAACTTTGTTCCAGGGCAATTGCTCGCACATGCAAAACCTGGCCGGGCTGGTAGACGGGTTTATCTGTGGTGAGCATCACCTGAGCATTCTTTTCAACTTCAACGTCCCGGCTGAAAGTGCGGGTGTACTTTCCCCGGTGACCGGTCAACTGGAGTGCAGCCGGATCAGAGTCAGCCAGTAGTGGAAGGTCAAAGACGAGCCGGACGAGCCCATCCGCATGTGTCTGGCCAGTCACAGTGCGGATGGTGGGAGATTTCTCATCTCCAATCGTGAGCGTTGCGCTAACCTCAACCACCGGGGCAGGTACGCCGGAAACTGGGTGAAACGCTTTCGCTTCAACCCACCATTTCCCACGCCTGGGAAGGTTTTTAGGTATTGTCAAACCAAGCGTGAAATACTCCGGGCAAAGCTGCGAAAGCGCTACAATTCCTTGAACTGGTTGAAGATCCCCCTGTGGTATCACCCGGTATCGCAACCGCCGGAGCAGTACCAGTTCCGATTGTTTCTCTTGATCGAGGATAGTGACCGGGCAGAACAGAGTCTGTTTTCCTGGCTGAAGTTGCACAAGCTGAACTGGCTCAACCTGGACTTCATTTTTTTCATTGAGTATTTCAAGTTTGACTTCAGCCGGGATGACACTGGCGGTTGGATTATGAACCACCAGTTGAACCCGAGCCTGAGCCGAACCAAAATCAAATCGTGAAGCGGCCTTATCGACTTGTAATCCGACCTGTGCGGAGATAGTTAGGGTTAAACACAAGACACACGTGACGATCACGCCAAAGAGAAGATAGCGAACCGGATGAAAATAGGAATAAGGCATAAATGAACTACTGACGGTGACAAGTCACCTCATACCAAAGCTGTGACAAGTCACAGCACTCCAAATTCCTTCCCTCCGTAAATTTTTCTGAAATGAAGGCTTCAGCTTGTAGCCCTAGACGGAGCGTAGCGGAGTCCGCGAATGCTCCGCCGCCACATTTCCTACGATTCGGTTGAAGGCTCTGACGTAGACGTCGGTTGAGGGATTTGAGCCAGCCAGGTTTCCAAATCCTTAACCTCTTGAAAATCAAGCAAGGCATCCCCAAGCTCTTCCAGTCGCGCGACGGGTAATGATTCGATCCGTTGTTTCAGGTCAGCCGAAAACAGGCCCAGCCTTCGTGATAAGAGCCGTAACACAATTTTGGCTTCGCCTTCTTGCCGACCTTCCTGCCGACCTTCCTGCCGGCCTTCTTCTAAAATCTCCTGGTAAATCACTGATTCTCGCATATGTCTCTCCCTTAAAATTGCTCGGATCAAATTCTGATCAAACCGCAACCCCGCCAGGATTTGCGTACAGGTCAAAATATCGCGCCGTTCCACTGGTTTGGCAATCGTTTCAATGCTTTCTCCCACCTGTGTCAACAACTCGTTCGGATTCGTCATCCGTGAAAATACTGCCAGTGGCACCAATGCGGGATGGTTCAAGAACAGTTCCGGCGACTGTTCCCACATTCGGATCACGTGATACCGATGCACCGTTTCTCCTAGCCGGAACTCATTCGGTAATGACCTTCCCGCCGCTGTTTCCGTCAAAATCACCACTGCCTGGACCACGGGTAACCAATACTTCCGATACAGCCGTACAAAATAATCCAGCATTCGCAACGGCACCGGTGGGTCACTTTCACCTACGGTTTGGAACTCCAGGTGCAGAATGCAGCCGTCCACCTTCAGAAACACCACAAAATCCGCTCGAATCGGCTCAATACTCAATTCGGTTTTCAGGATTTCAGCCTGTGTTGGACGCTGACCCAGCACCCACTCGGCAAAATCCAATGGGTATTTTTCAGCCAGATATTTGCACAGGTTGTCGGTTTGAATCACATTCCATCCCTTTCATTTTTCTCTGATTCGGTTGGAGGTTCTGGTGCAGGCGTCGGTGGAGGAAACTGGGCCAGCCAGTCTTCCAGGTCCTTGACTTCGTGAAAATCAAGCAATGCGTCCCCAAGCTCTTCCAGTCGGGCGACTGGTAATGATTCGATTCGTTGTTTCAGGTCAGCCGAAAACAGACCGAGTCGCCGTGATAGTTGTCGCAATACAATTTTGGCCTCACCTTCTTGTCGTCCTTCTTGTCGTCCTTCGGCTAAAATCTCCTGGTAAATCACTGATTCTCGCATATGTCTCTCCCTTAAAATTGCTCGGATCAAATTCTGATCAAACCGCAACCCCGCCAGGATTTGCGTACAGGTCAAAATATCGCGCCGTTCCACTGGTTTGGCAATCGTTTCAATGCTTTCTCCCACCTGTGTCAACAACTCGTTCGGATTCGTCATCCGTGAAAATACTGCCAGTGGCACCAATGCGGGATGGTTCAAGAACAGTTCCGGCGACTGTTCCCACATTCGGATCACGTGATACCGATGCACCGTTTCTCCTAGCCGGAACTCATTCGGTAATGACCTTCCCGCCGCTGTTTCCGTCAAAATCACCACTGCCTGGACCACGGGTAACCAATACTTCCGATACAGCCGTACAAAATAATCCAGCATTCGCAACGGCACCGGTGGGTCACTTTCACCTACGGTTTGGAACTCCAGGTGCAGAATGCAGCCGTCCACCTTCAGAAACACCACAAAATCCGCTCGAATCGGCTCAATACTCAATTCGGTTTTCAGGATTTCAGCCTGTGCTGGACGCTGGCCCAGCACCCACTCGGCAAAGTCCAATGGGTATTTTTCAGCCAGATATTTGCACAGGTTGTCAGTCTGGATCATGTTGGCCTCTTTTCTTCTTATACCATTTTGGAATGGAATCCTCGTATTAGGAAATAGCTAAACCATTGAAGAAATTGTATTTCCCTGAACCCTGAACCCGATACCCTGAACCCTAATTGGTATTACTCCACAAGCTCAAGCAAGGAAGGCTCAAACCTTCTGGCTTAATTCTTCTCGGCCTTTTCAGCCACAACCCGCAGCCCATATGAGTTATCCGTAGCATCCGGGGTGTTTCCGCTCCGGGTGGCCGAGCGACAATCACGGGCATTGACATTCCATGCTCCGCCACGCAGTACGCGATACTGGGTTTCTGGTCCAGATACCCAGGGACGGCCATCGGTCGGGGCATCGGTGTAATCTACTTGTAGCCAGTCCTGACACCATTCGCGAACGTTACCGTGCATTTCGTAGAGTCCCCAGGCATTGGCCGGGTAACTTCCCACCGAAACGGGTTTCCCCTGGCCATCCGTTTCCGGGTCGTCGCTATATGGAAAATTTCCACTAAAGTTTACCTGCTTCATCGTCACCTTTTCGCCAAACGAAAAGGGTGTTTTACTTCCTGCCCGACAGGCATATTCCCACTCGGCCTCGCTGGGCAGCCGATAGGTATAGCCATCATTGCGGGCGTTGAGCTTTTTTAAGAATTCCTGGCAATCATCCCAGGAAACACTATCCACCGGCAATCGTTCGCCTGGAAATTCTGACGGATTGTCTTCCATGACCACTTTCCACTCGGCCTGGGTCACTTCATATTTGCCCAGATAAAACGGCTGGGAAATCGTCACTTTGTACTGTGGGCCTTCATCTGTTTCACGGTCCGCTTCACTTTCCAGAGACCCCATCAAAAAACTTCCCGGTGAAATCAAGACAAACTCCATGCCAATTCGGTTTGTGAAAGTTGGACTGAGCGGTGTCGCTACCACCATTGGCGTCTCGTCACTCTTTTTTGGAGAGGGTGTGGACGGTTTATTTTTCTTTTCAGCCTGGGTGGGAGCTGACGAGGAGGCCATATTGTTCTTCCGTGCCTGCCACATCATTCTGGCCCCAATCACTCCGACAATCAGCACCAGCATCACCAGCGCCAGTACCGGAAGCATCCATTTTTTCGAAGACTTCGGCGCTGGACGTTCCGGTTCAGTCGGTGAAATATGAACGGTTGGCGGCAAGGTTGGATGAGCTGGCGGCGGCGCCACCGGGCGCGTCTGAAAACTCTCTGGCGGGGACATCACCGGCGGAACTGATTTGCTGGGATCAACCACTGTCTGCGATTCACTCCAGTTGATCGGTTGAGATGCCTGTCTGGTCACATCATTGTGAAATGAAGCGCCTGGATTGGTCGCGCCACCCGCGACCAGGACGGTTCCGGGTTGTTCAATGCTTCCAGTACTTGCCTGGCGTAGCATCCGCCGAAAATCTGCCGCTGTCGTCGGACGCAGGTCTTCATCCAGATCAAGTGCCTGCTGCAACACCCTGGCCACCGACACCGGGATCATCCAGTTGATCTCGCTGGCCAGCGGAAGCGGATCAGGTAACCGTTTGGCAACCTTCATGGCACGGGTGAGCGCATCCACCGGCGGGCCCCCGGTCATAAGGTGATAGAGCGTGGCGCTGAGTGAAAACACATCGCTCCGGGCATCGGTGCCACTGCCCTGCATTTGTTCAACTGGCGCATAGCCGGGGGTGTATGCCTGAACACTGGCCCCGCTTGATCCAGGGACCTGTGACATCTGGGTATGAAGTCCTTTTGCCAGCCCGAAATCCAGCAGAAAAATCCGCCCTTCTGCGGTTACTTTTAAGTTGGCGGGTTTGATATCCCGATGAATCACCGGCGGTTGCTGGTTATGCAAATACTCCAGCGCGTCCAGCAAATGATCAGCCCAGTGCAACACTTGTTGAAGCGGCAACGCTGTACCGTGTTCGGCCAGATACGCGCTCAGATCCTTGCCTGGAATAAACTCCATGACCAGGAAGTGGCCGCTGTCCTGACTAAAATAATCACTGACCTTGGGGAGTGCCGGGTGGCTCAGCCCGGCCAGCAGTCGAGCTTCGCGCTCAAACGCTTTGGTCAGGTGGTCTTCGGAAAAAAAGGTTTCTTTGACCGCCACGGTGTGACCGAGTTTGACGTGTTGGGCCTCATAGACCGCGCCCATTCCGCCTTTCCCTAACTGACGCACAATCCGATAGCGATCCTGTAAAACAAGTCCAGGTGCAAGCATAGATCAGAAAATTCAAAAACTTGGGATAGAACAGCCTGTTCGTTTGTCGGCGAACAATACGCGATTCAGCTGCCCGATGGGAAGTTCACGAGGCGATATTTTTGGAGTGCGGTGACTTGTCACCGCTTTGGTATGTGGCGACTTGTCGCCGACCAAACAAAACCAATATTTTTGGAGCGGGATAACCTGTCACCGCTTTGGTATGTGGCGACCTGTCGCCGACCAAACAAAATCAAACAGCGACAAGTCGCTAAACTACCAAAGCTGCAACAAGTTGCAGCACTCCAAATTTTTTCCTGAACTTTATTTCTCCCGGACAACAAACCGTGCTGGCGCGATCAGAACCTGCGCGTCTGGATTGTAATAATCATACAAAAGCGAACGTACGGTCCTGGCTTTCATGGCAAACCGGGGCCGGAAGGTAAATTCAAGCGTATTTTTTTCATTCCGCCAGGGCCACAGGTACAGCACCACCCGATCCGGCTGGATGTCAAACGATTGCCCTCCGGATTTTGCCTTTAGCCGGCGAAGCTGGCGCCGGCATCCAGATCTGATTGATTTACCTGGTTTTAAAGAGTTGCACGGTCTTTCAGCCATCACCTACTTAACCGCCCAACTCATTTTATTTTCGGATACAGTCACCTGCATCACTGGAATGTGCACTGGACTCTCCTTCGACACTCCCAATGAAATCGCTTCCATCAGTTCCGGTTCAAGAGAGTACTCGCCGCAACCACCCGAAAACCGTTGTTCCTATTGTGGTTCTCTGGGTTGTTCCTGTTGCGGTTCGCCGACCGGCAGTTCCTGGCATTGTTGTTCCACGAACCGCCCCGCATCACGAAGCGGCACACCCCATTCTTTTCTCTCTGGCAAATACAAGAGAGGAAAAGATGTTCTCGCGCAAATGCCACGTATCGCCGTGCTCCAGGTGGGCAATCCAGCTTCGAAGCGATTGGCTGATTTCCCCAATCCCGATTTCATGCCGACGATATTGGTCTTGCATTCGGCGAAGTCGCACCCGCGCCCGTCGAAGATTCTCTGATCTGACCCGAATACATTCTGGGAAAACACGAAACCCTAAAAAATTTGCTCCGTGTCGTGTTTCAAACAATTGACTCTTGATGGGATGAATCCGTAACCGCAGCCCCTTGAGATAGTCCTCAATCGCTTCGCGAGCTTCAGCCAGAAATGCCCGGTCAGAATGAAAGAGCGCAAAATCATCAACATAGCGGATATAGCATCGAGCCTTGAGTTGTTCCTTGATGAAATGATCAAACCCATTCAGGTACAGATTGGCAAAAAACTGGCTGGTTAGATTTCCAATCGGCAGCCCTCGCCGTCGCTCATACGGGGTAAATAAATCATCTCCTGGAAAATAGGCTTCGGCACATTCTTGCTCGTTACTGGCGTCAATGATGGTGTCAATCAACCACAATGTATCACGGCATTTGATTTTCCGACGGATGATGTCTTTTAAAATGGCGTGGTCAATGCTTGGGAAATACTTTCGGATGTCGCATTGCAACACATACTGGTTTGAGCGAGAAAACCGGGTAAACTGACGCACTGCCTGGTGGGTACCGAAATTTAACCGGTTGGCATATGAATCGGAAATAAACGTCTGTTCAAAAATCGGCGCGATAATGTTGCATACAGCCTGATGAACCACACGGTCACGGTAGGGCGCGGCTGAAATGAGCCGTCGTTTTGTTTCAAAAATCTCAAATGTGAAATATTTCCCTGGACAATAGGTTTGGGTTTCAAGCTCGGTCTGGAGCTTGATGAGTTCTGGTTCAAGGTGAAAATTAAAGTGCAGGACATTTGGCTTAAACCGCTTCCCACGCTGTGCCGCCTGAGCCGCACGCATCATATTTTCAAAGGTGATAATGTGCGGCCAAAGATTTCCGTGACGCTTCATTCAGTGATTCCTTTTTGGTGTTTGATCCATCCGCCGAGGTCTCTGCCGATTTCCACCAGGAGTTTGGCGGCGTGTTCATATCGCCGGGTGTCAATCAATGCAAAATCGCGCAACAATCGGGTTTGATACCGTAAGACATCCAACCGTCCATTCAGATGTTCCATCCGGCGTACTTTTTCCCGCGAGTAGCGAGCCAGCAACAACCCTTCCAGCAGATCGTAGAGGCCGCCTACAACACGATCACCCAGCGCAAATTTATGGTCACGCGGTAACCGATTGAGCAAGGGAACGTACCATTGAATCAAGTCATAGGTTTTTTGAATGATTGGTAATTCTTTTTCTTTCAACAGGTTACTCCTTTGGTTTTGGTCGGGAAGAAGCCAAGAGTTCCGCCTTTAGGCGGGTTTTGTATTCCCAAGTTGGTCTGAACGGATGCCGGAGCCGCCTAAAGGCGGAACTCTTGACTCTTGCTGGAATCTGTCAAAAAATTTCGGGACCGCGCAAAAAGCGCGCGGTCAAGAGTGCATAAGTCAAAGTGCATCAATTATTTACAGTCCTCGCCGCAACCACCCGAAAACCGCTAGTCCTGTCGCGGTTCCCTGGGAAGCCCCTGAGGCGGTCCGCCGACCGGCAGTTCCTGGCATCGTCGAACCACGAACCGCCCCGCACCACGCGATACTGTTTATCGGACCCCGATTCCCAGGCGCTGCCATTCGTCGGCGCTCCATCATAGCTACCATGATACCAGTCCTGACACCATTCATTCACATTCCCGTGCATATCGTGCAATCCCCACGCATTCGCTGGAAAACTTCCCACCGGAGTTGTCGTTTCACGATACTTCCCTTTGGCAGCACCGGCGTAAGGATAATTCCCATCATAGTTTACCTGATCTGTCGTGATGTTTTTTCCAAATGAAAAAGGTGTTTCAGTTCCCGCTCGACAGGCATATTCCCACTCCGCTTCACTCGGCAACCGGTAGGTATAGCCATCCTTTTTCGCATTCAGTTTTTTCAAGAATTCCTGGCAGTCATTCCACGATACATTTTCCACCGGCAACCTGTCACCTTTGAAATTGGATGGATTGTTCCCCATCACTGCCTGCCACTCCGCTTGTGTCACTTCATATTTCCCCAGATAAAATGGCTGGCTGAACGTCACCCGATGCTGCGGCCCCTCGTCTGTATCTCGCTCAGCTTCGCTCGTTGGCGACCCCATCTGAAAATTCCCCGCTGGAATTTCCATAAACTCCATCCCGATGCTGTTTTTGATTGTGGTAGAACCTGATGTTGGGATTGAAACTGGAGGAGTTTCCACCGTCGTGGGTTGATTCGGTTTCCCCATCAGGTTGATTCCCACCGCGATCAAACCAATCAGCAAGATCCCCACCACCGAGACCAACACCCAATTTGTTCCTCGTGGTTGTGGCTTGGGTGGCACCGGAACCACCGGCTTCGGCGGTGGTGAGGGAATCGTTGGTTCCATTGGTCGCGGAGGCGCCGGCATGGTGGGTGCCGCTTTTGTTCGCCCTGATGGTTGGGTATCCGCCACCGTTTGCGCTG
>CAZXCE010000147.1:0-15400 GCA_964639175.1 uncultured Clostridia bacterium
GGGTTCCGGGTTCCGGGTTCCGGGTTCCGGGTTCCGGGTTCCGGGTTTTCGAAGAAAATTTTCGTTCGGAATGATCCTATTGTCTGAACAAAAGGATACGTGGTTGATAAATCTGTGTTTTCCACCCAATACCCTCAGCCCACAATGGTCTTACTTTCGGCGGCCAGCTTCCAACAGAGCATCCTGAATGCGTCGGGCCAGTCGGTGTCGGGCGGTGGCTTCGGCTGGAAATTGCCAGCCGGTTTGAATATGTAATTCCAGTCCTGGTTCAAGCTCAATGCGGGTCCAGGCTGATTGGGCTGGCTGGCTGGCAGAGGCCAGTAAGGTACTGGTTTGCCGTTGAGTCGCGCCTGGGTCAACTGACTTTTCAGCCAGCAATGATTCCAGAAATGCGGTGGCTGAGGTGTCAGACGGTTCAAATTCAGCAAGCGGGGCCGTTGATCCTGGAATTTCAAGGAGTGCTTCCAGTTCGGCGGTTGATTTCCCGGCCAGTTGCTCACGAATCTGTTTGATTCGCATATTTTGGGACTGCAACCGTTTGATGACCAGCAACTCAAGCAAATGGTGATACCCAAAAATCGAAGCTGATCCTTTGCGTCCAAGTGGCTCTGACAGCAGCGACTGCGCCAGATAATATCGAACGGTTCGTTCATCTGGTAAATCACTGACATTGCCTCGATTTTGAGCTGGTACCACCTGCAGAACCAGTTGGGCCGCGGCATCAGCCAGTTCAGAAGTGCCAAGAAAGTGGTGTTCAGTTAATTCAGCAGGTTGCAATGTCATAGAATACAAGTCAGTCATCAGTCAGCAGGTCATCAATCGTCCGAGTGAAGAGTTTAAAAAGAACGATTTTAAACCAAAGATCTTTCAACTCTTCATTCATCTCAGTCATCAAGCTGGTCTTTTCGATTGGGTTTGTTTCATCTAAAGTTGACACAAGATACATCAGGATATTTTTAATGTCAACAGTAATTTTCCTATAAAATCACCTTGCATTCTAATTTTAATAAAAATGTTCATTTCACTTATATTTAAACATAGAGAAAAATCTGGAAGCTTATGTACTGTTGACAGTTTTCTAATACTGTAAATCTGGTGAAGACAGTAGTATACCGTTTACCCAAATATCCGTTCTCTGGCTTTGGGTCGGCTCTCAGTCAGGTGACGGTACACAGTACCTCGTTCGAGATGTAACGCGATTTTTGGCCAGTTTCAGGTCCAGGGCAATTTAAAATACTTGAGGGTATCAACGCTGTAGCGATAGCCGGCCTCCATGATTTGTTCAAAGGCGGTAAATTCAAGCATCCCAAATTCATTGACTGGAGGGGCCAGGTACAAATCGGCATCCCGCTGTACGGAATTGGCGACGTTGGTACTACTGAGCAGCAATGACCGGATAATGGTATCAAAGATGGTTGGGACGCCGGGATTCTTTTCACCGTGCAGAAAGCGATCTTTTAACGCCCCCCAGGCCGAAGGAAACCGTTCGTGTTTGGGGATCAGATCTTCCTCTGGACTCACATTGATCACGATGTTAAACCCGCTGCCAAAATCGCGGACAAGATTCCCAGGCAAGTTATTAAAGACCGCACCGTCAACCAAAATGTTTTTCCCATCAATCACCGGGACAAAGACCCCAGGGAGCGAACTGCTGGCCCGCAAGGCATGAGCCAGCGGTCCCTCGCGGTGAATCATAATTTCAGCCGTCGTCAAATTGCTGGAGACACAGAAGAAATTGATCCAGGTGTCTTCAATTTGATGGGTTTCAAAGGAATGTTCCATGGCTTTATCGGCACGGTGGCTTTTCAAAAACGCAAACATTGGAAAGGTGTAATCTGACGCGGGCTGCATATCAACCCAGGCGACTTTGTTCCGGCTTCTGATCTGTTCCCAGTTCCACTGAAGTGCAATTTGAGCACCGGCAATGGCGCCCATGCTCGTGCCTCCGATGATGTCAATTGGAATGCCAATTTCCTGCAAGGCTCGATACACGCCCAGATGCGCCAAACCACGGGCGCCGCCACCACCTAAAACCAGGCCCACGGCATGGCCGGTCATCACACGGGCCAATCGTTCAAAGTCTTCCTGCCGGTCCATGACGATGTGAAAATGGTTTTCCACCGGGCGGAGGTCAATCCACTGCCGGGTGCCGCTGGGAAGCCTGTCCCGATTGGGATGGATCAACACCAGCGATTGAGGTGGCGACGTGATCGAATTCATCCCGGCGAGAAAGCGGTCTTCGGTCTCTCTCAATGCAGGTGATTCGTGGGCCATCCCAGCCAGCAAGATTCGATCTGCCTGCCGGACACAACGTTGCGTCCAGGCCGAGGCGCCTGGTTCGGCAACATACACAACAAATTGATAAAGCAGTTCCTGCCGGTCAAGCCAGGCAGTGAGACGAATGCTCAGCGGATCTTCAACACTGGATTGAGAAATCCCCGGATTTCCCAGCTCCGCATCAACCCGCTGCGCCGTCAACACCAAAACTTTGCCAAAAGTGCGCAGGGCGGTTTCCAGTTTTTGTGCAAAGAGTTCAACCGGGACACGATCACTGAGCGGGATAATCGCAATATTTGAAATTTTGCGGGTGACGGATGACCAGCGGACACGCGTCGTTGACTGCTGGCCGAGTCCTCCGTAGCGGATGCTGCCTTTGTTCCCTTGATGAAGCTCGCGAGTCCGCAACCGCCTGATCAGCATTTGAATAATAAACTGGGTGATGTTTGGGTACCGTTCGCTTAACCGGGTGAAGCTGGCGTGATTAAACCGGATCAGAATACTGTCACGTGAGGCAAAAATACTGGCGGTTCGGGCTTCGTGCGTAAAAAAGGCAATTTCCCCAATGATTTCTCCACGGCCAATATCGTTGAGGACGCGTTGATTTCCGCTGTGATCGCTCAAAATGGCATAGAGGTGACCACTCATCACCAGATACACGGCGCCTCCGGCGTCTCCCTGCGAGAAAAGGCATTCCCCCTGCTGTAAATATACCCATTCGGCATATTCCTCTGCCATTCGCAGGGCTTCATCATCCAGTGGACCAACCAGCGGAGGCAGCACCGTGAGCATTAACTCTCGTTGGAGCCGGATTTGAATAATCTGAGTGACCCGGTTGATCAGGTGGGGAACCCGGCTGATGGCCAGTTCAAATGTGGCGCGAGGAATTTTCAAAACCACGACGTCTGTATCAGCATACACACTCGCGGTCCGCTTGCCGCCAGTCAACACCTGGATCTCCCCAACCGGCTGCCCGGTTGGAACCATGCCTACCAGTTGTTCATGTCCTTCGGCCTGCTTCACGGTGACACGAAGCGTTCCGGTCAGAACCAGATAAATCGCATCGGCGATGTCACCTTGACGAAACAGAACGGCGTCTTTTGCCAATCGAATGCGTTGCAGTTCCCCAGACATATCCTGGATCAGGTCAGCCGGAAAACCTTGAAACAGTTCCGTGGTTTTCAACCATTGTTCGATCTCTGGAACGGAAGGAGGTGGAAGATTGGAAGATTGCATGGGCCTGGATGTATAAGTGAGAAATGAAAAATTGAGAATGCAGAATAGTTATTCGATTATCAGTTCATTGTGTCATTCAGGCCATTTTGCCATTTCTCAATTTGTTTCAGCAAGTTATGTGTTCCGTCATTGCGTTTGAGCGTTGTCGCGCACGATTTTCAGAAACGTGCGCACCACGGGTGATGAATCATCACCCCGCCAGGCTACCATTACATCCACGGTCGGCGCCGGCGGCTCCAGGTCAACATACACAATCCCAGGCATTTGAAACACCCGGGCCGAAGCCGGAATCAGGGTGATGCCCATTCCGGCGGCGACAAAACTCAACAGGGTCTGAAGTTGACTGGCTTCCTGGATGATTCCCGGCGTGTAGCCGGCTGATCGAAAAATCTGACTGACCAGCGAGAAAAACCCGCAGCCTAAGCTTTGAGGGACAAACACAAAGGCATCTTTTGCCAGCGCCTGGAGCGAGACAGAGGGCTGGTTTTTCAATGGATGCGACTGATGCAGGGCCACAATCAACGGCTCCTGCAGGAGCCGTTCACATTCGATATTGTCAGCCAGGTCGTCTGGTTGAATCAAAAACCCGACATCAATGTGTTTGTGTTCGAGGGCATACATCTGCTGCAGCGTCGGCATTTCAGTCACAACCAGTTCAACTTGTGGAAAGCGGGACCGATAGGTGTGCAAAATCAATGGAATCAAGTCATAGGTGGACGAGCCTTCGAGGCCAACCACGAGTTTCCCGATTTCACCGCGCCCGGCGCGGGTGGCAATCTGGAGTGTCTGATCCGCCTGGGCCAGCGTTCGGCGGGCTTCGGCCAGAAAGAGCCGACCAGCTTCGGTGACTTCGACTTTGCGTTTGGTGCGCTCGAAAATCTCAATTCCGACTTCTTCTTCGAGTTCGCGAATCTGTTTACTGAGTGCCGATTGTGAAACGTGTAGCTTTTCAGCCGCCCGGTTGAAATTGAGTTCGTCGGCCACAGCGATGCAATAGCGAAGGTGTCGTAGTTCCATAGGGTTCAGGGTTTTCGAGCCTTGATCCTTTTGGTCCTTTTGGTCCTTTTGGTCTTTTCAAACCCTGAACCTTGAACCCTAAAAAGAATTAGAAGATTCTTGAGTTATAGATCTTTTCAAATTTTTTCTGAAACCCTCTGGTGTCATTCACCAGCAAAATCACATAGGCTTCACCTGGAAACGGCGCCTGGTTGATGACCAGTTGCAATAATTCTGACTGCGCTGAATCGCGGCTCAGTTTGTACCAGGGAAAATCAGGCACAATCCCCAGCACAAAATATGGGTAATCAGGAAAATGCTGGACTCTCTTCTGCGCCAGGTAAGCGGCTTTGATTTTTGGATTTCCCCGCAGATAGTGAAGGAGCGTTCGCACCTGCTCGCTGGTGGCCGTGTGGGGCACTAATTCATCAGACAACGTAAACGATTGCCGTTCCTCCTGGGCCAGTTGCATCTCTTCATAGTGTTGCTGGGCACGGCCACGGTAGCGTTCGGCTTCCTCGGGCTGGTTTTGATCCTGATAAAACTCAAAGATCCGCCGGCAGCCAGGCATCACCGCGTCGATGTCCTGGTTCATGGCCTTTTCCAGATGGCGGACACCCTCGGCATTTCCTTGTTCCAGCAGAGCAACCCCATACTGATAGTTGGCTTCCGGGTGGTCTGGAAAGTGTTTGAGAGCTTCTTGAAACAACTCAACCGCTGATTCAAGCCCCTTGAGAATTTTGGTCAGAAAGGCCCGATCCAGGATTTCATCACTGGTTAACACACCAGTTTGCACTTTGGTTTCAATCCGAGTTAATTCCGATCTGGCTTTGGTCAAAAAGGCGTGACGCTCTGTCCATTCTTCCTTGACTGATTCGTGCCATTCGGTTTCAGCCGCTTTGAGGAGCCATGGCAGACTTTCGGCCAGAAAATACTCCGCCGCGCTCTGTTTAAAGGGTTTTGGTTGATAGGTTTCACTCCAGCCGGAGATTTCGTCTGCGGTACGCGGCAAAAAGCGGATCGCCTGAAGGCGTTCTCTCAAGGATGGGTGCGTGTCGTCATAACTGGTTTCAGCCCCGAGGGCCTGTTTGAGAACTTTGGTGACCAGTGCCGGGTCAATACCGTCACGATACAGGACTCTGGGAATCTCAGCATACACCCCGGCCACCGGGTCTGGCTCGGTTTCAGCTTTTTGAAACACCGATGGCCAGTACACTTCGGTCAAAAAGGTCGCTTTGATGTCGGTTTCAATCAGGGCTTCGGCGGCATAGCTGATTCCAGCAAATTCAGCCGCTGCCTGATCGGCTTCATATTCCTGGGTTCGGGCCAGAACAAACGTGTAGGCATTAAAAAATGGGCCATACCATTTCAAGAATGCCTCAAAAATAGCCGTGGTGAGTTGATCCTGATTCGATTTGAGCTGATTGAGCAATCGCCCCCAGGTCTGGCGGCTATGGTAAATCCAGCGTGAAAACCGGCCATGATTCCCGGAAAGATGCCCGAGTTCGTGGGCGATAACCGCCCGAAGTTGTTCTGGTGAAAGGACCTGGAGTAACGGAAGACCCAGAATGAGATAATTGGTTGACCAGCCGATAGGACCAAATTTCGGGACCTGGGCCATGGCGGCGTTGTATTCAATATCAATTAAGATGTGGTGAATACGTGGGGTTTGGAGCTTTTTTGAAAGTTCGTCTACCAGATGAAACAGTCGGGGCGTTTGCTCGCGCGTCAGTTTGAGCCCATTGGGGGTTGGGATTTTGACCCACATGGCGCGCATCAAAACGGTTGCCAGGAAAAAGACCACAACTCCAATTTTGATGGCCAGATAGACGGCAGGATCACCTGAGCGGCGCGTTGGCATCAAGCCCATCATCAAAAAAATCAACGCCGCCAGCAGCAACAGCACCAATACCATGTAGGCGTATCCCAACATCGCCACCAGCGCCACCCGGAGTTTGTACTGCACCGGGTGATGCTGGGCGAGGTCTTCAAGCCTGGTAATCAAGTGAGTGAACTGGTCTTCGGTCATGCGTCAACTTTCAACCCAGGCGCAGTCCGCAAAGCTGTGCGACGCCCTTCAACAGGCGCAGGACGCAAAGCCGTGCGACGCCTCTACTTAGCGTATTTTTTGATTACCTTGTACAACTCATCAGCCGCGGCAGGCGCTTTGAGTGAACTTGGGTTGAGCACATCATCGGCTTTGAGCGCCCGGCCATACACCGATTTATTGGAATTATCGTCAAGTCTGAGGGCGGCGCCTTCGAGTGAGACACCGGCAAATGCCCCCTGGGTGCGCGAATATGACAAAATCTGAGCCTGCATTTGCGCGTCGGTATTGGCTTTCGCATCACGTCCAACCGGGCCCCCAGCCACCGAAGCATCCGCCCCGAGTTTAAACTTGTTGTTGGTCAGTTTTTCAATTCCCTTGCGGTTTTTCACCACCAGGATGACATCAATTGACTGACCACCGATTTGAAACCCGACGCTGCCGCCATCCATGCGGATAAACCCTGGGATATTCCAGCTTTTATCCGGATTTCGGACCAGCATCACGCCCTTTCCATATTCTCCGCCAAAAATAAAGGCACCTTTTTTGACACCTGGGATCAAAATCAACGCGGCACAGGTTTCGAGCAAATCACCTGGAACACCTTTGTCGGGTGCTTTCATGATTTCATCAAACATGGTGGTGGCATTGTTGATTCGTTCGGTTTCTTTCTCACCGGCAATGGCGGTGGGACCTGAAGCCAGCGAAACCAGCGACTGGACGCACAATAACATGACTAGAAAAAAAACACTGAGCAATTTTGAACTTTTTAACATAGATCCTCCAATTGAGTTTGAATAGTTCTGGTTTGTAGTCAGTAGTCAATAGTCAGTAGCTCGTTAAGTTCATTCGATTAAATTACTTGACTGTTTTCTCATTCGAGCAACTCATTGCAAAATGGTAGAGAATGTGAATGGAATGCCAGGTTCCGGGTTTTCGAAGAATGAGCCTTTAAAAGGTTTTTGCCGCGTAGCGGTGACTGAATTGAGGCAGGTCGTTTACGGCCTGCAACTGAAAGGATACGGGATGAAAGACAAAGGATGAAAAAAATCACCGTGTCATCTTGTCAGCCTGTCACCTTGTCAGGATTTTCTCAGCGGTGTGGCCGGCTGGCTTTTGGACAGCACCACCACCAGATCAAACCCCCAAATCACTTTCTCCAGATCCCGATGAAGCCCTTTGAGTTTACCGCCAGCCAGAAGTGGTCGAAGTGGTCGAAGATCCACCAGCGTCCACTGGTCGGCGTCAATGACTGAGGCAATCGGCTGAAACCAGGTGGCCGCCATGGTGTCGTTGTCACCGAGTCCATAGGCCATCTGACCGATATCAAACGCGGCATTCTTTGTGTTTGCCCCGCCGATAACCATCACATGGAGACTGCTTTTTCCCTCAGCCGCGGCTTTTTCGGCTATGAAATTCCCGATGCCATGCACGTCCACCGCGTTGCGCCCACGATAGGCGTGGTTGGCACCAAACTTGAGCATGGCTTTGGGGGAACGACCGGTCTGACGCTGGGCTTCGCGAAAGGCCTGAATGAAATTGAGCTTGAGATATTGTTCGCGGCGGAGATTGGATTCGTATCCTTTTCCCTGAAAGAAAAGGTCATAGATCGTTTTGGATTCCTCAATCGCATTGACCATTGCCAGTGCCTCGGCATTGGATTTGGAGGCAAGGGCCGCACGTAATTCCCCAAAGGTTTCCGGCTTGAGTTGCATCATGGCCAGCAATCCGGGGTTTCGCTCGGTGATGGCTTTGGTGTTTGCTGCCTGGGCTTCGCTGAGCACGCGGTTGGTGACCCGTTGCGCCGGCTCGTCTTTGGCAAGTGCCGCCACTCGCTCGAACAAATCAGGAACCGCAAAGGGGTTTTCCTGATCCAGCCCCCAGAGTACCGGGATTTTCGATTTTGAAGATTGAACCACCGACGCCACAAAGTCGGCTTCCTCGCGCAAGGTATAAAACGGGATTGCCAGTCCTGATTTGGCTTCAATGGCTTTCAACTGGTCGGCATACCCCGGTTTTTTCACAATTGCTTCGAGTACTGGCGTGGTGTAGGGGCCAACTTCGATGACCAGATGTTCAAACCCGGCAGGTGTTAACTCTGACCAGAGTGCCTGAGCAAACCGTGGAACTTCAGCAATGAAATGCTCTTCGCCAAGAAAAACAAACTGCGCTTCACGGGCATCTCGAATCAGAAGATCAGCGCCGGGACCGGTCAGCTTTCCATTTTCCAGTTTCAACAAATGACGGCTGGCACGGAGCTTTTCCGTAACTTTTTCCTCTGAGGTGGGTGGTGTGGTCTGAGTCGGAGGCGCTTTTTCTTGAAGACCCGGAGGGTGAAGGGCGTGGTGGGCACGGGTGGTTGAGGAATGGAACCGAGAAATTTCAACGGTTGAAAGAACCGTCCCACCTCCAATGAATAAGATGAAAACAAGAAGCAGGTGGGTGATGGGGTGAAGACGATACCAGACAGAGACACTCGCAGGCACAACCTGCTGCTTGTGAAGCATTGGAACCTCCAAATCCTGATTCAGTTGTCGAGTGAGAATCTTTGGGAACTGCGCGGGCTGATACTACCTTTTTTTGCAAAAATGTGTAAGCCTACTGGAAATTTGGCTTTTCAAACCTGCAAAACACTCTCAGTTCCCCTCAATTCATCGCCAACATGTCAAACCGATATTCTGCAATTGATTCTGATGATCTGCTCGACCGAAATGACGAGCGCCGCTATCAGGTGCACGCCATCCTGGCGCTGGCGGTGTTAACGCTGGTGATTTATGTCGGCAGCGCCTGGGCACCGGCTCTGCAAGATGATGCCGATGCTGCGCACGCTCAGGCTGCCCGTGAAATTGTCGAGCGTAACGACTGGACCACGCTCCATATCAACGGCATCCGCTACCTTGAAAAAGCGCCGCTGATGTACTGGATGGTGGCCGCTTCGTATAAAGTCTTTGGATTTACTGAGTTTGGGACGCGCTTCCCGCTGGCGCTCGGCACACTGGCGCTGGTGCTGGCGGTGTATCAGTTCGGTCAGTGGATGGGCGGTGTTCGGGCTGGATTTTACGCTGGCCTGGCCGTTTGTGTCGGGCTGGGCGTTTATCTGTTTACCCGGATTATGATTCCGGAGGTCATTTTAAGCTTCTGGATTACGGTCTCATTCTATGCCTTTTTACGGGCCTATTTTGAAGAGGTTGATTCACCCTGGTATTACGTGTTTTATGCTGGAATGGCCGCTGCCGTGATGACCAAAGGGCTGATCGGCATTGTTTTCCCTTGTGGAGCGCTGGCGTTGTTTGTGCTGGTGACGGGCGGAATTACCCGCATCTGGTCCATGCGCCCAGTGACTGGAATTCTCCTGTTTCTGCTGCTGGCATCACCCTGGCATATTCTGGCGGGTCTGGCCAATGAAGGCGGCCCAAACGGACACGGTTTTTTCTGGTTTTATTTCGTCAACGAACACTTTTTGCGGTATTTGGGGAAACGCTACCCGGTGGATTATGACACCGTGCCGCTGTTTTCCTTCTGGGCGCTGCATCTGGTCTGGATCTTCCCGTTTAGCGTCTTTTTGCCGCTCGCGGCCCGCAACCTGCCGGAGATGGTTTTTTCAACCCGTCGGAGCGAACAACTGCGCCTCTTTGCCTGGATCTGGTTTCTGGTGGTGGTTGGCTTTTTCTCGTTTTCCACCCGCCAGGAGTACTACACGTTTCCCTGCTTTCCGGCGCTGGCTTTGCTGGCTGGAACGGGGCTGGCCAAAGGCGAATCTGAACACAGCAAATGGGTGCTCGGCGGACAGACGTTTCTGGCCCTGCTTGGTGTCGTGATTGCCAGCGTGCTTGGCTATTTTCTCTGGTTGTCGTGGGGTGTTCCAGCCGCCAGTGATATTTCCAAAGTGTTGACGAGCAATCCTGAAAATTACCGGCTGGCACTTGGGCATATGTCAGATTTGACCGTTGAAGCCTTTGCCGTGCTGCGAAATCCGGCGCTTGGCGCCGCGCTGACCCTGGGGATTGGGTTTTCACTGGCGTTTGGGCTGCGGTTGCTGCGCAAACACCTGGGGGCAACGGTGGCCACGGCAATCACCGTGGCGGTGTTTTTGTATTTTGCCCATTCGGCACTGGGCTTTTTCGACCCGTATTTGTCATCCAAACAACTGGCCATGGCGATCAGGCAGCAGATGAAACCCGGCGATGTTGTGGTGATCAACGGCGAATACCAGGGCGGCTCCAGCATCGGCTTTTACCTGCCGGAGAAAGTGCTCTTACTCAATGGACGGATGACCGGGCTGGAATTTGGTTCTCACTATCCTGATGCCCCCAAGGTTTTTCTGGAAACGCCTGATTTTGTGACCCTCTGGCAGAGTGAAAAACGCGTGTTTCTTTTCACGCATGATGCTACATTTGACGCCCTCAAAGCCAAACTCCCACGTGAACCCGTTCGAGTCGCCGCCGCAGGCGAAAAATCTGTCTATTGCAATCGGCCTTGAACCAAATGACTACCTTGAAGCCACGGCTGGTCTTTTCCGAACATTATGACATCCGCTTGTTTGGGATGGAAAAGCTGCACCCGTTTGATTCGTGCAAATACGGACGGGTCTGGGATGAACTCAAATCGATTTTTGGGAATCAACTTGAAGGCATTACCCATTCGGTTGATCGGGAAGTCAACCGTGAAGAACTCCTGCTGGTTCACACCCACGACTATCTGCACGAACTGGAAAGCTCAATCTACATTGCCCGGGCGCTGGAATTGCCGTTTGTGTCGGCCATTCCAGCCATGGTTTTGGATTCGAAAATTCTCAAATCCATGCGGTATGCCGTCCGGGGCACAATTCTGGCCGCTCAGGAAGCCCTGACGCACGGGATCGGGGTCAATCTGGCCGGCGGTTATCACCATGCGAGTCGGGGTCGGGGAGAAGGTTTTTGCATTTACGCCGATATTCCGATTGCGATTGCCGAACTGCACCGCACCAAACAGTTGAGCCCGGAGGATAAAATCCTGATTCTTGACCTGGATGCCCATCAAGGCAACGGGATTGAGCGCATTTGTAACCAGTTGAGCTTTCAAAATGTGTTCATCTTTGATGTCTATAACGAAGACATCTACCCTGGCGACACCGAAGCCAAAAAGCGAATCAATTTTAACTTTCCAATCCAAACCAATACGGCAGATGGGGTTTACACCGGGATTGTGATGGAGTACCTGCCGCGAGTGCTCAAGGAACTCGGCAATGTCAAACTGGTTTTTTACAATGCTGGAACTGACATTTTTGAACATGACCCGCTCGGGCAACTCAAAGTAACAGAAAATGGTGTTCTGAGCCGCGATACGTTTGTCTTTAACACGTTGATGACCGCGAATTTACCCTTTGTAATGGTGTTGAGTGGCGGCTATACCAAACAAAGTTATCATCTGGTATCACGAAGTTTACGCTATCTTCTGGAACGGAGCGGAATTGAGCCAGCATAGATCCGTTTAGAGTGCGGTGGCTTGACGCCGCTTTCCAGTATGAAACCAGCGTCAAGCGAGCCGCACCCCGACGCGCAATCGTCACGCTTGCCACCCAATGATGAACACCTCAAAGGATTGCATCCGAAGAGCGTTTTAAAAAGTTCTTTCTGTCACAAATCCTGTGATCAAGATTGGGCAGCCAAAATCCTTGCAAGAACTGGCTTCAACATTTCCTTGATCAAGTGGGCCCGTCGCCCGAAAAAGAATCAATTCCCCTGAAGAAATGAGCAATCTTTTCAATTGTAAGATCTTCAAGGTATTGATTCTAAAGTAAAATAGTTATTACCTGAATCTTGGGTATCAACCTTTTAAATTTTGTATTTTCACGATTTCACTCTTTCGCCATTGTGCTCTGAATCCTCACCCATAACTTTTTCAATCGCTTTGAGCAAGCTTTCTGGAGTAAAGGGTTTTTGGATAAAACCGCTCTTTAACTCGCGTTGGGCCTCTACATACTGAGTGACATCGAGATAGCCGGACATAAACAATATTTTCATTTCCGGGTATTCACGCCGTAACAACTGGGCCAGATCGGTGCCACTCATCGTTGGCAAAACCACATCCGTCAGCAACAAACTGATTGGCTGTTTGGAACCCTTGACAATCTCCAGGGCACGAGCGCCATTTTCAGCCTCAAGTACCGTAAATCCTGAGAGTTGCAAAATCTCAACTGTCAATCGGCGGATATTGTCAGCATCTTCAACCACCAGCACTGTCTCAGAACGATTGGAAGGACTTGCCGAAAGTGGAGTGGCGCGAAGCGAGGAAATATCAAAGGCGGCAGCCGGGAGAAAAATCCAGAACGTACTGCCTTTTCCAACTTCGCTGGTCACAAAAACGTGACCATCTGACTGGCGGACAATGCCATACACGGTGGATAGCCCAAGACCAGTGCCTTTTCCATCTTCTTTCGTCGTATAAAATGGTTCAAAAATCTGGCTCAGGACATCTGGGGCAATCCCGGTGCCGGTATCGGTCATCGTGACACTGACAAACTCACCTGGTGGCACGGCAAAATCAAAGGCGCCTTCTTTTTCAACTGTCACATTATGGGTTTTAAGTTCCAGTTTCCCGCCCTTGGGCATGGCGTCGCGGGCGTTGACGGCCAGGTTGAGCAAAACCTGTTCGAGCTGGCCCGGATCAGCCTGGACCGGTCGCAAATCGGTGGAAAGACTGACTTTCAGAAAGACATCTTCCCCAATCAACCGCCGCAGCATTTTTTCCAAATTTGCAATAACCTTGTTTAAATCCAGAATTTTTGGCTGAAGCACCTGTTTGCGGCTAAAGGCCAACAATTGGCGGGTCAAAGAGCCAGCACTTTCACTGGCTTTTTGGACTTCAATAAAAAACCGGTGGATCGGATCCTGTGGGTGGATTCGTCGCAGAGCCAGTTCAGTATAACCACCAATGACGGTGAGCAGGTTGTTGAAATCATGGGCAACTCCACTGGCCAGACGACCAATGGCTTCCATCTTTTGGGCCTGTAAAAATTGGAGTTCCTTTTGCCGGAACTTTTCGTCGGCATCCTTGAGTTCGGTGACATCGGTAAAAGCTGTGACCAGTTCGGTAATCGAACCAGCCGCATCAACATTCGGAACACTCCTCAATGAAAACAACCGGTACGTCGCCTCGCCGGTTTGAATCAAAAATTCCCCCTGGGCTGACGTTCGAGTTTGGATGGCGGTTTCCATCAGTTGTGACACAATGGCTCGATGGTCAGGATGAAACCCATTGATCCACCCCTTGCCAGCCAGCTCCGCGATGGGTTGACCAGTCAGGGCCGCCCAGGCTGATTGATTCCCAACCAGATGACCTTTGATATTGATTGACACCACAATCTGAGCTGAAGCATCAACCAGAGTTCGGTAGCGAGTCTCGCTTTCCTTGAGGGCTTCTTCTGCCTTTTTTAAGGTTGTGATGTCAATGGCGACCCCACCCACCAGCAACTGAGACTCAGAGCGGATCGGAAACCGATATGTCAGGAAAAATTTGGTAGTGCCATCCAGGTAGGGAATTGATTCAGTGACTTCAATCGCACACTCTGTAGCACACACTTGCTTCATGATAGCCAGATGATGTTCAGCCTGAACCGGAGGAAACAAATCTTGAATCTTCTGCCCCACTGGATTGTCATTTCCGAGTTGAAACATCTGAGTAAATCGCTGGTTGGCATACTGGATCGCTCCGGCCTGGTCAGTAATCCAGGTGGCTGCCGGGTTGTGATCCATAAATTCCTGGAACCGGCGCTCGCTTTCTTTGAGCGAGAGTTCAGCCAGTTTTCGCTCTGTAATATTGACATGCATTACAACGGCGCCAGATGACGGCGTTGCGGGCAAAGGCGCTACCAGTGCCTGAAACCAGCGTTGTTCGGTCGGGGAATGACAGGGGTATTCAATTGGGCCATGAACCTGCTGGCCAGCGAGTGCCATTTGAATCGCTGACTGGACCGCCAGCGCAGAATCCTGATTTGGATCGGTAAGACAATCACATTGCTCAAGATAGTTCTTGCCAACCTCAAAAGGTTCGGCCAAACCATTCGCCTGGCCAAACTCCCGCCAGGATTGATTGACCGTCTGAATCGTTGCGTTTTCGTTGAGAATGGCAAGGTGCATCGGCAGCGAATCGAGAAGAGCTGTGTTGAATTCAGCCAGGTTTTGCCGTTGCTGGACTGATTCGCGCAACGCCTGTTCAATTTGTCTGTATCGGGTAATATCACGTAAGGTCACCAGCCGGGCCGGGTTCTCTTGCCACTGCACCTCGCTGGTCCACACTTCGAGCGTCACGCTGGTGGTATCAGGTTGGGTTAGCTCGATTTCGGTTTGGGCAGTTTCAATCCCCAGACTCTTCAGGGGCATTCCCACCAGTTCAATGGCTTTTTTGGCAAAAAACGTCTCAGCGGCAGGGTTACTCAGACACACCTTGCCAGCCTGATCAACGATCAAAATTCCATCAGCGCTTTTTTCAAACAGAACACCAAAAGGATCAGTCTTGACAGTACGTTGTGGCAAGCTGGCAGATTGACCTTTGTTGAGGGGGAGCGTCGGATCTGACATGAAACACCTGGTTCAATAATAACGGATTCAGGCAGTTTGGGGCACTCTGGCAATGAGCATGCAATTGCAAAACCACAATTGCCAGATTATTGGGAGGCCAGGATTGTTATTTGATCAAATACTTATTGAAGAGCAGGTTACTTTACTTTCCGTTAGGTAGAAAAGCAAGTTTATCCTAACCTGATAATTCGCGAGAATACGAAAATTACAGGCTGCATTTCATCCAGCGTCAAAAAACGGGCACCCGGTCACCTTAGGGGGCGTTAAAAAATAAGTTCCTTGGAGC
>CAZXCE010000148.1:0-15294 GCA_964639175.1 uncultured Clostridia bacterium
CTGACTACTGACTACTGACTACTGACTACTGACTACTGACTACTGACTACTGACGCAAAAGGAGAACCCACCCATGACGACACAACTGAAATTCATCCTGACGCTGCGGCACGTGAGAGTGCTGCCCAAGTTGTTTATGTTGATCGAACGTCTCGGCGCGGAATGCACCGATATGCAGGGCCACCTGGTGCCAGGTGCGGGTGGTCGGTTGCACCTGACGCTGGATTGTCCCCAATCACGGGCCCATCGGCTGCGACCGCAGATCGAGCGGCTGGTTGATGTGACCGAACTCTATGATGCCGAACAGGCGACGCTCCACGAAGAACTGCTGTTTCAATCAGATATGGTGCCAGTGAGCGCACTGGTTGAGGGTTCGTTATGAGTTTTCAGAATGCGACCACTGTTTGGAAAAATGGCCAGCTTGTGCCGTGGGAAGACGCCACCGTTCATCTTTCTGCCCACGGGCTGCACTATGGCACCGGTGTGTTTGAAGGCATCCGCTGTTATGACACGCCCGAAGGACCGGCGGTTTTTCGGTTGCGCGAGCATATTGCCCGGATGTTTGCCTCTGCCTGGTTGCACAACATTCCAATTCCATTTACCCAGGACGAGCTTGTCCAGGCAACGCTTGAAACCGTGGCTGCCAATGGCCTTTCGTCGGCGTATGTGCGTCCAATTGTCTTTTTTGGAAGCGGTTCGCTTGGACTTTTGCCCAATGCCTGCCCGACCGAAGTGGCCATTATGGCCTGGGAATGGGCGCTCCTGCTCGGTGCGGATAGTGCCGAAAAAGGAATCCGGGCGACGATCTCCTCGTGGCAAAAGTTTGATTCCAACGCCATGCCCGCGACGGCCAAAGCCTGCGGTCAATACCTCAATTCGGTCCTGGCCACCCGTGAAGCCCGCACCCGTGGCTATCACGAAGCGTTACTTTTGAATTCAGCCGGAAATCTGGCTGAAGGGGCAGGTGAAAACCTGTTCCTGGTCAAAAACAAAACCTTGATGACCAATGGTCAGGCTGATGATGTCCTGCTCGGTATTACCCGTGACACCGTGATTCAACTGGCGCGGGAGAACGGTTATCAGGTCACCACCCGATCATTGACCAAACTTGACTTGCTGGCCGCTGACGAAGCCTTTGTTACCGGCACAGCAGCCGAAATTGTGCCGCTCTGCGAAGTAGACGGCTATGAAATTGGTGACGGCCACCGACCGGTGACGCGAGTGCTGCAACAGGCATTTCGTGACGCGGTTCAGGGTCGTGACCCCAACCACACTGACTGGCTTTCGTTTGTGCCAAGCCGCCAATCAGCTCAGTCAGAAGTTGAAGTCAGGGCATAGGGTTGGGTTTGAATTTTCCAACCACGAACCCTCATCTTCCACCCCCTATATATAAAGGAGCATTTTATGGTAGGCCACATGAATAGTTTTTCTGAATCACCGGAGTCTGACTGTCCGGTCCCACCTGAATTCACCAGCAATGACCATGCACTGCATATTGCCTGGAAGAATGTTCCGGCCATTCAATTCAATGACCGGTTTACCGGCAAGCGCGTCGAAGGCGAAAACGTGCTCATCGTCTGTACCGAAGCCCAGGAAGGCTTCATCGTGCCGAAACACAAGCACGAAAGCGAGCAGATTTCGATGGTCCAAAACGGCTCGTGGCACTTCAATGTCGCCGGCAACGAATTTATTGCCAAAGCCGGCGATGTCGTGCATATCCCGGCTGGTTGGGAACACAGTGCCGTGGCACTCGAAACTTCAACCATTATTGAAATCTTTACTCCACCGCGTCGTGATTGGAACGACGACGAAGAATATTTGTGGGGAGTGTAGCCAAAGCCAGGGTTCAGGGTTCAGGGTTCAGGGTTCAGAGTTCAAGCGTGAGCTTGTCTAGATTGAGATTTTTTCCTCAGACCGGGAACCCGTTCAATCAATGGGAAAAATGAACTTTGTGAACAACTGATCACTGACGACTGACGAAAAACTGGTATTCAAAAACGTTGGGAGGATGAAAATGAAGGTTTATTATGATGCAGATGCGGATTTGTCATTATTAAAGGGTAAAAAGTTTGCCATTTTGGGCTACGGCAGTCAGGGACACGCCCACGCGCAGAATTTGCGCGACAGCGGCTTTGATGTCATCGTCGGGCTTCGCCGGGGCAGTGCTTCGCAACCCAAAGCCGAATCGGCTGGATTCAAGGTTTTTGACACCGCCGAAGCTGCCCGCCAGGCCGACATCACCATGATTCTTACGCCAGATGAACTGCAGCCAGAAATTTATCGCCAGGAACTATCTCCGGTATTTGAGGCTGCGGCTGCCGAAGGAAAACCCAAATACATTGCATTTGGACACGGATTTTCAATTCATTTTAAGAAAATCGTACCGCCAGCGGCGACCAACGTGTTTATGGTGGCGCCGAAATCGCCAGGGCATCTTGTCCGCAAGGAATATGCCAATGGTGGCGGCGTCCCGGCATTGATTGCGGTCCATCAAAACCCAGCCGGAAACACCCGCGAAATTGCGTTGGCCTATGCAACGGCGATTGGTTCGGGAAAAGCTGGAATTTTGGAAACGACCTTCCGCGAAGAAGTCGAAACCGATCTCTTTGGCGAGCAGGCTGTTCTCTGCGGCGGATTGACCGAACTGATTCGGGCCGGGTTTGAAACACTGGTCGAAGCCGGATATTCGCCGGAAATGGCCTATTTCGAATGTTTGCACGAAATGAAGCTGATTGTGGATCTGGTGTATGAAGGCGGCATTGCCAATATGCGCTATTCGATCAGCAATACCGCCGAGTATGGCGACCTGACGCGCGGCAAACGGATTGTCACCCAGGAAACACGCCAGGCCATGAAGGAATTGTTGACGGAAATTCAGTCTGGCCACTTTGCCGATGAATGGATTGCCGAGCACAACGCCGGCAAACCCAACTTCAAGCGGATGGCGTCCGATCAGGCCAACCATCAAATTGAACAGGTCGGTGCCAAACTCCGGTCAATGATGCCGTGGATTGAGCGCAACCGGCTGGTGAACAAGGCGAAAAATTAGGGTGAGAGGCAAAATGTTCGAGGTTAAACAATTCTTGTAATCTATTGGTGTAAAGATATTTAACCTCGATTCGTATTTTTTTGCGGGCCATGATATTTTCTGCTTTCAGCCCAACTTCTTCAGCCCTAAGTACAAGTCCCCATAAAAGAAGGATGAAATTCAACCACTCACTGGGAGAAAACCCGATTTGATTCGATCAAAGACCTGAATTCTATCCCTCATTTATGAGGATTTGTACCAAGCCCTAAACCCTAAACCCTATGCCTTCAAAACCTCTCAACCAGCGAAGTCAAACCATTACCCACGGCGTGCAGCGCTCGCCCAATCGAGCCATGCTGCGGGCCGTTGGGTTTCAGGATGCCGATTTTGAAAAACCAATTGTCGGCGTCGCCAACGGGTACAGCACCATCACGCCGTGCAATATCGGCCTGAACGGATTGGCTCAGGCTGCTGAACATCAACTCAAATTGAGCGGTGCCATGCCGCAGATGTTTGGCACCATCACCATCAGCGACGGCATTTCGATGGGAACAGAGGGCATGAAATATTCGCTCGTTTCCCGCGAAGTGATTGCCGATTCGATTGAAACCGTCTGCAATGGCCAGAGTCTTGACGGTGTGATTGCTATTGGTGGGTGTGACAAAAATATGCCCGGTGCCATGATTGCCATTGCCCGGCTCAACATTCCGGCGATTTTTGTCTATGGCGGGACAATCAAACCGGGGCACTACGCCGGGAAAGATTTGACCGTCGTGAGCGCCTTTGAAGCGGTCGGCCAGTACTGCGCCCACAAAATGAACGAAACGGATTTTCTGGAAATTGAACGGCGAGCCTGTCCGGGCGCTGGTTCGTGCGGCGGCATGTACACGGCCAACACCATGTCTTCTGTTTTTGAAGCCCTGGGCATGAGTTTGAAATATTCTTCGACCATGGCCGCCGAAGACGCCGAAAAAATCGAAAGCGCTGCCCAATCGGCTGAAGTTCTGTACCAGGCGATTGAGCGTCAGATTTTGCCGAGCCAGATATTGACCCGCAAAGCATTTGAAAATGCGATTGCGGTTGTGATGGCGATTGGTGGTTCAACCAATGCCGTGTTGCATTTACTGGCGATTGCCCATGCCGCCAACGTTCCACTCTCCCTGGATGATTTTGAACCGATTCGGCAGCGGGTGCCGGTGCTCTGTGACCTGAAGCCGTCAGGTCGGTTTGTCGCGACAGATTTGCACCGCGCCGGAGGCATTCCGCAGGTGATGAAAATTCTGCTGACTCATGGCGTACTCCACGGCGATGCGCTGACCATCACTGGCCAAACGATTGCCGAATTGCTTGAAGACATCCCCGACCAACCCGCCGCCAATCAGGAAGTCATTCGACCCTGGGCCAATCCGCTCTATCAAACTGGTCATCTGGCGGTACTTAAAGGAAATCTGGCTACGGAAGGCAGCGTCGCCAAAGTTTCGGGGGTCAAGCACCTGAAGTTTACCGGTCCGGCCAGAGTCTTTGATTCAGAAGAGATGTGTTTACAGGCGATTCTGGATGGTCAGATCAAACCCGGAGATGTGGTGGTGGTGCGCTACGAAGGCCCCAAAGGCGGCCCCGGTATGCGTGAAATGCTGGCGCCCACCTCGGCCATTATCGGTGCCGGATTAGGTGACGCCGTCGGGTTGATTACCGACGGAAGATTTTCCGGTGGCACCTATGGCCTGGTCGTTGGTCATGTCGCCCCGGAAGCCGCCGTCGGAGGCACCATCGGCCTGCTCAAAGATGGCGACACCATTACCATTGATGCTCAGGAAAATCGTCTCGACGTACACCTCACACCAGCCGAACTCGCCGAACGTCAAGCCTCCTGGACCCCGCCTCCACCCCGATACACCCGTGGCGTGCTGGCCAAATACGCCAAACTGGTGTCATCGAGCAGCCTCGGGGCCGTCACCGATCTTGAGTCATTCTAACCTGTCTAAACTCAACGACTACAAACGATCCCGTTTATTCTACCCGTGAGACAAATGTCTGGCGGGTTTCATTTTTTGGTTTGGCGCAAGCAAAATGCTCAGGTTTTGCTCACCCGAGTGTCAGAGTTGGCAACTCTGTTGAATTCAAAGGGGACTTGTGTTAGTTGAGTCTCATCCTGGAGTTTCAATCATCACCTTTGAATGAGCAGATGTCTCAAGGAAGCAGCCGCAGGCCGTATTGTACCACCTGATCTGAATCGGTTGCTGGTTTGAACTCAGTCATCCACCCTGTCCCTGGTAAAAATATGCATCCAGAACCCAATGTTGGAAAGAGTTTTTCATATAAACTGGTGGCTGAGGTTGGTTTAGGGATTTTCTCTTTTTTTTATGCACTCGGGATTTATGTTCCGTGGAATATTCTGACCTTTGAGGCTGGCTTCATTGATAATTCATGGGAATTTATCTTGCATTATGCCTTCGATAAAAACTGGCAGTTCGGGAAAGATATAATTTTTACATTCGGGCCATTTGGATTTCTCTATGGAGGAAATTTTTTTCCTTCAACTTATTCTTTGTTGATTGGTTTTTGGATCTGGTTCGCTTCATTATCTGTGTGGTTCTGGATTCGATTATGGTGGTGCTATTCAGTCCCATTCTGGGTGAGAATACCTCTCATAATCTTGGTGCCGGGAATTGCCATGAATGGGGCAATAAATGCAGTTACCTCAATCCATCGCACAGATGCGTTCTTTTACTCACTCGGATTTTATTGCCTGTTTCATTATTTTTTTCTTGATCAAAAAATCTTGGAAAAAGAAAAAGTTATAGCTGCAAAATTCCAGACTTTTCAAGATCGATATACTGGTTTCAAATATCTTATTACATTCATTCATTTTATAAAAAAGTATTTTGGAAGTTTCACTACGCTTTGTTTTATTAGTACACTTGGATTTTGTGCTTTGATTAAATTTACATTTCTGGTTCAATATACCTTGTGTATTGGCCTGATCAGCCTTGATCAAACCTGCCGTGAGCGAAAAATTCCAACCGCTGGTTTGCTGTTTGGGGGTGTCTTTCTAACGGGCTGGATATTG
This sequence comes from uncultured Clostridia bacterium, assembly GCA_964639175.1. GTDB lineage: Bacteria > Acidobacteriota > Blastocatellia > Chloracidobacteriales > Chloracidobacteriaceae > JACQXX01. The sequence continues at coordinate 6,099 of CAZXCE010000148.1, forward strand.
GCTGGGCAACACATATCAAATTTGATCCCTTATTTCAGGTATTCGGTCGAAATCGCTCGCTACCATACCGAAGCCATGCAGGTGGAAAGTCATCATTTTCTGGCGGCACTCTTTGCTTTCGGCACTCTTTCTCTCGTGGCGTATGTTGGCATCACCCAGTGGAAACAGAATCGCGGATGGAGTTTGTTGTTCACAATCGGATTATTAGGGTGTCTTTGGTTGAGTTTGAAAAGTGGTTTTGTGCGGTATCATCCATCTCATGTGGGAGCGAGTACTGGGTTTTTACTGCTGGTTGTGATTGTGATTGGAATGAGTTTGGCCCAGGTGGCAACTGCCCGGCCCCAACGGCTACTCCTGGCTATATCAATTGGATGCACTGTCTGGACTTTCTGGTATTCACTGACTGAACTCAAGCAGGGGCCACTCCAGTTTCTGCTGACTACTGTTTCAACCGGATATCAAGGATTCACCGAATTGATTCACTTTCGGTCAGGTCGGGAGGCTTTAGCCCAGGCTTTTCAGCAGCGCCTTGACAGTATGAAGGCTAAATATCCCTTTCCTCAAACCCAGGGGACGGTTGATGTCTATCCGTTTGCTTTTGAAATTTCAATGATTGCCTGTGGGTTGGATTACCGACCCCGCCCGATTTTCCAAAGCTACCTGGCCTATTCGCCCACACTGGCTGAAATCAATGCTCAGCGGTTGCGAGGTCCGACCTCACCTGACGCGGTGATGTTATTTATTGGGGCGATTGATGGCCGTTCGCCATTTATGGAAGATTCACTTTCCTGGCCTGAGTTACTGACCCGATATGATCTGGCTTCAATTCCAAATCCGGTGTGCTTCACACTCAAAAAACGGTCAGTGCCCAGGTCGTTTCAAAAAACTCCCCAGGGCTCTTTGGCGGTTGGCCTGGGGGAAGAAGTCTCCATTCCACCTGAATGGCAGGTTCCTCAGGAACTCTTGTGGGTTGAAGTTGATCTCAATCCAAGTTTACCTGGGAGTATCCGGTCAATGCTCTATCAACCACCTACCGTCCTGCTCAAAGTTGAGACCCAGGATAAGAAGATTCGAATATTTCGTTTGCTGCCATCATTGGCCCGGAAGGGTTTTTTCCTTGCCCCTCAGCCTCACCCACCCACGCTCTTTCATCCCAAGACCTTCAATTCAGATCCAGCACACCGCGTCAGCCACATTTCTGTTGTTTGTGAAGATGGCCAGGCGTGGTGTTTTCAACCAACCGTTTCGTTCACTCTGAGTCGGTTCCGAATTTCAGATGAGTAACTTTGTGCCGGCTGAGCCAACCGGATCCGCCTGCTTTTCAGAGTCAGCCTCATTTTTGCTCCCTGCCCAGGGTGACGAGAATCTGCTACACTGTCGCCCGTTTGCCCCCTTATATCTTTTTTCAGCAACTACAAGTAGGAGGTTTTCAATGGCATCACCCGGAAAACTGGCGATTCTGGTCGGCGGAGGCCCGGCCCCAGGGATCAATACGGTGATTTCATCGGCAGCAATTGCTGCGATTAACCATGGGTTTGACGTCGTCGGCGTACAGGATGGCTTTAAATGGCTCGTGCGCCGGGACCCTTCACACATTCGTCCGCTGACCATCGGGGATGTTTCCATGATCCATCTGATGGGCGGATCGGTGCTTGGAACGGCACGCGAGAACCCAACGAAATCCGAAGCTGCAATGACTGCCGTGATCGAAACCCTGAAATCAATTGGCGTCACCCACCTGGTTACGATTGGTGGGGATGACACGGCCCTCTCGTCAAGTCGTGTGGCCCTGACATCTGAAGGCCACATCAAGACCGTCCACGTTCCCAAAACCATTGACAACGATTTACCGCTCCCGTCACATATTCCGACCTTTGGTTTCCAAACCGCGCGTCACGTCGGCGTCGAACTGGTGCGCAACCTGGCCGAAGATGCCCGCTCAACCAAGCGCTGGTGTCTGGTGGTCGCGATGGGCCGCAAAGCCGGTCACCTGGCCCTCGGTATCGGAAAGGCGGCGGGCACAACCCTGACGGTTATCGGTGAAGAATTCCCAACCGAAACGGTTAAATTTTCCCACATTTGTGACATTCTCGAAGGCGCCATCATCAAACGCCGCGCCACTGACCATCATTATGGAGTCGCGGTTTTGGCTGAAGGCTTAATTGACAAGCTCGATCCACAGGAACTGGCTGGTCTGCAGGACGTCGAACGTGACGACCACGGGCACATCCGGTTTGCCGAGGTTGATCTGGCCCGCAAAGTCAAAGTTGAAGTCCAAGGCCGGCTCAGCCAGCGTGGCATCCGGTTGACGATGACGAACAAAAACCTTGGGTATGAACTCCGTTGCGCGGATCCGATTGCGTTTGATGCGGCTTATTGTCGCGATCTGGGTCATAGCGCAATTCAATTCCTGGTCACGGGTGGAAACGGCGCTATGGTCAGCGTGCAGGATGGAAAACTGGTGCCGCTCCCATTTGACACCATTCGCGACCCTGAGACCGGCAAGACCAATATCCGACTGGTTGATACTCAGAAGGAAAGTTACCGTGTCGCCCGGAGCTATATGATCCGTCTGGAACGCGAAGATTTTGAACACAACGCCTGGGTCGAACAGTTATCTATCGCCGGCAATCTGTCGGCTGATGAGTTCCGCGCCCGGTTTGGGTATCTGGCTGAGAGCACCCCCTGGTAAGGGTTAGACTGGGAGCAGGTCCGAACCTTTCACTCCCATCTCCAAGGACACAAAACTATGAAAACAAAGAAAGTTGGTATTTTAATTGGTGGTGGTCCGGCCCCAGGTACAAACGGTGTGATTGCGGCAGTCGTTATTGGTGCCATCAATTCAAATTGTACGCCTGTCGGCATCCATGATGGCTTTGAGTGGCTGGCGCAACGCTATACGGACGAACAACATGACATGACAATTGATGAAGTTTCCCGCATTCACCTCCACGGTGGCGTCCTGTTGGGAACTTCACGAACCGACATCACCCGTACCGAACAAACCCTGGCCAACACCATTTCCGCCTTGAAAAAACTGGGTATTGAAATGCTGGTCACGGTTGGCGGTGACGATCTGGTCAGCAGCGCCGTAGCAGTTGAACGTGAATCACGCGGCGCCATTCGGGTCGTTCAGGTGCCAAAAAGCATCGATAACGATTTATCACTGCCGGTTTCGGTTGAAACGCTCGGGTTTGAGACCGCTCGCCACGTCGGGGTTGAAATGGTCAAAAACCTGATGGTGGACGCCCGAACCACTGGCCGCTGGTATTTTGGTGTGACAATGGGCCGACCGACCGGACATTTGACGCTGGGCATTGGAAAGGCGGCGAGCGCGGCCTGTACCATCATCCCTGAAGAATTTGAACAAGAAACCATTTCACTCAGTGACATCTGCGACATTGTCGAAGGCGTGATCATCAAGCGGCGGGCAATGGGCCGACCTGACGGCGTGATTTTGCTGTCAGAAGCCCTCAACGAGCGCTTTCACCCGGACGAAGTTGCTGAACTCCAGGACGTAGACCGCGATGCCCAGGGAAACATTCGGGTTACTGAAATTGACCTGGGCCGCAAAGTCAAAAACGAAGTCCAGCTCCGGTTTGAACGCCGCAAAATCAAAGTAACAATTGTGGATAAAACAATTGGCTACGAGTTGCGGTGTGCGCCGCCCGTACCCTATGACGCCGAATATGCCCGTGATCTGGGATATTTCGCCGTCAATTATCTGCTCAAAGGTGGGTCCAGCTCGATGATTACCATCCAGGGCGGGGAATTTAAACCAATTCCGTTCTCAGAAATCCTGGAACGGTCCGGCGGTCATGGTCGCCGCCGCTACGTAGACATCACGGCTGACAATTACAGAGTGGCCCGTGATTATATGCTTCGCATCGGGCCACGTGACTTTGCCAATCCAGATTGGGTTGGGCAACTGGCGGCGGCTGGAGGGTTGTCAGTTGATGACTTCCGCCAGCGGTTTGAAAAATTTGCCTGATCGAGGTTCCCCCTCATCAGTTTTACCTGAAAGGGCTTTGTTTTCTGGAAGGCACGTGTGAGCCGGAAAACAAAGCCCTTTTTGGAGTGCGGCCCACATGCCGCCGCTTTCCCTGACCGTGAAATCCTTTACAGCGACTGTGAAACCCGGTAGTTTGGTTGGACCCGGTGATGCCGGTTCAACTGCACTCAACCATTCACGTTAACCAAAGACAGGGAGCATCTCTCTGAAAGAACTTTTTGATTGATCCAGAATTGAAGTTTTCACCACCGGAGGTTCTTATGGAACAAGTCATGGCGCCGCCCAAAATTGAGCGTCCAAAGCGTTCAATCGCCACGATTGTATTTGGATTCACCACTGGTGTGTCACTTATGGCGCAGAGCCTGAACTTTCTCCTCGCACTGTTTCAGGTCGTCTATGGAGTACCTGCCGTTTCCCTAAAAACACAACTTTTGATGTTAGACATCGCCATGGGCACCGGCGCCACACTTGGAATCGGAATTGGAGTTCTCTTGTGTTTGAACGGCTGGGAATTTATCAATCGAAAGGTCGAAGGGATCCTCATTTCCGTTCCCGGTTGCGTGGCACTTGCCGACCTATACGTTCTGAAATTTTCCATTGGAGTGGATGATCCTTCCCTCATATCATGGGTTAGAGTCAATGGATTTCTGGTTGGAGCCAGTGGTGGGATTGTTCTTTTTTATGGTCTTTTTTATATCTGGGACCGGGTAGTTGGCAAAGCCCTCAGGGATGCACAGAACCAGAATCTCAGCCAGCAATAGTTCTGTTTCTACCGGATTTTGTGTTGGAGACAAATCAGAAGAACCGGCGAGTCAGTACCACCGCGTGAGCGCGTGGGTGATCACTGCAAGGAAGCTCCACTTTTGGAAAATAGTTAACCCCGATAATGTCTATTGTAAAACGTGCCTAATACTACAGCGAGATTTTGGTTTTAACCTGCGAAGCGGGTGTCGGCTCGTAGCCCAGTTCCTGGGCTGAAAACCAATTTTTCAAACCTCAAAGACCAAACCCTCGCTGTAGTACTAATTGTATGAAAGCAAAAGGGCAGATTTTTGTTAACTGCCACCTGTCGTTTAAATCCAATTCCGTATTACGGATGAAAAAGAAAGGACACAGGTTTTTACCCAGCCAGTCCCCAGCCATGAAACAGACTTGAAATGAGTTTTCCTCGATACCCCTTACAGAAAAAGAACAGTTGGATGCCGAAAGATATAGTTTTTCAGATAAATATTTCCTGGGAACGCCGGCATCTTGCCGGCACCAGGCGGTTCAGATCCAATCAGTTGCCGGCAGGATGCCGGCGTTCCCAGGAAGAAATCTTTTTCTGAAGAGCTATAGTCTCTCAGCCCAAGACCATACGGTTGAACCATTTTTGAGGTGCGATGGCGCTTTATCTGGCGACTGGGATCGAAATTCAGCCTGTGAGCAAGACTGGAAATCTGGTGGCGGCACAGGTAAAGTGGGCGGCATCAACCGTGTTTCCATCAGCCCCAATTCTACCCGTGAAAAGATGACAGGATGATGCTTCATCCGGGCACGCTTCATTTCTTCAAAACTCAGATTTCAAACCCATGACCCACGAAGCTTTTATTTTTGATGCCATCCGAACGCCCCGTGGCCGAGGCAAAAAGAACGGTGCGTTGTACGAAGTCAAACCCATTGACCTGGTGACAGGTCTGTTGAAGGCGCTTCAATCCCGCAATGACCTTGATACCTCACAGGTGGACGATGTTGTCCTGGGGTGTGTTACCCCGGTTGGGGAACAGGGCGCCAACATTGCCAAAACCGCAGCCCTGTTTGCCGGCTGGGAACAGACCGTGGCTGGATTCCAACTCAACCGGTTTTGTGCCTCGGGGTTGGAGGCGATCAACCTGGCCGCCATGAAAATTCGCTCCGGTTGGGAAGACCTGGTGGTGGCTGGCGGGATTGAATCCATGTCACGCGTCCCGATGGCTTCCGACGGCGGCCCCATGGCGCTTGATCCAGCCGTGAGCCACGCCATCAGTTTTGTACCACAGGGAATCAGCGCCGATCTGATTGCCACCATCGAAGGCTTTACCCGCGAGCAAATTGACACCTATGCGGTGCGTTCGCATCATCGGGCAGCGGCGGCAGCTTCCGGCGGATATTTTAAAAACTCGCTGATTCCGGTCACCGATCAGAATGGCCTGCTGATTTTGGGCCATGACGAATTGATTCGCGCTGATGCTTCGCTTGAAACCATGGCCAAACTCAATCCCTCGTTTGAAATGATGGGCGAATTTGGGTTTGATGCCGTGGCGCGCCATCGCTACCCGGAAGTCGAGCGCATCAAGCACGTTCATACGCCTGGAAATTCGTCGGGCATTGTGGATGGTGCGGCGGTGGTCCTCATCGGCAGCCGCGAAAAAGGCGAAGCGCTTGGTCTCAAACCACGGGCGTGCATTCGGGCCGCCGCTGTTTCCGGTTCTGAACCCACCATCATGCTCACCGGGCCGCAGCCGGCAACGCGCAAAGCCTTAAAAATTGCCGGCATGACGCTCAATGACATTGATCTGGTCGAACTCAACGAAGCCTTTGCCTCCGTGGTGCTCAAATATCAACGCGACCTGGATGTGGCTGACGACAAACTCAACGTCAACGGCGGCGCGATTGCCATGGGGCATCCACTGGGCGCCACCGGTGCCGCGCTGGTCAGTACGGTGCTTGACGAACTGGAACGGCGTGACAAACAAACGGCGCTGATTACCCTCTGTGTCGGCGGCGGAATGGGCATTGCCACGATTGTGGAACGCGTTTGAGCCAGAATTTGCTTGTTGATGCTGATGGGCCAGCCTCGATTTGGTCTCTATTCCCGGTTGAATCTGTTTTGTCCGCGAGGCATTGCGCGATGTCCTTGCTGGCGTATATTTCCCGAACCCCGAAACCCCGAAACCCTGAACCCTATTGTTATGGCCATTCATTTTGAAAAAGACGCTCAAAACATTGTGACTTTGACCATGGACATGCCGAACCGCTCGGCCAATGTCATCAACCAGGAATTTGGCGAAGCCCTGGCGACGGCCCTTCAAAAGCTCAAAGCTGAAGGCGCGCTGACCGGGGTGATTGTCACTTCGGCCAAGAAAACGTTTCTGGCCGGTGGTGACCTGGAAATGCTGATGGCGGCAACGGATCCAGCCGAAGCCTTTACTGCCGCCGAAGCCTTAAAAGCCTGTTTCCGTCAACTCGAAACACTCGGGGTTCCGGTTGTCGCCGCCATCAATGGCGCGGCCCTTGGCGGAGGCTGCGAACTGGCGCTGGCCTGTCATTACCGGATTGCCCTGACCACGCCGGATGTCCAGATTGGAATGCCGGAAGTCACGCTGGGGCTCCTCCCTGGCGCCGGTGGCGTCACCCGCTTGACCCGGTTGCTCGGGTTACAGGAAGCTTTCCCCTATTTGATGGAAGGGAAGAAGGTTTCAGCCAAATCGGCGCTGAAAGCCGGAATCATCCACGAACTGGCATCAGATCGCGACGACATGGTGACCAAAGCCCGAGCCTGGATTGCCGCCAATCCAAAGGCGGCCCAACCGTGGGACAAATCGGGTTATAAAATGCCGGGCGGTGACCCGCGCAATCCCAAAGTTGCCCAGATGATAAGCGTCGCGCCGGCGATGCTGCTCCAAAAAACCCACGGCAACTATCCGGCACCGCTGGCGATTATGAGTGCGGCGGTTGAAGGGGCGCTGGTGGATTTTGATACGGCTTCGCGGATTGAGTCACGCTACCTGGCCCAGATTGCGACCGGCAAAGTCGCCAAAAACATGATCACCGCGTTTTGGACGCAACTCAACCAGATCAATGCGGGTGGCAGTCGTCCCGCCGGGTTTGCCCCATCGAAAGTCAAAAAACTGGGCGTGCTGGGTGCCGGAATGATGGGGTCTGGCATTGCCTATGCTGCGGCCATTTGTGGCATTCCAGTGGTGCTCAAAGACGTCTCAAGCGAAACGGCTGAAAAGGGCAAAGGCTATAGCGCCAAATTGCTTGAAAAGAAAGTCAGCCAGGGTCGAATGAAGCCCGAAGAACGCGATGGAATTCTGGCATTGATCCATCCGACAGCGGACCCAGAAGACTTGCGCGGCTGTGATTTGATCATTGAAGCTGTCTTTGAAGATCGTGCGATTAAGGCCAAAGTCACCGAAGAAGCTGAATGTCGAATCGAAGAAACCGCCATTTATGCTTCAAACACTTCGACGCTGCCGATTACAGGGCTGGCCCAGGCGTCATCCCGGCCAGCCAACTTCGTCGGGCTGCACTTCTTTTCGCCCGTGGACAAGATGCAACTGGTGGAAATCATTCGCGGCAAAGAAACTTCGCCTGAAACGCTGGCCCGGTCCTTTGATTTTGTCCGTCAAATCAAGAAAACCCCGATTGTCGTCAATGACCGCCGTGGGTTCTATACCAGCCGCGTGTTTGGGACCTATGTCAACGAAGGTCTTGCCCTGCTCGCTGAAGGAAATCACCCCCAGGCCATCGAAGCCGCCGGGATTCAGGCCGGAATGCCGGTGGGCCCGCTCGCGGTCTCTGATGAAGTCAGTATGTCGCTGATGCTGCACATTCGCACCCAAACCGAAAAGGATTTTGCGGCAGAAGGGAAAACGGCTCCCTCACATCCTGGCCATCGGGTGGTTGATATCATGGTCAAAGAGCACGGACGCGCCGGAAAAGCCGCTGGAAAAGGATTTTACGAGTATCCGAAGGAAGGCAAAAAATACCTCTGGCCAGAGTTGAAAACCCTGTTTCCATCGGCTGGGGAACCACTGTCACAAGCTGAAATGATTGATCGGATTCTGTTTGCGCAGGTAGTTGAAACCGTGCGGTGCCTCGATGAAAACGTCGTGACCACGGTGGCGGACGCCAACATCGGCAGCATTTTCGGTTGGGGGTTTGCGCCGTTTAAAGGCGGTACGTTGCAATTCATCAACGATTATGGCGTTTCGGCTTTTGTCGCACGGGCCACTGAACTGGCCGCTCAATATGGAGACCGGTTTACGCCTCCGACTGAAGCCCGCCTGCGTGAATTATTGGGCTAAGGCTAAGGGCTGAGGGCTGAAAGAAAACCAGTTCTTCATCCCGATGTCTTCAGCCCCAAGCCCTCAGCTTTCACGTGTAGGTTTTTTGATTTTATCCCGGAGGGATGGAGCAAGGTTAGCCGGTGGTCAGCGT
>CAZXCE010000149.1:0-15224 GCA_964639175.1 uncultured Clostridia bacterium
GGCTTGGGGCTTGGGGTTTCGGAACAGATACTTTCCAAAAATCAGGAACGAAGAACCAGAAACCAGAAACGAAGAGAACCAAAAATCCCTTGATATTCAACTACTTAACCGGAGAATCTCCAAATTGGGGTTTCGGATTGATAAATTTTTGATAGATTGGTGAGTTAACATTTCCTGCTTGAAAGGTTGCTGTACTTCGTCCATGAAACTTCGCTCTCTGTTTAACTTCTTCTCAAATGACCTTGCGATTGATCTGGGAACCGCAAATACCCTGGTATATGCCAAGGGTCGCGGGATTGTGGTCAGTGAACCATCCATCGTCGCCATCAACAAAATCACCAACAAAGTTGAAGCGGTTGGCAAAGAGGCCAAGGAAATGCTTGGCCGAACGCCCGGAAACATTGTGGCTATTCGTCCAATGAAGGATGGTGTGATTGCCGACTTCGAAGTCACTGAAAAAATGCTTCAGCACTTTATTAAGAAAGCTCACAACGGGAAGTCGTGGGTCAGTCCGCGGGTGGTCATCGGGGTTCCGGGAGAAATCACCCAGGTTGAACGCCGGGCTGTGATTGATGCTGCCAATCGGGCCCGCGCGGCTGAGGTGTATCTGGTAGAAGAAGCCATGGCCGCCGCCATTGGGGCTGGTCTTCCGATCACCGAGCCCTATGGCAATATGATTGTGGACATTGGCGGCGGAACGACCGACATTGCTGTGATTTCTTTATCGGGAATTGTGTATTCGCGAGCGGTTCGGGTGGCTGGCAATGAGCTGGACGAAGCGATTTCGCAGTACATCAAGCGCAAATACAACCTGCTGATTGGGGAACGCACGGCTGAGCAAATCAAGATTGAACTCGGTTCGGCCCATCTGCTTGACGAACCGCTCACGATGGAAATCAGAGGGCGAGACCTGATCGAAGGAATCCCCAAAACGGTCACTATTTCTGATGAAGAGGTTCGCGAAGCCATGGCTGACCCGGTGGCCACCATCGTCAATGCCGTTCGGGTGGCGCTTGAGCGAACTCCGCCAGAACTCTCAGCCGATATTGCTGACCGTGGGATTGTGCTCACCGGTGGTGGGGCGTTGCTCAAAGGATTGGATAAATTGTTGATGAAAGAAACCCGCGTGCCGGTGACCCTGGCTGAAAACCCGTTGTCTTCAGTCGTGCTGGGAACTGGGAAAATGTTGGGTGATTTTGAGTTGTTAAAACGTGTCAGCCTCGAAAGTGGGTACGGATACAATAATCAAAACTAATGTGGGTGATGCTCGACTGACTGCGGTTTGGAGCCTGGAGACGCCACTTCTTGATTGGCGTGAAGGCGATTTCAGCCGCCGTCAGTTGCGGACCACGCCGCTTCCGGCCAGGGGTAACTACGGGTGAAGTCTGATTCATCGCTACGTCCAACCATTATTGCGGTCATTTTGCTGGTCAGTCAGTTTTTATTGATGACGATCAATGCACAGGCCCGGATCACCAAGCAATCACTTCCGCGCACGATTATTCTGACGGCCACGTACCCAATCCAGAAAGGGTTGGCGGTTGTCACAACTTCCGTGAGCCATATCTGGAAGGGGTACATCAGCTTGTGGCGGGCGGCTGAGGAAAACCAGAGCCTGCGCCAGGAAGTTTCGCAACTCAAACGCGAACGAACTGGGTTGCAAGAAACCGTTGCCAGCCATAAACGTCTTCAGGAATTGCTCAAACTCAAAGAAAGCTTTCAAAGCCCAACCATTGCGGCCAATGTCATTGGTCGGGATGGAAGCCCCTGGTACAAGCAAATCATCATTGATCAGGGGACGCTGGCCGGAATTCAGCTCAACCAGGTTGTGATTACCCCTGATGGTGTGGTTGGGCGCATTGTCAGCATTGGCCCTTCTTCAGCCATGGTTCTCCTGATTACCCATGGTGACGCCGGGGTCGGCGCGATGTTGGCCGAATCCCGGACCAACGGAGAATTGCGTGGTCGAAACGAAGCCTTCTGCCAGTTAGATAGCATCAGCGGATTGACCCAGGTCCGGGTGGGGGAAGCCGTTTTGACGACCGGACTTGACGGCTTTTATCCAAAAGGGTTGTTATTGGGGTATGTTGCCCAGGTCCAGCTTGGGTCAGGCGCCGGGCTGCATCAGATTGCTGTTCGTCCAGCCGCCCAGCTTGATCGATTGGAGGAAGTCCTGGTGCTCTTGAGCCGACCTTCAGATATCCAAATGACCGAATCAGTAAAGAAAGAAAAAAATTAAGGACCGGTGCTTTTTTTGACCAGCGACCGATTTTCAACCAATCATCAATCTCAATGAGCGAAAACCAAGCTTAATCCTTTTTATTTGTGCCAACTCTTCGAATTATATTTGTCATTTTTATCATTACGGCTCTTCAAACGGCGCTCCCGCAATATTGGCCGGGATGCAGTTATCTTGATTTGCCATTAATTTTGACGGTTCACCTGGGCTTGCAGCGAAACTCAAGCCAGGCTATCTGGTTTGGGGCGGTGGCCGGTCTGTGCCAGGATGTTGCGCTCTCCTCCCGGTTACTTGGGTTATCAGGGTTTTCAAAAACAGCGATTGGGTACGGGCTCTGGTTTATTGGCAATCGGTTTCGGTTGGATGGGGCGCTGCTCCGAATTTTTATCCTTCTAGCTTCCTCAGCCGCCAACACCCTGATGTTTGTGGCCCTCCATTTTTTCTTTGCGGCTGCCCCAGAGGGAATGAACGTTCGCGGCGCCTTAAAAATCGGAGGGCTGCAACTGGTGAGCAATCTGGTGGTTTCGCTGCTCCTTTTCCCCATTTTTGACAAAATTTTCCATGAAGATCCCTATGATCCGACCCGCGCGCCTGAATTGGGGCGGCGCAAACTCAATTAAGGGGATTGGAACGACTGGCAGCCTTGCCAGAAACCTTGACTCGACTCTGGCCAGATGACAGGTGGGGTTGCTGGAGCAACAAGGAAGTTTTCCTAGATTCAGATTGAAAAAAAGAGCAAACTATTTGTCCAGCTCGTGGCTTCTTGGATGGTTCAATCCCAGACATGACTCCCTCAAAAATATTCCCCTTCGTGTTGGAGCGCTATGCCATTGAAATCTCTCGACTCTGACGGTTTACACCCCTATAACCTCCACACCCGATTCTTAATTCTGCAGTACTGTATCATCATTGCTTTTGGTGTTCTGGCGCTTCGGTTTTGGAACATGCAGGTGGTTCAGCATGACAATTATGTCCGGCAGGCAGAAAACAACCGGTTGCGGGATGTCCCGATTCCTGCGCCTCGCGGCAATATTTTGGACCGCAATGGGCGGATTCTGGTTGATAGTCGTCCGACGTTTAATTTGATGATCAATCGGGAAGATATCACCGAGCAAGACGCCACCATTCGCATGCTGGTCGAAGAGTTTGGAGTTGATCGTGAGTATGTCATTCAGCAACTCCACTCTCAGGCGGCCAAGTCGAGACCGATTGAGGTCAAAATTGATATTACCGATGCTGATCGGGCCCGAGCCGCCGCCTTATCGTATGAATATCCGGAACTGACCATTGAGTTGCACCCACAACGCAAATACCCGTTAGGCGATATTGCGTCCCATATTTTGGGCTATGTGCATGAGATCAGCCCATCCCAGTTGAAAGTCCCCATCCGAGCTGAATATGAAAATTGCAAACCTGGGGATAAAGTTGGGCAGGCCGGGCTGGAAAAATCTTACAATCAGGTTTTGATGGGGAAAGAAGGGTATCGTCGGGTGATTGTGGACAGTCGAGGGCGATTTGTGAGTGAACTGGAACAGGTACCACCGTCACCAGGCCAGGATGTGGTCACTACGATAGACCTTGACCTGCAATTGATGGCTGAGCAAGTTTTACGCGAGCGTGGGTTGGATGGCATCATTGTCGTGATGGATCCACGCAATGGCGAAATCCTGGCCATGGCTTCATTTCCAGGGTATGACCCCAATCTGTTTTCATCTGGAATTTCCAAGCAGGATTATGCCAAGCTGGCTCAGGACCCACATAAACCGCTTCGGAACCGTGCCATTCAGGATATTTATCCGCCTGGATCAACCTGGAAGCTGATTATGGCGGTGGCGGGTATGAAATCAGATCTCCTGGATCCAGATATGACCTATGTCTGTGGCGGCGGAATCACGGTGGGCACGAAATTTACCCGGTGCATGGGGGCCCATGGTGCCCCCAAAATTGACTATGCGCTGACCAAATCCTGCGATGGGTTCTTTTATCGTCTTGGAATCAAGCTGGGACTTGAAAACCTTCAAAAATGGGCCACCGAAATGGGATGTGGCCAGTATACGGGGATTGATTTGCCGAATGAGTTTAAGGGATACATTCCAAGTCTGGAATTGAAAGCCGCCACCGTGCGACGTTCTTTCCCCAATCCAACGGCCAGAGATTTTGAGTGGCGTGATATTGACTCAGTTTATGCCTCAATCGGCCAAGCCATGGTCCGGCCAACACCGCTCCAGATGCTGCGGGCCGCCGCCGGAATTTCTCAACGTGGGACGTTTCATACCCCACATTTACTGCTCGAAGCCAGACCAACCAAAGATTATCCAGCCCGGTTTTTTGCTGACAAAGTCCATAAAATTGAGATGCCTGCCGAAAACTGGGAGGCGATTGTCAAAGGTATGTGGGGCGCTGTCAATGCTGGCGGAACGGCGACCAGTTCAGCCATTACCGAATTTCCAGGCTGGCAAATGTGCGGGAAAACCGGTACTGCCCAGGTGGTGAGTAAAATCAAAACCGAAAAACTCGAAGAAAAAGACCACTCATGGTTTGTGGCCTTTGGGCCGCGTGAAAATCCCGAAATTGCGGGTATTTCACTGGTCGAACATGGCGGCTTTGGTGCAAAGGCGTCAGCTCCAAATGTCAAAGCGGTTTTTGAAACCTATTTGAAGAAAAAGAACGGGATGCCAATTGAAGTTTCACTAGAAACCGTTCAGGCGGCGGCCAAGACCGCCGAAAAATTCCGCAAAGCCTGGCAAGACACCATTGCCCGCCGGCAACAAAAAACTGAAACCCGAGCGACCAAACCAGCAACGACAACCAAACCGGCAGCGACCGCTCCGGTACAATGAACTCCTTCTTCCTGGACCGCGGTGACCCACCCTATGATGACACGTGATATTCGAGATTTTGACTGGCCGTTGTTGATTGCTGCCCTGGTGTTGTGCGGCATGGGGATTACCGGCATTTACAGTGCCCAGCCAGAAGGGAATTTTTGGTTTAAGCAACTGGTGATGGTTGGTATCGGGCTGGTAGTCATGTTTGTGCTGTCGCAGATCAATTTTCAGCGATTATTTGACGTGGTGCCCTACTTCTACGCCACGACAATGATCCTGCTGGTACTGGTGCTGGTGATTGGCACCAAAATCAACGGTCAACGATGCTGGATCAGTCTGGGGCCGCTCGGAACTTTACAGCCATCAGAATTTGCCAAGCTTGGGACGATTATGATGGTGGCCCGGATTTTGCACCCCCTGCAACGCCGGGCGGTGACCATGGATTTTGCACTGAAAGCCTGTGCGGCAGTGGCTTTGCCGGTTGGGCTGATTATGCTTGAGCCAGATACCGGCACGGCGCTGACGTTTTTCCCCGTGTTGGTTGCGATGTTGTTTGTCAGCGGGCTCAACCGGCGGTTGATCGTTACCGCTTTGGTGCTGGCGTTAATCGTTGCCCCGTTTGGCTTCAAATATGTCCTTGAACCCCGGTTGAAGCAGTATCAACGGGATCGAATCAATGTGGCGATGAATGCCATGTTTGCCCCAGAAAAACTCCAGGGTCGGGAAATCCGCGAAGGTTTTGGCTACCAGACGCTGCAATCAATGATTGCGGTTGGTTCAGGTGGGGTCACCGGGAAGGGGATTACCAAAGGGACCCAGAGTCAGGGTGGCTTTGTTCCAGAAAAACGCACTGATTTTATTGCTTCGGTTTTAGCTGAGGAACTTGGGTTTGCTGGAAGTATCTTCATGCTTGCGCTTTTGCTGTTCATCATAATACACTCGGCTCGCACCGCCGAACGCGCACGCGATCGGTTTGGATTGCTGATACTCACCGGATTCGTCACTTTGCTTTCATTTCACGCTGTCATCAATATCGGCATGGTTGTTGGTCTCGTCCCGATTATGGGGATTCCGCTTCCATTGTTGAGTTATGGCGGAACCTCGCTGCTGATGACGTTTATGTGTCTTGGCATCGTTGCCAATGTGTATCAGCAGCGGTTTGTCAATTAGTCAAGAACCTGAAATGCTGAACCCATCACGCACTACTCGCCGGATGGATCTGCGACTGGCGTTTGGAATGCGGAAAGGTTGTTCTGACCGCGGTTAGAGCCAGCTCCAGTTACCGAAGGATTCACTCTGGTCGAGGGGGTGGTGTCAGCGTTGATGAATCAATGACGAATTGAAGTGTGAACGTCAGGCAGTGTACAACTCGCGTTCCAACTTTTTTGTGTTGAGGCTTGGTTTCGGTAAGCAAGAAGTCTGTTTGAGAAAAACAGAGGCTGAAAGAGGGCCAACAACAACGCTTGACACAGCCCGTTTGGACTTTGCTGTCAATCACTGACAGCAGGTTGAAACAACTTTGGAATTGGTTTTCATCCAGAAACAAGGTGTGGTATTGGATTGACTCTTGTTTTGAACAAGGGTTCAGTCGTTCTTCTAAAATCCTGTTCGTTTTCTGAAGACATAGTGCTTGAAACCGAAAAAATCACCATCTGGTGAGAGAAAACACAGGATTTGCCAGCCTGAGAGAAGACACTGCGCTTCAGGTATCTTGACGCAAGTCTGGCTTGCGCTCTCAGTGGCACACCGGTTGTTCACCCTTCTTCTGATCGTTCTCCGTTCCATATCTCCGGTTGATTTGAAAAGTGTTGCTGCCAGCGCTCCCTTCAGCGACTTGATTGGGATATCGTTTGGGCGCATTCTGGTGCGTTCAATCGTCACCCTGTATGTGGTTTGCAAGAATCAGACCCTCGCCCGGTCGGGGATAGATTTGACCACCAGGTGTTGATGGTATGTCACCTTCAGTTTTCCTCTTGATCTCCCCCCGCTTCTTTTTTGCCAGACCATTCTCCAAGCCACACACTTTGAAATAATCCATATTCGTTGTCAGGAGGTAGTCCCCAACGCGCAAGTTACCTGACAAAAGAGTGATTTTGTAGGGCTTAGAGGAAATCTATGAATAAAGAAATGATTATCAGTGCAAGCGCCCACGAAAAGCGCGTGGCCATTCTTGAAAACGGAGTGGTGATGGAATTTTACGTGGAGCGAATTGATGAAACGCAGGCCGTTGTCGGAAATGTCTATAAAGGACGTGTGGTGAAAGTGCTACCAGGCATGCAATCTGCATTTGTGGATATCGGCCTGGAGCGGGATGCGTTTCTCTATGTTTCAGACTTCTTTGAAGAAGAAGGAAATGATGAATACGACACCGAATCGGTCTCCACTGAAGGCCAGTCACGCAGTAAAGGCCGTGAAGGACGCGATTCTCAACGCCAACAACCAGACCGTGATCTGTCAGGTCGTCACAAACGGGAGCGGGATGGTCGTTCACCACTGCCCGAACCCGCCGAAAGTACCGCGAAGGCCAAACCGGTGATTGACGACCAGATCGAATTTGACAGTCGCCTGCTCCCACCGGATCTGGATGTAGATGACTCTCTGTCAGAAGTTTCAATGATCACAGATGCTCTGGATTTAAGTGTGAGCCCAGAAGCCATCGTGGTTGAACTTGACCCTGAAGAACTGCAGACCGTGCTTGACGCTGAAAGCGAAGTTCAGCTTGAGCGGGTTGAGCTTGAGCCTGAAGAAGACGAACCAGTTGTGGTTGAACCCGTTGCCACTGAAGAACCGGATCTTGATCTGGCACTGGCGCTGTCGGATGGATTCCAGTTTGAACGAGTCACCGATCACGATGTGCCGCACGTCGAACCTGAACCACCAGCCCCCGAACCTGTGACGGCTGAAGTTTCCGAAATGTCACCGGAGTCGGTATCTGTGGCCGAGGTCGAGCCAGTGGTGGTCGAAGCCGAGGCAAAACCCCAGGGCCGCCGGCGTGGACGTAAAAAAGCCGAACCTGCAAAAGTTGAGCCACCACCTGTCGAAGTCCCCGTTCAGGTTGAGCCGGCACCAGTTGAACCGACTGGGAAGAAGAAGCAAACCCGTGGCCGTAAGAAAGCCGCCCCCGCCCCGGCCCCTCAATTTGAGCGGATCCTGGATGACGATGTGTTGTCTGAAGCTGGCGATTTGCTCAAGGAAGCGATTGTCCAGCATAAAATCCTGGAGCAAACCCGTCAGGCTGAATATGAAACGGCGCCCGTCCTGGCTGGTGATGAGGAAGCGACCCAGACACCGGTTGAGGCGGCCTCACCGGCGCCGGAGGTTGTTCAACCGGCTCCAGTCCGAGTGGCAGATGAAGAACCTGTCACAGAAGATGTGGTTTCAGACAGGGATCTGGCTGATTCAGAAGCCAGTGTTGGGAAGCGGTCGCGCAATTCTGAATTTGCCTCGCGTCGTGGTCGTCGTGGTCGTCGTCGCGGGCGGCCAGCCACCGGAGGCGGCCCTGGCCAGGCAGATGAGGAAACCGGCGAGCCCGTGCTGAGCGACTCAGATGTTGCGGTGTTACTTGGTGATGAAGCTGAATCTGATGGCGCCGACTCAGAGACTCCAGATCTGAAGTCAAAAGACGATAGTCTGGGAGATGATTCGGCGGTGCCGCCCCAGCCCCCGGTTACTGCTCCCCCTCCTGCCCGTCGGGAGCCGCGGGACCTGCCGCCGCCGCGAGACACGCGAGGCAAAAGCGAAGCTCGTCCACCGCGTGAATTTCGAGGCCGGGCGCCGGGAATTACTGATTTGCTGCGCGAAGGCCAGGAAATTCTGGTCCAGATTGCCAAAGAACCGATTGGCACCAAAGGGGCCCGGATTACCTCCTATGTTGCCTTGCCGGGGCGCTATCTGGTGTATATGCCAACGGTGGCTCACATCGGTGTGTCACGTAAAATCCCATCTGACCAGGAACGGACCCGGTTGAAACGAACCATGATCAACCTGCGTGACCGTGATCAAATTCCCGGCGGTTTTATTGTGCGCACTGCCTGTGAAGGGCATACCGAGGAAGAATTGCGCGAAGATATGATGTACCTGTTCCGCACCTGGCAGGATATGCGCAAGCGATCTGAGCATTCCAAACCCGGAACCGTCGTCTATCGTGAACTCGATCTGGTGCAGCGGCTTTTGCGGGATCACCTGTCCAATGAATTTTCGGTGATCCGGGTTGATAATGAAGAGGAGTATGCCCGGGTGGTTGACTTCATCAGTCGCTTCCAGCCAAAGCTCCTTGACCGGGTCAAGCTCTATACCCGGAAACGTCAGATTTTTGAAGAGTATGGTGTTCAGACCGAACTCGACGCGGCGCTCAAGCCCAGAGTATGGCTCAAATCAGGTGGGTTTATTGTGATTAACCAGACCGAAGCCCTGGTAGCAATTGACGTCAACACCGGCAAATTTGTCGGACGTTCAAATCGGCTGGAAGACACCATCGTCAAAACCAATCTCGAAGCCGCGGTTGAAATTGTGCGTCAGATTCGATTGCGTGATCTGGGCGGCATCATTGTGCTTGACTTCATTGATATGGAAGAGCGCAAAAATCGCCAAAAAGTGATGCAGGTACTGGAGCAGGAAATTAAATCTGACCGGTCACCTTCCAAGATTCTTCAATTTAACGATTTTGGCCTGGTAGCCATTACCCGTAAGCGGGTTCGACAGAGTCTGGAACGGATTTTGTGCGAACCCTGCCCTTATTGCACAGGGGCCGGAATGGTCAAATCAGCCGAGACCGTTTGCTATGAAATTCTGGGTGAAGCCCGGCGGATGGCATCGGATATGGAAGGCGAAACCCGGAGCCGCGAAGTTACCCTGCGGATCAACCCTTCAGTTGCCAAAGCGTTACGCAATGAGCAAAAGCAGGTCTGGGGAGAAATTGAAGATTACCTTGGTTGCTCGGTTTCTTTGCAATCAGACCCCAATATCCACCAGGAACACTATGACTTTGCTTTCCTGTAATACCATTGAGGGCGAAGGGGGAAGGCTGAGGAAACTCCATGTTTTCCAACGCTTAACCCGTTTGCTCACACGATATAATCGTTTCAAACATGGTAAAACCGGGACTGTCATTTTGAGCAAAGCAGCACGATAGCCAGGAGTGAGGTAGTGAAGTCGCGAAGGGGAAACCGGCTCCATCGGATTTCACTATTTCACTATTTCACTATCTCACTATTCGGCTAGTTCGCCACTTTGCGACTTGCTATGTGACTCTCTCACCTCTTGAGTGATGTGTCATTTGTCACTCTCTCACCAAAATCCTTACCAGTGTGAGTACACACCAATTTTCATTCTGAAAAGTAATCGCCAGCTCTTTCCCCGTCTATTTGGTTCCAGAAGTACCCATTGCCTGCCAGTTTGGCTGTTTCTTCATCAGTT
Organism: uncultured Clostridia bacterium; assembly: GCA_964639175.1. GTDB lineage: Bacteria > Acidobacteriota > Blastocatellia > Chloracidobacteriales > Chloracidobacteriaceae > JACQXX01. The sequence continues at coordinate 10,480 of CAZXCE010000149.1, forward strand.
TTAATTTGGATAAATTCTGAACTGGGAATAGACAATTGAGGGGAGGTTGAAAGAGAATGGGGAGGAAAGCCAGCAACCGGGTTTGTGATCAAGGGCGGAAGCTTCATATGCGGATCTGCATCGAATGTGGATATGTCGGGAATACCTCAGTGGACGTGCGGTGCAACCAGTGCGGGGTTGAGTTGACCAATATTTCCGATTTGGAAAGCGGGGAAATTCAAATCATTGGGGTGCCGCGCCTGGCGGTGGGGGCGATCCTGGCCAATCGGTATCGAATCCTTGAAATTATTCAATTGCCTCATCGGGCTGTGTATTACCACGCCCAACTGATTGACTCGCCTTCTGCTACCTTATGCTGGATTACTGAAGTTCAGGTACAGCAGCCACACCCGCTGTCAACGTTTGATTTATCAGCTTCGATTCAGGTTCAATTTTCCGAGAGAAATCCCTTAGGCATCACGGCGCTCTTTCTCAAAAACACGACAATGGCCGGGTTGCCCAAGTTTCTGGACTGCTTTGAGGATGATCGGTGGGCATATCTGGTCGTTGAAAAACCTGATGCCAAACCGCTGAGCTTTATTGGACAGGTCACTGAAGGTGAAGCCCACCGGATCGGAGGGCAGGTTTGCCGTATCCTGACGCTGATCCACCGGGTTGGGTTGATCCACAATGGGATTGAACCCAACAGCCTCTGGTTGGATGGCCAGGGGCAGGTCTGGCTGATGTGTTTTGATCGAATGCGCCCTCGTGGGTTGTTTGACCCCACCTTTCCATTGACCCCGATTGATGGGTATTCTCCCCCTGAATACATCTGGCTGACAGCCAATGTCCAGCTTGATGCCCGGATTGATGTCTATAGCACGGGATGTGTTCTGTATTTTTTATTAACCGGGCATTCTTTTTCGTCACGCCCATCGTCGCTGCATTTACGCCGTGGTCTGGGCACGTACCCAGAGTTACTGCTCTCGCCGGCTTTTGAACGGATTTTGCTGCGGACGCTGGCCCTCAACCCCCAGCATCGTTTTACCTCAGTGGTCGAACTGGCTGCCACGCTGGTCAGCCTGGCTTATCTGGCCCAGCCACAGGCCGGATCGTATACTGATGTTGGTCGGCATCGGGAACTCAATGAAGACAGCATTTTGATCTTGGATTTGCAGCAGTATTTTGAATCAAGCCTGGCACACGTTGGTCTGTATGTTGTTTCGGATGGGATGGGCGGGGAAGCGGCGGGTGAAGTTGCCAGCCGGATCACGGTCCGGGCCATTGCTGAATGGATCACCGAACGATTGATCACGATGAATCTGCGGTCAACCCATGGCAGTCGGCTGATGCAATCGACCGAAAGCGGAGATATTTTGTATATCAGTGAAACGGGCACCAACGCCCGGTCTAAACAGCTTCTAACCAGTGCCATCTTGCATGCAAATCGGGAAATTCTTGATTATGCTGGGTTTAACCCGGCATCTGAAGGAATGGGGGCGACTGTAACCGCCGCGTTGCTGATTGGAAATATGTTGACGGTTGGGCAGGTGGGGGACAGTCGGTGTTATGTGTTGAGTCATGGGCGGCTGGAATTGATCACCGAAGATCATTCTCTGGTCGAACGGATGGTTCGCCGAGGGGAGTTGACTTCTGATGAAGCCCGGCATCACCCCCATCGCAATATTATTTATCGGTCGGTCGGCAGTACCGATGAGATCGAAGTCGATATTGTGACCCGTCGGCTGCAGGCCAACGATACGGTACTCCTCTGCAGTGATGGACTGACCAACATGCTGGATGATGAGTTGATCGCTGAGATTTTAGGCCGCTGTGTTGACCCCTGGAGCACCTCAAAAGAACTTGTCATTGCCGCCAATGCCTGTGGCGGGGAAGACAATATTTCGGCTGTCGTGATTCGGATTCTGTAACCAGTCAGGCTGGATTTCTTGAAAAGAATGGGGATCGGCGGTCCTGTGGGGAAAAAACCCCAGAAAACAAATCCCCATCCCTCTTGCCTGAGACGGGTTTTGGAATATAATTCAAAACCAATCAACACTTTCACAACGCATCAGAAACACACAACCTATTGCAAATACGCCGTTTTGACGCAATGACTGTCCCTGGCACATCCGTTTTTGGATCGGTAAGCTAAGTGAGTGCCACACGGAAACGTGTGATGTCATAAGGAACAGACGCTGGTTTCTGAGACTTCGATTCTTTAAGCCCGGGCCTTTACGCCTGACACCATTTTTGAAAGGCAGGTATGTTCTGATGATTCGATGCAGTTATTGTGGTACCGACAACTTAGATGGTTCTGAATACTGCGACGAGTGTGGGAATAAGCTCAACATTCAGGCTTCAGCTTCAACGTTGCATATTGACCCCAGCCCGGCGCCCAGCGCTCCGGTTGGATATGGCGCACCCGGGATGATGCCTGTTCCCCCATCAGCACCTTCACCCGCGCTGCAGTCACCGGTCGTTGCGCCGTTACAAGCGGCACCCGTGTATCCGATGCCGCCGGCCAGCGCCCCGCCACCGTTACCACCCTCACCTGCGCTCTCGCCGCCGCCGCCGCCAATTCCTCCCATGCCGCCAAAAGCTTTAACCCCACCCCCTGCCATGGCCGCTCCGAGTCCGATTGGCCAGCCTCCGATCCCTTCGGCTTTTTCAAGTGCCCCGCCACCGTTATCGCCTGCACCATCGGCGGTGCCTGTTCCTCCGCTCGATCATGGCGCTCCTCCTCCAACCTTTACCCCAGGTGGGGGGACGGCTTCCAGTTCATCTTCTGGCAAAACTCCTGGGCGAGCCAAATTGATCATTCAGCGGGGTGGCACTATTGGAAAAGAATTTATGTTGACCGATACCGAATCAAATATCGGTCGGTGGGATGCCGATGGCGGGATTTTCCCGGATGTTGACCTGGATCAGGATGATCCTGAAGCCAAGGTTTCACGCCGACATGCCCGAATTGTGCATCAAAGCGGGCAGTATCTGCTTGAGGATCTGGGCAGCACCAATGGTACCTTCATCAACCGGGGGCGCCGGCTTTTGCCTGGAAGCCGCCATGCACTAAGCAATGGAGATGAGATTATTGTTGGGAAGACATTTTTAAAATTTGTGGTTGAATAAAGCTCTCACGCACAAACTTGACCCATGTCCCTGGTGGTGCCTGGTTGCCACCAATGGTCATTGCCTGCAGAGAGCAGAGAACAGGTTACCTAACCGGCACCGGCACCTGCCATTTGACTCGGTCCGCCTGGTGGTTTTGGAATGAGCATACCAAACAGAAAATCACCCAATGCACAACTCGAACCAGGAACGCTCCTTTCTGACCGCTACCAGATCGTAAAACGAGTCGGGGGCGGTGGGATGGGGAGCGTCTACCTGGCCTATGATACTCGCCTCGGGAATAAGCCCAGAGCTGTCAAAGAGATGGTTGAGTTGTTTGTTGACGAGACCCAGCGGCGGAAAGCAGTTGATGATTTTAAGCGGGAAGCCCAGTTACTGGCGAGCCTGGATCATCCCTCAATCCCGACGATCTTTGATTATTTTATTTCCGCCGACGGTCGCTATTATCTGGTGATGAAGTACATCGGTGGCGGGGATTTACAGGGGCAGCTCAAAAAAAGGGGAGGGGTCATTGATGAACGTCCGGTGACTGAATGGGGCATCCAAATTTGTGATGTGCTCCACTATTTGCACAGCCAGAATCCTCCCATTATCTATCGAGACCTGAAGCCGGCCAATCTGATGCTCGATGATGCGATCACCCCGCCGCGAATTATGCTGGTGGATTTTGGGATTGCCCGGTTTGTGGCACCCACCCAGAAAGGGGTCACCGCCATTGGCACCATGGGGTATGCTCCCCCCAGAGTTGTTTTCGGGCAATGTTGAGCCTCGGTCAGATATTTATTCACTTGGGGCCACCATGTTTCACCTGGTGACCGGGGTGGATCCACAAGATAATCCATTGTTGATTTTTGATTTCACCAAAAATCAGCGTCCGCGCCAGCTTCGGCCAGCACTGACGGCTGAAATGGATAATCTGCTGGCTCGGATGGTCGAGCATCGTCCGGAGCGGCGATTTTCCTCCGCCATGGAACTTCGATATGCCCTCGATGAACACCTGCGGCGGCTCAGCCAGTTACCTTCACCACCAGCTCCGTCAGTGAACCTGGATGGTGGAGCTGTCCGACAGACAGGACGTGGTTTGGGGAATACCCCGGTCGAGCAGGTCTTTTGTGGGAATTGTGGCCAGCGGATTGCCGGCGATGATCATTTTTGCCCTCATTGCGGCACCCGGCAACCCATTGCCTCACCCCAGCCTCGAATTATTCCACGTCTGGTGATTATGGCTGACACTGATGTTGTCACCACGACGGCATTTCCATTGGAAAAAGACACCAATCTGATTGGTCGCAACGATCCGCACACCGGGGTTTTTCCTGAAGTTGATTTGACATCATTTGACCCTGAAACCAAGGTTTCCCGCCGACATGCCAGAGTGTACCGCGAAGGTGGTATTTTCCTGGTCGAAGATCTTTCAAGTGTGAATGGAACCTTTGTCAACGATAATATTCGGCTTTATCCAAAGCAACCGCGTGCCCTTCAGGAAGGGGATAAATTGCGGCTTGGTGAGACAACCCTGAAGTTTGTCCTTGGATAATCGCTTCCGAAACCCGGTTGGCGAGAACAAACCCTGACCTGACGTCCCCGGTGTCAGCCCCGCCCCGAACAGGGTTCACAAACCAATTGAACGAGAA
>CAZXCE010000150.1:0-15179 GCA_964639175.1 uncultured Clostridia bacterium
TCTCAATCATGCCCCCGAAGTCATTGGGGCTCTCCTGTGTGTTGGACTGACCTGGATTATGGGGCGGGTGACCCGGACGGCAATCCATGTCGCAATGGCCAGAACCGATGCCGGGCCCAACATTCGCTCGCTGGTGTCCCAGAGCGGCTACATTGGCGTGTGGGTTCTCGGGCTGGCAATTTCGCTTTCTCTGCTTAATGTCAATCTGGCTGGCGTGCTGGCGGCATTGGGAATCACCGGGGCGGCTCTGGGGTTGGGCTTACGGGATGTGATTTCCAACATGGTTTGCGGGATTATCTTATTGAGTGTGCAGCCCTTTAGCCTTGGTGATACGGTGGTGATTGAAGGGAATGAAGGCACGGTCGAAGACATCAAAATCCGGGTGACAACGCTCCGAACCGGCGATGGGAAACAAATCCAGATTCCAAATAGCCGGGTGTTTGCGGCCAACATTACCAACCTTTCAGCCTATACCCAGCGTCGCCCGAGTTTTCTGATCAAAGTTGCTGGTTTCTATCAACCAGATGCAGTGAGAAAAATTTTGCTCGAATCTGTCAAGACCGTGCCAGGCGTATTGCCTGAGCCTGCCGCCTCGGTTCAGTTGACGGATATGAGCGGAGAAGCCCTCACCTTTGAAATTGCTTTTTCAGTTGATACCACCCGCGCCTCGCTTGGCGACGTTCAGCGCACGGTGCGGGAAACTGCCCGAGCCCGGCTGCTGGCCAACCATATCCGGTTGGTTTAATTCCACTTGAAAGGTAATTAAGCAGCATGAAGATGTTTTATCTGATGGGTGTGCTTTTGTTTTGTTTGGGAAGTCTCCCGGTAAAAGCACAAACCGAGAAAACTCAACCTGACGATGTGATTCGTCAACACATTGATGTTGTGACATTTGATGCGTTTGTTCACACGCACAAAACCGGCCTTCCCGTTGCAAACTTGAAAGCGACGGATTTTAAGTTGTACGAAGATGGTGTTGAGAAGGAAATCGAGTACTTCAGCCAGGATAAACTCCCGCTTTCGGTGCTTTTTTTGCTTGATGTCAGCGGAAGCGTCTTGCCAATTTACAAGGAACTGCGTGACGAAGCTCTGCACGCGGTCGGGCGCTTTAAACCAGAAGATGAAATTGCCCTGATGGTTTTTTCAACGGAAGCCCAGCTTGTTCAAGGGTTTACCAAAGATCGAACCCAGTTTGCCGATGCACTGGAAAGCCTTGGTCAAAGCGTCAAAGTTGGTGGTGGAACGTTTCTCAATGAAGGGGTGTATCACGCCACGCGGTATTTACGGAACGCGGCCACTCCAAATAATCGAAAGGTGGTTGTCGTCATCACTGATAACCTGCCGAATAAACCCCTAAAGAAAATCAAAGCTCACACTGAAAAAGAAGCCATGGCTGAGTTGGTCGAATCGGGCGGGGTTGTTTGTGGAATCATCGTCAAAAGCTGGATTTCACAGGTTGCAACTTATCACCCCGTGAATTTTGTGATGAGAACCCTGACCCAGCCTGGATCAGTCAATCACTATGCCGAAGAATCAGGGGGGACGGTTATTTCCAGTCGAACCGAGCAGTTTGAGGAAACCCTCGGCAAGCTGGTTGATAACCTGCGAGCGCGGTACAGCTTTGGATATAGCTGCTCACCTGACGCTCAAGATGGCAAACTCCACAAAATTAAATTGAAGCCACGTCCGGAAGTCGAAAAGCGCGAGGGAAAAATTGCCATCAAAACCATTCGCGGCTTCAAATTCTCAAAAACAGGCGAGCGCATCAAAACAAAATAATGCCAGTTTGTCGTCAGCAGTCAGTGGTTCGCTAAGTCTATTCTATTGAATTACTTGACTGTTTTCTTACACAAATCTTTCAAAAACTCTCGCAAGTGAGTTTTTCTCATCTTTTCAGGCCTTACCTGTTGGTGCCATTTCAAAGGTATTTCAAAAAACAAAACACACGTCGAAAGCTAATAAAATCGCAATTTTCAGTTTCAGTGAAGGTTTACAATGAGGGCCTGTGAGCGCAGAAGTTCAATGCTTCTGTTATCACAGGCCCTTTTCAATAGGTGTGATGTCCTGGTGGTAACCGTGGGCTTCGCACCACGGCTATTGAACGACGGCCCTTCGGGCCTAAAATCCTTATCCTGGCGCTTATGGGACTGAGAGCTGAAGAACTCGGGTTAAAGAATTGGTTTTATTTCATCCCTCATCCTTCATCCCTCATACCTTCGATTGCCCCTAGCTCTGAGCCCACTTTCTTCAGCCCGATGTCTTCAGCTCCTCTTCCGCCGTTGCCGGACGGCTTCTTTGACGCGCTTCAGCATTTCCTGCATCCGCTTGACGTCAAGTGCCGCCTGTTCATCACGTCCATACCGAACCCGATTGTAATACTCGGTGACCGCGAGAACTTCCGGCATATGCGTCTGGGCTGCAAATTCAAGCGGTGTCAAATACTTTGGTTTCTTCCAGCCAAAGCGAGCCATGATGGACAGCATTTCATTGTAGAAAAGCACGGCTGCACCCTGTGGGTTCTTTGGGGCGGTCAATCGAATCCAGGGAACCAGAAACCATCGGCTCCACCAGGAAGCAAAAAAGGTTTCAGGTGATGTTCTCAACCGGCGGATGAGCAGGACAAACTGCATGACAATAATCAAGGCGCCGGTCAGAAGTGCAATTGACCAGAGTGCGGCGGGAAACATTGGATGGTGGAGTGTTCCTGCTGCAACCTGATCAAACTGGCGAAGAAATGCAGAAACCCGCTCGCGGTACGACTTCATCCAGAGTTGATATTTGGATTGATACCCGATGACTGTTTCCTGGGCGGTTTGAGCCAGTGATTTCTGTCGGTCAGTGTCATACGTCACAACCCAGTCAATCCAAAACAAGCGCAAGGCATCCAGGTAGCGGTTAAAATAACCAGAGAAACTGATGTCTGTGGCTTCGGGTCCAGCCGGCGGTGTTGGGTCAAATTCACTCCAGGTTTGAGCATTCGGGAAATAGACTTCAACCCAGGAGTGGGCATCTGATTGACGAACGATATAACTGTTGTTGATCGAGTTGTACTCCCCGGTTTGAAATCCATTGACCACACGGGCCGCAACCCCAACTGACCGCAGCATAATCGTCATGGCTGAAGCAAAGTATTCGCAGTGTCCTTTCTGGCGAAGGAACAGAAAATCAATCAGCGGGTCAGTTTCGCCAGGGGTTGGAGTTTGGTCGAGGGTGTAGGTGAGTTTGGATTTAAGGTATTTTTCAATTGCGACGGCTTTGGCATATGGCGTTTGCGCCGAACCGACGACTTGTTGAGCCAGTTGACGAATACGGGGGTCAAACGTATCTGGGAGCTGAAGATAAAAGGCCCGAATATCAGATGTGTAATTACCTGGATCGTTTTGCATTGCTTCTTCAGTCAATGCCACTGATTCAGCCACGACGGTATAGGAAAGACGCTGAGCTGAATGAAACCCGGCATAGAGCGAGTTTGTGCGATCAATCGCCAGTTGATCCAACTGACTGCTGAGGAAAAGAGGTTTGCCAGCCGCAAAGAGTACATCGGTGCCCATTGGTTCCAAATAAAAAGTTTGGGTGCTCCTCCACTCAACTGGTACTAGCCGGTTATCCAGGAGAAAAATACCTTTCGCGTCAGGCAGAATTCGTTGTTTTTTATGGGTAAAGGGATTTTTTATCCAGCTATGACCCGTAAAGGTCGAAAGTGCAAGCCCGCGCCAGCGTAATCTTCGGGTGGCATCCGCCGATCCCTGGACCCGGACATACATGACGACTTTCCGGCTCATCTGGATTTTCCCAACAGACCCCAGTTCAACGGAATCGCTAAATCCACTCATGGTGATTGATGATTCTGGGGCATTGTACGCCAGTAACCCCGTATTCACCCGCGGTATCAAAAAGAAAACCGGTACACTCAGACACACAATCAGAACGCCCATAACACCTGTCGCAACAATTAGCAGGCGGGTCGGCCTGGCTGATTTTTTGAGGTGTAACCCATCGTGTGAAAAGGCGCGTTCCGTTTTGGTTGGGCGGATCCCCTGTTGTGCCCGTTTAATTTCAAAGGCTTCCAGCGCCGCCAATCCAGACATCACAAACACCACAAGGCAGACAATGAAGACGGCATCAATCGTTAATCCAGCCGCGAGGAGAACCTCAAATACAGCAAGGAGATAGAGAAAAACCCAGTCTCGGTCTTCCTTGACCTGGAAGAGTTTAAAGATCGAGACAAATAAGAAAAAGTGAATCAACACCAAGATCCACGAATTGCTCACATATCGGTAATCAACCCACAGAAAGGGCAAAAATCCCAACACAAACCGATTGGCCGTGGTTGCCTGGATTTGGAGTCCAGAATCAGGTTTATCAGCCCGCCAACTGAGAATGATCGCAACCAGATAGACCACAATTGAAAACCCATCAACTTTTCCAGTCAGTGCCAGCGTGGCAAACCCAGAAGTGATCAAGGTGTAAGAAACGGCTTTAAAAAAAGTATCAATCGGGGTCATATGGGTGGTGCTCCGGTCAAAAGAAGGTGAATGGTAAAATCGAAAAACCGGTCTCTTCAGATATTTAGTTATTGGCGGATACATAGTACAAGTCAACTTGAGCGACCTCGTTACTTCGCTACCTGCCTTTGATTGTATGAGCCTCAATCAAAGAATCCAACTGCAATCCCCAACTGGTGACATCTATCGTGCCAGTTGTTTTCGGAAAGACGACGCATCATCTCAAACTCAAACCATCAAAGGAAATCAGATATGTCGTCGAATGAATATCATTTTATCACCCAGTGGTGTGTGGAAGGGACTGTTCAGGAAGTTTCCGATGTCATCGGAGACGTGACGGGACTGGTGCGCTGGTGGCCCTCCGTATACCTTGATGTAACTGTTGTGGAATCAGGTAATTCTGAGGGAGTTGGCAAACTGGTTGAGTTATATACCAAAGGCTGGTTGCCCTATACACTCCGCTGGCGGTTTCGGGTGACCGAATCGCGAAAACCGTACGGTTTTTCCCTGGAAGCCATCGGCGATTTTGTCGGACGTGGAATCTGGACCTTTACCCAAAGTGGGACGCAGGTTGATATTTGTTATGATTGGAAGATTTCAGCCGAGAAACCGCTTTTGAAACTACTTTCACCCCTGCTCAAGCCAATTTTTTCGGCCAATCATCAGTGGGCGATGGCCCGTGGCGAAGAAAGTCTCAAACTGGAACTTGCCCGCCGCCGTGCCAAGACTGAAACCGAACGGACCCAAATTCCAAACCCGCCGGGTCCGACATTTCCTCATAGTTTATGGTACAAGCCAGCCAGTTAAATTCTGATTTACTGGAACAGGCCTTGCTCAAATTGCATTGAGAGAGACGCTTAAATTTTGGAAAGAAAGTGCAACTCAATGCAAACAGACAATTTATGTAAATATTTAGCTGAAAAGTATCCCGAGGATTTTGCTGCCTGGATTTTAGGGCAGCGACCTACCCAGATTGAAGTTTTAAAAACAGAACTCAGTCTTGAGCCAATCCGGGCCGATTTTGTAACGTTTCTTCGGGCAGATGGATGTATTTTACACCTTGAATTCCAGACGACTGCCGACAGTGATCCACCGCTTCCATTACGAGTCCTTGATTATTTTGTCCGCCTGTATCGGTTATATCGTGTCCCAATCATTCAGGTGGTCATTCTACTGGTTGAAACTCAATCTGGTCGAGATCTGCCAAACGAGTTTCGATTTGGAGGGACGATTCATCCTTTTCATGTCATTCGACTTTGGGAGCAACCACCTGAGGTGTTTTTGAGCATTCCAGCATTGTTGCCATTGGCGGCATTAACCCGGACGGCTCAACCGGATGGATTGCTAAAACAAATTGCAACTCAAATTCAATCAATTAACAATGGTGATGTCCGTCGCGACATCAGCACGTGCACCCAGATTTTGGCTGGGCTTCGCTTTGATCAAAATCTCATTCGAGCTTTGCTGAGGGAAAAGACTATGCGTGAATCGGTGATTTACCAGGAAATTTTAGAGGAAGGTTTGCAGGAAGGGCGAGAAAAAGGGTTGCAGCAAGGGTTGCAGCAAGGGTTGCAGCAAGGGTTGCAGCAAGGGTTGCAGCAAGGGTGGCAACAAGGGGAAGCGACGGTTGTTTGGCGACTTCTGAATCGTCGGCTGGGCAAGCTTCCTCCGGAAATTCACACCCAATTAGAGAATCTTTCGCTGAATCAGCTCGATGACTTAACCGATATTTTGTTGGATTTTACTTCTATCGAGGAACTTGCTGGCTGGCTTGAGAAAAACAAATCGTAGCCATTTTTTATTGGGGCTGAAGACGTCGGATAAATGAGCCCGAAGTCTTCAGCCCCAAACTCATACCAGTTGGCTTTGCAGGGCGATCAGGGCTTTTTTCGCTTCTTCCGGTGTGAGGTGTTCGGCATCGAGTACCCGCAAATCATCAATGACTGATTCGTTGGCTTTATCAAAGAGCGTCGGCTGATTTTTCTTCCAGTCTTTGCGAGACGGCATATGCCGGGCCAGTTTGGGTTTCCCCAAAACATCAAGTTCATTGGCTTCAAGGTTTTCCAGGATTTCGCGGGCGCGGCCCAGCACGGCTGCCGGGAGTCCAGCCAGTTTAGCAACTTCAATCCCGTAGGATTTACTGGCGCTTCCTTGCACAACCTTGTGAAGAAAGATCAGATGGCCATCTTTGGCGGTAACGGCAAGTTGCACGTTGTGAACACCGGGAAGCAGTTTTTCAAGCTCCACCATTTCGTGATAATGCGTGGCAAAAAGTGTTTTCGCGGCGTGTTGTGGGCTATTGTGAAGATGTTCGGCAATGGCCCAGGCCAGCGAGAGTCCATCAAACGTGGCGGTTCCACGGCCAATTTCATCCAGCAGAACCAGGCTACGTGGCGTGGCGGTATTCAAAATATTGGCGGCTTCGGTCATTTCGACCATAAAAGTTGACCGTCCACGCGCCAGATTGTCAGAGGCACCAACACGGGTAAAAACCCGATCCAGCAACGGAAGCCGTGCCTGTGAAGCCGGTACAAAACACCCAATCTGCGCCAAAATCACAATCAATGCGGTCTGCCGCAAATAGACGCTTTTCCCGCCCATGTTCGGTCCAGTGATAATCACCAGCCGGTCAGTCGTGTTGTTGAGATGCACATCATTGGGGACAAACCGTGTGGTGTGGGTTTCAACCACTGGATGACGTCCATTGAGAATGGTCAGCTCGTCATCTTGGTGCAGTTCGGGCCTGACATAGTTGCGCATTGCCGCCAGTTGCGCAAAAGACCCGAGTACGTCAAGCGTTGCCAGAATTCGGGCTGTGATTTGAATTCGTCCGATTTGAGCCGCAATCCGTTGTTTCAGTTCGGTAAAGAGCGTTGTTTCAAGCTGGAGAATATTTTGCTCGGCACTCAGAATTTTTTCTTCATAGTCCTTAAGTTCAGGTGTGATAAAGCGCTCGCCGGTGGCAATGGTTTGTTTGCGCTGGTAATCGGCTGGGACATTCTTCAAATTGGATTTGGTGACTTCGATAAAGTAGCCAAAGACATTATTTGACTTGACTTTGAGCGAGGCAATCCCGGTGCGTTCGCGTTCGCGACGTTCAACCTCGGCAATAAAGCTTTGGGTATTGCTCCGAAGTTCCCGCAGGTTATCCAGTTCAGCATGAAACCCGGCCCGGATGACATTGCCCTCGTCAATTTTCATCGGTGGGCTTTCCGTCAATGCCTCGCCAATCCAGCTTCGAACGTCGGTCAATTCATCCAGCGATTCATACAGGACCTGGAGCAGCGAACTATTCATCGTTCCCAGCAATTGTTTCATCGCTGGAAGTGGTTCCAGACTCGACCCAAGCGCGACCAGATCACGCGGGTTGGCCGTCCCAAGTGAAACCCGGCCCAGCAGGCGCTCAACATCATAGACCTGGGTCAGCCATTGCCGGAGTTTATCCCGGTTCATGGTTTGTCGGTGAAGCTCGCCAACTGCATCAAGTCGGGCATTGAGTTCGCCCAGTTTGAGTGATGGTCGCAAAAGCCATGATTTGAGCAACCGGGCACCCATCCCGGTTTGGGTCAGGTCAATCGTTCCAAAGAGCGTTTCACGTTTTCCGCCCTGGATGGCTTCGACGAGTTCCAGATTGCGAACCGTCGCCGCATCAAGCTGCATGTACTCTTGCGGCTCAAAGTAGGAAAGCTCCGTAATATGTTTGGCATCGCACATTTGCGTATCGCGCACATACCGCACAATCGCGGCTGAGGCACCAATCGCCCATTTTTTATCACTCAGGCCAAATCCATCGAGTGTGGTGACGTCAAAATGTTGCCTGAGAAAGTCAGCACCTTGCTCTGGGGCAAACGACCAGTCGTCCAGTAGCGTCAGCACGGTACTGAGCCGAAGTCGCTGGTCGGCTGATTCTTCGTCTTCGGTTGTTGTTGGGAGATTTTCGACTGAACGCAGAGCAATATGCGGAGCAAAGAGCGGTTCTAAACTTCGTGAGCAGAGGATTTCACGTGGATTGAACTGCTCAAGCTGCAGGAGGGTGTTGGTGAAATGATCCGGCCCGGCAAATTCGGTCGCTTGAAATTCGCCGGTGGAGAGATCAAGAAATGCAGCGGCCATGTGGTCTCCGGCGCCAAAAACGGCGGCCAGATACTGATTGTCAGCTCCTTCCAGAAGCTGTTCATCAATGGCGGTTCCTGGTGTAATCACGCGCACAACTTTGCGCTGAACCAGTTTCACTGCGGCTGAAGCTTCTTCAACCTGCTCGCACAGTGCAACCCGATACCCTTTTTTGATCAATCGCGAAAGATAATGTTTGAGGGCATGGTGGGGGACACCACACATCGGGACCGGGGTGTCGGTGTCTTTATGACGGGCGGTGAGGGTAATTGAAAGTTCACGCGCGCCGATTTCGGCGTCTTCATGAAACATTTCATAAAAGTCACCCAGCCGGAAAAACAACAGCGTGCCAGGGTATTGCTTGCGAATTTCGTGATATTGCCGAAACATCGGCGTATTTGGGCTGCTCATAAGTCTCGGGTTCAGGGTTTAGAGTTCAGGATTCAGGGTTTCAAAACCGAAACCAGAGACTTTAGAGAGGAAGCCCCCTGTGAGCAAGAGGAAATGACAATGTGACAAATGACAGCATGACAAATGCACAGAATGAAAGAAGGATAGGGGCGAGGTAAGAAGCTGGTTGGCGACTCGCTATTTCGCTACTTCGTTGCTCTTGCAAAATACGCCTCAGCCACCTGGGTGTGAAGTGGAAACGCGAGTTCTTCAAGTACTTCTAAAACAACCATTTCCATTGTTTCATCAGTTGGAACGAAGTTGGGGAGTTCGGCAGTTGTCCGTGGCGTGGCCTGACCAAAAATCAACACGGTGCTGTCCGGGGCGCTGATGACGTCAAAGAGGGAAATTTCAGCCGGGTCAAGTGTGAGCCCGGTTTCTTCAAAGACTTCACGGGCAGCAGCCTGCTGCCATGATTCGCCAAAATTCACATATCCGCCCGGCAATGCCAGCATTCCTTTGCGTGGCTCGATTCCACGCCGGATCATCAGCAACCCGCTTTCAACCGGAACCAGAACCACGGCAACCGGAATCGGATTACGAAACGTGATGTTGTGGCAATTGCCACAGACGCGTGGCCAGGGCTGATCGTCGGCAAATGGGGCGCCGCAAAAGGAACAATGTGAATTGCGTTTGTGCATATCTTGGGAAGGAATCCTTTTCTTTTTTAGAATGGTTGCTGAATAGGTACTTTACCAATGTTGTGCCACCATTCGCGGTTTAATTCAACTGACGCTTTGAAATATGGTGAGCCAAGTGCTTGCAAGATTTCACGAAAAACGGGTTTGTTCGTGAATGACTGCTCATAATCGAAGTGTTCAAAGATGAATTCGATCATGTCAGGCGTCAACTGCTTGCGGATTGCTTCACGGTCCTGAGTTTCAATCAGGCATTTCAGAAAAACACCAATGAGAGCCTCTGTTCCAAAATAATCCTTTTTTGATACCTGGCGCTGGAGTTGAGGAAGTGTGAGTTGCAAGACCGGGCTGGCCAGTTTTTTATCAAGGCTGGTCAGTGTTTGTGCGGCTTCGGCCCACACTTCTGTGGTGTAAAGGTCTGGCTTGAACGGAGTGGTCAGCAGAAAATTTGCCACAATCGGTGCTGCTTGAGGGTCACCAATTTCTCGAAGCACGCGCAGGCAAGCTGCAAGCTGATTTTGCGAGCGGTAATTGGAAAGATCAGCCCGCTCAACAACTCCCATCAGTTTCGGTAATGCGGCTGATCCTTTTGAAACCAGTGCCCTTTCAAATGGTTTGGATTGAAACTGGCTGGAGGCAGTTTTCTCAATCAACCGGCTGGTGGATCCAATCGTCAGATAGGAATAGGCAACAATACACATCAGCAGTCCGGCAACTCCAATTTGAAAAGTAGCGAACACCTGCTGCATTTTGGGGCGTGCCACGGCTGGTTCAAGCTGTTTGTGAAATCGCTTCATTGCCGTCAGCCAGACGGGCAATAGTATGAACAGCACCGGAACCAGCCCGCTCCCCATCATCATCATCGAAAGAGCAATCATTCCAAACAGTGCCAGAAAAAACTTATGATTGATGGTGAAGGGAATTGGTGATTTGACAATCCAGGAAATAATTTTTTGGGTTATGCCAAGTGTGAACCATCCAACAAAGACCAGAAAAAAGGGTTTCAGGAACGGGAAGAGCGTATCTATACTAAAATCAACACATTGCCCGCACAACAACACGACCCCAGATACTTCTGTCATGAGTTCTCCAGTATTTGAGTGTTATTTCCAGTGGGATCCAGGTGGATTTCCTCCTGTCTGTTTGTGCGGGGCCTCACCATCGCAATTGTTTGTTTTGAGATAGAACGTTCCTACGCTTTTCAAAATCAGATGTCAACAAAAAAACACCACGTGAAAGCAGCAGGGGGTGCTGCCTCCACGTGGTGGACAATCTTCGCTCCAGTGCGAAGGGAGTCTAGGTGCTTTGTGCGGAGTAGAGAGTGGGGTTCAGGGTTCAGGGTTCAGGGTTTATTCAGGGTTCAGGGTTCAGGGTTCAGGGTTTTCGAATTTATGTCCTTTATGTCCTTTGTGTCCTTTTGGTCTTTTTCTAAACCCTGACCCTGACCCCTAAATCTTTACATCGGGATCACTACCACTCGAAATCCTTGATTGCTCCGACGGCTGTCAGGTGTGGCCCGATAGCGGAAAGAGGACCGGCAATAGCTGGCATAGTAGGACCACGACCCACCACGCAACACCCGATATTCGTGGTCTTCGCCGTCGTCCCAGACGTTGCCGTCAGTCGGGGCACCGGCATAGGTATCGTGATACCAGTCTTCACACCATTCGTAGACATTACCGTGAACATCATGCAGGCCAAACGCATTGGCCCGTTTTTTCCCGACTGGATGTGTGGTGTCATTCGAATTTTCATTGTACCAGGCATATTCAATCAGCATTTGCTTGCCACCGCCAAAACAGAAATTGGCGTCTGATCCGGCCCGGCAGGCATATTCCCATTCGGCCTCGGAGGGCAGGCGATAATAAAACCCTTCCTTCCGCTCATTGAGTTTTTTCAGGAACTCCTGAATATCGAGCCACGACACATTTTCAACCGGGTTGTCATTGCGTTTGAAATTGCTTGGATTGGTCCCCATGACCGTTTTCCACTGTTCCTGGGTGACTGGGAATTTCCCCATGTAAAAAGGTTGCGGAAGGGTCACTGTATGAATGGGCCGCTCATTTTCATAGTCATTCGAACCCATTTGAAATTCACCGGCTGGAATCAATGCCACTTCGATTTTGATGCCACGGCCAATAACCAGCGCACGGTTGCGTGGCTGATCAGACAATTCGCGGCTGCCTGAACCCCGCGCCAGCGTTGCGGTTGGCGCGGAAATCATACTTGTGGCTGGGAGAGAAGGGCTCATTGGGGCGACTGGTGACGGTGTTGGATTGCTGACTGCCTGGAAGGAACCTGATTTTTGAGCGGCATTGCTTCCTTCGACCAGAATGACCCGAAAGCCCGTGTACCCATTGCGGGCATCCATCGGGCGACTGGCACGACTGGCAGAGCGACAGTTGACGGCACCGGTAATCCAGGACCCGCCTCTGACAACTCGTTTGGATTCCGTCGGATTGATCCAGGGAGTTGCATTGGCCGGGGCACCTTTGTAATTTGGATTCCAGGTGTCAAGGCACCACTCATTGACATTGCCGTGCATGTCAAACAATCCAAACAGGTTGGCGGCGCCAAGACTTCCGACGCGAGTGGTTTCATTCCAGTATTTGCCCTTGGGGGCGGAGGCAAACGGGAAATTCCCATCATAATTCACCAAATCTGCGGTCACGGTATCGCCAAAGGCAAACGGGGTGCTGGTGGTTGCCCGCGCGGCATATTCCCATTCGGCTTCGGAGGGGAGGCGATACTGTTTGCCAGTTTTCTGTGATAGCCGCTCACAGAATTCAACCGCATCTTCCCACGAGACCTGCTCAACCGGGCGGTGATCGTCCTTGCGAAATGATGGTTCAAGTTTTAAATCGCGGGTCACTTTCGGATAGCTGGCCACGGCTCGCCATTGAGCCTGGGTTACTGGAAACCGTCCAATATGAAAGGCTGACACTCGAACCTGATGGATTGGTTTTTCACTTTCCTGGTCAGTTGATCCCATTTGGAAAACACCCGCCGGCAACGAAACCATGTCAAGCGTGATGCCTTGACCCAGGTCTTCGACGAGGCCCTGAATTTTCTTGTTTTTGAAGTCAATAATATTTCCAGCGGCATCGAGTGTGACGGTGTCAAACGCGAAGGTCTGAACAACTGGCTGCTGAGCCACCGAGGTCATTTCTTCCAGTCGGATTTTGGCCAGTTCAACAAATTGCCCGCTGGGGAATTTCGCCAGATAGGCTTCATAGCTTTTGGGATTGGTGCTGCCTTTGATCGAATCCCAAAACGCCAGATCCATCGCATCAGAATTGGTACTGCTGAGTGCTCCCGGCTGAGAATTTTGATTTTGCGGGGGATCTTCGTGTTTCAGCGTTGGCACCACTGGCTGAACTACTGGACTGGCGGGTTGAACTGGTTGCGGAGATTGACGTTGTGGCATCACGGTTGAAAATTGGGCCAGCGATGCCGATTGCGGCGGGGTTGGGGAGAGCGCAACTTTGGGAAGCTGAAACGGAAACTTTCCGGTTTGTCGCAGCACATTGCCATTGGAGGGCCGGGCAAAGGCCACTGTTGAAGAAACCGACAGGATCGCTTCCTGCATTTCCCGGGCGGTTTTAAATCGGTCACGGTAGTGCGATTCAATGCCTTTATTTAAAACGGCGGCCAGATGTGGGCTCACCTGGCGGGCATATTCGCGCCATTTAATCTCGCCGGTTAACGGATCATGGAGCGCTGTCGGACATTTCCCGGTCAATGCGCTAATGGCAGTCAGGCTCAAACTGTACAGATCACTTGAAAAGAGCGGTTTCCCGGCAGCCTGTTCGAGCGGCATAAAGGCTGGGGTTCCAGCTACAATCGAACTGGTTGGGTTGGCGGCGAGTGTGCCTTGCCCCATGACTTCCTTGACGATGCCAAAATCAATCAGCACATAGCTGTTGGTCTGACGACGGGCAATAATGTTGTCCGGCTTGATGTCGCGATGAATGATTCCCTGGGAATGAATGTAGTCGAGAACTGGCAGGAGATTGAGCAGCATGGTCTGAACTTCATCTTCGTTCATCGAGCCCTGCTGCGAGACCTTTTGAGTCAGGGTCAGGCCGTCAATCCATTCCTGAACCAGATAAAACATATTGGATTCGGTAAAGTAGGCATATAGCTTTGGAATCTGGCCATTTGAGCCCTCGCTGAGGCGTTCCAAAATGGCGGCTTCGCGATCAAAGCGTTCCTGAATCAATTGATATTGTTGTGAATCGGCAATCGGTTTGAGCTGTTTGAGGACACAACAGCGCCGGGATGGGAGGTCAAGATCTTCGGCAACAAAGGTATGTCCAAAAGCGCCTGACCCAAGGGCCTGCAGGATGCGATAGCGGTTTTTTAAAAGATTTGTGGTCGCAAGCATGGAAGTCAACCCTCCTTCAACGAACATTTCTGGAGCGAACGGGGACGTGCAGATTTCTAAGAGAATCTGTCTTGTATCTGTGAAGCCGTGTTGTTTGGGATTCTTTGCTGAAGAGTCTAGCGAGGATTGAAAAAGCCGGTAGTGGGGAAAGTTGGGGCTTTTCCCCTAACTTTCGATAGGGGAAGCTGGTATCCAGAGATGAAAGACAGGAAGGTTGGGAGATAAAGGGGAACGCTGCTAATCCAGCCGGACCAGCCCACGTTGGAGCGCCGTCGTAACCGCCTGGGTACGGTCATTGACGTTAAGCTTGCTCAAAATAATGCTCACATAGCCTTTGACTGTGCCTTCGGTCAGCCCGAGCATGTTTGCAATTTCCCGGTTGCTCTTTCCACGGGTCATCAGGCGCAAGACGTCAAGTTCGCGTGGGGTGAGTTCCGTAACCGTAAACCGCCTGGCGAGTTGCTGGGCGACTTCGGCAGGAATACAGCTCTGGCCCTGATGGGCGGCTCGAATCGCTTTGAGCAAATCTTTTCCCAGCGTTTCCTTTAGTAAATAACCTTTGGCTCCGGCCTGAAGTGCCCGGAAGATGTCTTCGTCTCCATTGGCTACGCTGAGAACCAGAATGCGGCAGGCTGGGAATTCGGCATGAATGGCGGTTGTGGCTTCAACGCCGTCCTTGATCGGCATGTTGAGATCCATCACGACCACATCCGGTTGATGACGCCGATACTGGTCAATCGCTTCGTGGCCATTTTTGGCCTGTGCCACAATTTCCATGTCCGCTTCGCGCTGGATAATCACCGACAGCCCTTCGCGGACCACTTCGTGATCGTCAACCACCATGACTCGGATCAGATTTACACTCATAACACCAGTTTGTAGTCAGTAGTCAGTAGTCAGTAGTTCACTAAGTCTATTTGATCCAATTGCTTGGCATTCTTGTGATCGGACCATTTCATTGCAAAACGGGATAATCATTCTATCTTTGCAATTTGAGCAAACGTTCCCCCGCCTGGTGGAGCGTTTCGGTTTTTTTGGCAAACATAAAGCGGACTTTGGTGCGGCCATCTTCAGGTGGGGCATAAA
>CAZXCE010000151.1:0-6277 GCA_964639175.1 uncultured Clostridia bacterium
CTCCTGGATAATTTTCTATGCTTGCACCTGGAACAGTTTTACAGGACCGGTATCGAGTTGTGCGTCAACTCGGCAAGGGCGGGATGGGCACGGTGTATGAAGCTCAGCACATCGAACTCAAGAAAACAGTGGCGCTGAAAGAGACCGTCTTTGCTGAAACTCATCTGATCAAAGCGTTTAAACAGGAGGCACGCTTGCTGGCCAATCTTGAACATCCGGTGCTGCCGAAGGTCAGCGATTCTTTTAGCGTAGGAGATGGTCATTTCCTGGTGATGGCGCTTATTTCAGGGAAGGATTTAAGTGAACTCCTGGCCGAACAGGGTACTTTTTCGATTGAACAGGTGATGCAATGGGTAGACCAGATATTGGACGCCCTGGAATATTTGCACAGTCAGCACCCGCCGGTGATCCATCGAGATATAAAACCAGCCAATTTGAAAGTGACGGCAACCGGCAAGATTTTTCTGCTTGATTTCGGTCTGGCGAAGGGCCTGCATACGCAGATGTCACAGGCTAGGGAGGCAGGGAAGTCGAGCGTGCAAGCCTACACGCCAGGCTATGCGCCAGTTGAGCAAATACAAGGATCAGGGACAGATGCCCGGAGCGATGTGTTTGCACTGGGAGCAACACTGTATCACTTACTGACAGGAACGCCGCCAGTGGATGCGCTGACGCGTGCGATGAATATAGGCTTTGGAGATTCGGATCCGCTCCGCCCGGCACACACCATCAATCCTGAGATCAACCCGGAGCTTTCGACCGTGCTCCACAAGGCGTTGGCGTTACAGCGAGAGCGACGCCCGGCAACGGCAACGGAATTTCGGCGAATGCTCCGAGAGGCAACCAAAAGAAGAGAACCAGTCAAGCTAGTTGAATCTTCAAAACCTTCGGGTCCAGCACCGACAAACTCAGGAGTAATTTCGGGCGAAGCAGAAACCGTGGTGAGTACCAAACCATTTCAGGTGCCGTCACCTGGGCCAGAAGCTTTTCAGACTCGACCGATGGTTGACCAATCAGCGCAAACGCTGGCGGATGCCCAACCATCAGGGCGAACACCAGCGGCATCAACTGCACCGACACCACAGCCTGCCCAGACATTGGAGCCAACGATTCTAGTGTCGCAAACATCTGACGAACTTCAGTCAATGCTCCGAGAAGCAACCCAAAGAAAGCAATCAGTCAAGCCAGTTGAACCATTAAGACCATCGGGTCCAGCACGGGCAAACTCAGGAGTCATTTCGGGCGAAGCAGAAACCGTGGTGAGTACCAAACCATCAGAGCGAACGAAAGCGGCACCGACCGCACCAGCACCACAGATTCCCCCAAAGGTGGGGTCAACAATTCCAGTACCCCCGCCGGTGATGCCGCCTGTAGTGCCTGTGTCGAATCAACCAGCTTCAAATAATCGAGAGCGGGTGATTCTATTGGTGTTGGGGGGGGGATTGATGTTGTGGGTTTTATTGGTTGGGGTGATAATGATTGGCTTGGATTGGAAACCCGAACGAAGCATGTGGCTGGTGATAGTGCTCCTTGGGATTATGGTAGGCTTGACAAAACCAACAGTTGCCAAGCTGTCAAACCCTATTGCTTCGCCGCCATTGCCACCCGCCGTCTTCAAAAACAGTATCGGGATGGAGTTTATGGAAATTCCAACAGGGAGTTTTCGGATGGGGTCAACCGAGTTTTTTGATAGTGAAAAGCCGGTGCATAAAGTAAAAATCAGCGAGGCGTTTTACCTTGGGAAATATGAAGTGACACAGGCCCAATGGCAGGTGGTAATGGGGAACAATCCATCATATTTCAAAGGAGACAACCTGCCGGTGGAAAACGTGTCGTGGGAAGACGTGCAGGAATTCATAGCGAAGCTGAATAGGAAGGGAGAAGGGACATACCGATTACCGACGGAAGCGGAATGGGAATATGCGTGTCGGGCAGGAACGAGTGGGGATTATGCGGGGAATTTGGATGAAATGGGGTGGTATGAGGGTAATTCAGAACGTAAAACTCACCCGGTGGGCCAAAAGAAACCAAATGGATGGGGTTTGTATGACATGCACGGGAACGTGTGGGAATGGTGTGAAGATTGGTACGACGGTGGATACTATGCACGAAGTCCAAACAGTGATCCGAAAGGTCCCAGTGAGGGCTCGACCCGGGTGGCTCGGGGCGGTGGTTGTGACTTCCCCTCCGTCGCCTGCCGGTCAGCAACCCGCTATGGCTTCAGGCCGGTCCTCCGTGGCAACACCCTGGGCTTCCGCCTTGTGAGGGAGGTTCGGTAACGCTATGCACTTTTACTCTTTTACCCAAGCCTGCGAAGCAGTGCGATAGAGAGTAGCCCCCGGTGCAACCGGGGGAACCGGACGCCGCCACACCCAAGCCGGCGAAGCCGGCGACAGAAAGGAACGAACTCCACCAATGTCACATGCCTTCACCAATTCATTGATGCACATTGTTTTCTCGACCAAACACCGTCAACCATTGATTGATGAGAGCTGGCGTTCACAGCTTCATCAATACCTGGGAGGTACGGTCCGGGGCATGGAGTGTGTCGCTCTTGAGGTCGGAGGCGTTGCCGATCACGTTCATCTCCTGGTGAGTCTGCACCCAAAACATTCCCTGGCTGATTTTCTTCGCGGTTTGAAATCAAACACGTCCAAATGGATCAATGAATCGGCGTTTGTCCGTTCTCGGTTTGAATGGCAACGTGGATATGGCGCCTTTTCAGTGAGCCAATCACAAATGGAAAAAGTTCGTCAGTATATTCAAAATCAGGAAGCTCATCACCATCGGATGACATTTGAAGAGGAATTTGTGATGTTTTTGAAAGCTCATGGCATTGCTTATGACGAACGGTACATATTTGATTGACACTCTCTGTCACCTGCTTCGCAGGTTGGGATGAACGGCTAACCTGTCCCCCGGTTGCACCGGGGGCTACTGTCTGGCACCTGCTTCGCAGGTTGGGAACAATGGACGAATGACTTCCTGGGTGTCCCAACTCCTCTGGTTGCACCAATTCCCCCGATTGCACCAGAGGCTACTCTCTGGCAACTGCTTCGCAGGTTGGGAATTCGTGCTACCGCGACCCTGGATTGCGTTGCGCTACATCCGGGGCTACACACTGTCCATTCGCCATATCGAATCAGGGGAGATTTACAGAAGGGAAAATTCAAATAGCAAAGCGGCGTCAAGCCGCCGCACTCCGAAGGGTTTTTACGGCTAGACCCGTTGCCACTTGTCCGCCATAATCTCTGGCAATCCAAACATTCACCTTCATTCCCACAAGGAGAGTAAACGCCACTTGATGAAACGCCTTGCAGTTACGGTTTTGCTCATTTTGGTGCTCAGTTCAATCGCTCTTGGACAAAAGCAAAAAATTTTCCCTTATCCTGTTCATAAAAAACAACTTCCCAACGGTCTTAAACTGGTGGTCGTGCCTTTTGACAGCCCTGGCATTATGGCCTATTACACCGTGGTTCGGGTTGGTTCACGCAACGAAGTCGAGCCCGGCGTCACCGGATTTGCCCACTTCTTTGAACACATGATGTTTCGGGGCACGCCGAAATATTCAAATGAGAAGTACCAGGCCATCTTGAAAGACCTGGGGGTTGATTCCAACGCCTTCACGTCAGACGACTGGACCTGCTATCACAGTACCGCTCCGGCCAGCGCCCTTGAAACCATTATGGATATGGAATCAGACCGCTTCCAGAATCTGAAATATTCGCTCGAAGATTTTCAGAAAGAAGCCAAGGCCGTGCTCGGAGAATACAACAAAAGTGCCGCGTCTCCATTTCTGGCGATCAATGAAGCCGAACGCGACACGATGTATAGCAAACACACCTACAAACACTCAACGATTGGGTTTTTAAAAGACATTGTGGACATGCCCAATCAGTATGACTACAGCCTCAAGTTCTTTGACCGGTTTTATCGTCCGGAATACTGCACCGTGATGGTGGTTGGCGATGTGAAGCCGGAACAGTTCTTTAAACTGGCTGAAAAATACTACGGTCCGTGGAAACACGGCAATCATGTAGCTGATATTCCAGTCGAACCAGCCCAAACCGGAGAAAAAGTCGCTGACATCCCGTGGAAAGGTCGCACGTTACCTTATCTGGTGGTGGCATTTCACGCGCCCGCATTTTCGACTGAAACCAAAGACAAAGTGGCGCTCAATCTGCTGGCGAAACTGGCGTTTGGTAATACTTCGGCGCTCTATCAAAAACTGGTGCTTTCCGAACAACGCGCCGATTTGCTGGCGGCCAGTGCCGATGACAGCCGGGATCCGAGTTCGTTTGACATTATTGTCCGGGTCAAAAATGAAACTGAACTGGCCAAAGTCCGCGACGAGGTCTATGCCAAACTGGAAGAATTAAAAATCAAACCCGTTCCGGAAAATGAACTGGCCGAAGTGAAATCAAACTTCCGGTACAATTTTGCGATGGAACTGCGCACGCCTGATGAAGTCGCCTATACGCTTGGCAACTACATCAATCTGGCGGGTGAACCCGAAGCCGTCAACAAAGTCTTCGAACTCTATGACCAGGTCACTCCGGCTGACATTCAGCGCGTGGCCCAACAGATTTTCACCAAGGAAAACCGCACCGTTTTGACATTGAAAGGAGGGAACGCGAAATGAAGTTCACCACTCTTTTCAATCGGTTGATGCTGGGGCTGGTGGTCACAGCAATGATGGCGCCAGGACTGGTGCAGGCAATCGGGCCGAAATCCGGTCAATCAAAAGCCAAAAGCGGCATCAGCAAAGTGGTGCTGCCCAGTCAGTCACCATTGATTACCATCCGGGTGATGTTCCGGGCTGGTTCCGCCTATGATCCACCAGGAAAAGAAGGCATCGCCAAACTGACCGCCGGGTTAATCGAAGAAGGCGGCAGCCAGTCGCTGACCTACAAAGACATCCTCAAAAAACTCTACCCAATGGCCGCCGATGTCTCGGTCAAAGTCGAAAAAGAAACTGTGACGATGGTCGGGGAAGTCCACAAAGACCACCTCGACAAGTTTTATGCGATTTTCTCTGACGTGCTGCTCCACCCCCGGTTTGATCAGACTGAATTTGATCGAGTCCGCGAAGATGCGGTCAATTACCTGAAGACCTCGCTTCGGAGCACCAATGATGAGGAATTTGGCAAACAGACGCTTGAAACCGAAATTTTCCGGGGCCACGCCTATGATCACGTGATTGGCGGTTCGGTGCGTTCGCTCAATGCGTTGAAACTGGAGGACGTGAAAGCGTTTTACCAGGAGTATTATACTCAATCCAATTTGATGGTCGGTGTTGCCGGCGATGTGCCCAAAACCTTTGTTGCCCAGATGGAGAAAGATTTTTCAGCGCTTCCGGTTGGAAAACCGGCGGAACTCCGGGCTGGAACCATCACGCCCCCGTCAGGGCTGGAAGTCACGTTGATTGAAAAAGATACGGATGCCACGGCGATTTCACTCGGCTTCCCGGTCAATGTGACGCGCAAAGATTCAGAGTTTTACGCCTTGCTGGTGGCCAATTCCTATCTTGGCGAACACCGGACCTTTAACGGTGTGCTGATGCAGAATATGCGTGGCAAGCGCGGGTTAAACTATGGGGATTATTCCTACGCCGAGCACTTTATCCAGGAAGGTGGCTCGACCTTTGCCCTGCCCAATGTGCCCCGCCAGAAACAGTATTTCAGCATCTGGATTCGGCCAGTCCCCAATGCCGCCCGATTGTTTGCGCTCCGGGAAGCAATGTGGGAAACCGACCGGTTGGTGAAGAACGGGATGACACAGGAGCAATTTGAATCAACCCGCAAGTTCCTGCTCAATTACAGCCGGTTGTGGGTTCAGACGCTGAGCCGTCGTCTGGGATATCGAATGGATTCAAAGTTTTACGGAATTGAAGATTACATTCAGGAAATCCAGACGCGGTTGCCGAAACTCACCCTGGCCGAAGTCAACGCCGCAATCAAAAAACACCTCAATTCACAGTCATTCAAAGTGGTAATGATTACGCGTGATGCTGAGTCGCTCAAACAGCAGATGCTTGCCAACACGGTGTCACCCATGAAATATGACAGTGCCACTCCGGATGATATTCTCAAGGAAGACAAGGAAATCGAAAAATTCCCGCTGGCTGCCACTGAGAAGAAAATTCGGATTGTGAAGGCTGAAGACATGTTCGAGTAATGAACTTTGGAGTGCGGCAGCTTTTTTGCGCGTTTGGTTTTTTTTTACAAAAAGGCCTAAAACTTCCGCACAACCCACCCAGGGAATATTGGAGAGGTTA
>CAZXCE010000151.1:6287-15148 GCA_964639175.1 uncultured Clostridia bacterium
GCCTTGTTTTAGCGCTTTTTTTTTTATTCAAAACCCGCGCAACACCCCTGCCGCACTCCACACCGAGGCATTATGCGAGCGATGATTTTTGAGCAAGTCGGTCAACCACTTCGAATGGTTGAACTTCCAGAACCTGTACCTGGTCCAACCCAGGTGCGACTACGGGTTTCAGCCTGTGCCCTGTGTCGGACGGATTTGCACGTGGTGGATGGTGAACTCCCCAATCCAAAGCTGCCACTCATTCCAGGACATCAAATCGTTGGCATCATTGAAGCTGTCGGTGAACAGGTCACGCATCTCAAACCTGGTCAACGGGTTGGTGTGCCGTGGCTTGGTTCGACCTGTGGCATCTGCACGTTTTGTCAGCGGGGAAAAGAAAATCTGTGCGATGACGCCAGATTTACTGGCTATCACCTCGATGGTGGCTATGCTGAACAAACTGTTGCGGATGAACGATATTGCTTCCCGATTCCAGAGGGCTACCCGGATTTGCAAGCGGCGCCGCTGCTGTGCGGCGGACTGATTGGTTACCGGGCGTTACGAATGACTGAATCTGCTGAAACCCTGGGGTTTTACGGCTTTGGTTCAGCGGCGCATATGCTGATTCAAGTGGCGCGATACCAGGGCCGGCGGGTGTATGCCTTCACCAAAAAAGGCGATACCGACGGACAGGAATTTGCGCGAAACCTGGGGGCCGTTTGGGCCGGTGACCCAGGTCAGGAAGCGCCAGAAAAACTGGATGCGGCGATTCTTTTTGCCCCGGCGGGCGAGTTGGTACCGGCAGCACTTCGGGCGGTGACCAAAGGTGGGATTGTGGTCTGTGCTGGAATCCACATGAGTGACATTCCGTCCTTTCCATATCGGATTTTGTGGGAAGAGCGGGTCATTCGGTCAGTCGCCAACCTGACCCGTCAGGATGGCGAGGAATTTCTGGAAATTGCTCCGAAAGTGCCAGTTCACACCGAAGTAACGGTCTATCCGCTTGAACAGGCCAATCAAGCCCTGACCGATTTGCGTGAAGGCCGCATTTGTGGGACGGCGGTGTTGTCGGTTCAGTAGAGGAAAGCTGAGTTTTGGGAATGCGAAAAGAACAAAATTTCGAAAACCCTGACCCCTGACCCCTCAACGCTATTAGTCATCATCCGTATTCTCATCTGGTGCATTGATTTCCGGATCATTTGGGGTGGCGCGCAATCCTTGCCGATCTGCACCGTGGAGCGTTCCGCTTTCTTCGATCACAAATGAGCGGCGTCCAGATTTGTTGTATTCGTTCGGGGTGGCATAGAGCGCAAAAACCGGCGGGCGCTGGTTGTTATTGACGACCAGTTCCAGGCGATAGCCCTTCACTTTGCCGCTTGCAATGTCAGTTCCGACCAGTCCTTCACGGCGCAGATCATCAAGCGACATGGCATAACGCACCTGTTTCCCGGCGCCGATAAAGTATTGAGCCTGAGAGTTTTGGACGTTGCGCAAGATCCGCATGATGGCTTCTTCGTTGGATTGGATTCGGAGTGAAACCAGTCGTTCAGGGCTGAAGAACTCGTCGAGTTTTCCGCCTTCAGCAATGCTGTAAAACGAAGCGATTTGCCAGGGCTTGTCTTTCTTCTTCTTGTTTTTAAGCAAAATCACCTGATAGGCAAGGGCGGCTGGTTCGCCTTCAAACTGCGAAAGTCGAACCTCGATGATTGACAGGTCTTCGGAAACAGCCAGGCTGGAGACTTCTGAAAATTGAACTTCACCCGTAATGCGTCCACCAGAGCGAAGTTGAATCCGTCGCTGACCACCCGCGCCGGTGATGACTTCGGTGCGGATTCCAGTTTCAGCCAGTTTAGTCAGTGGGTGATTGCTCAAAATAGCACGTTTGATTTCTGTGTACCCGCTGGCATCGGTCGTGGCCATATTGGCGAGCACCGTCTGGGCGCTATCAGTCATAAAGCCACGGATTTTGATGTCGTCATTATTGAAAAACGCTTCAACGCATTGAATGACCACCTCTATCGGTTGCGGGCCTTTGTCTGCCGCAAGTACACTGGAATTCAGCAATTGAATCGCCAGTGGCGCAACCATGAGAAAACACATCACGACCATCACGGTCACTTTCCATCCACGCACAAACACATTTTGAAACGGCATATTCGAAACAGTCTCTTTCGGAAGTTATTGTTTTTTTTGGTGCTTAGTGCTTGGTGCTTGGTGCTTAGGAACCAATACTTTCGAAGAAGAACCAAGAACCAAGAACCAAGCACTAAGCACCAAGGACCAAGGACCAAGGACCAAGAACCAAGAACCAAGCACCAAAAGTCAGGCCCGAGCCTATGCACCTT
This sequence comes from uncultured Clostridia bacterium, assembly GCA_964639175.1. Lineage (GTDB taxonomy): Bacteria > Acidobacteriota > Blastocatellia > Chloracidobacteriales > Chloracidobacteriaceae > JACQXX01. Next base: position 8,612 of record CAZXCE010000151.1, read on the forward strand.
GATGAAAAAGTCTCCAGTTTACCGACCAGTCCGGGATGTTATCTGCACAAGGATAAATCCGGAAGGATTATCTATGTTGGAAAAGCGAAAAATCTGCGCAATCGGGTTCGCAGTTACTTCCAGGAATCGCGGGGGTATGATGCCAAAACCCGCGAACTGGTGTCACGCATTGCCGACTTTGAATTCATCGTCACTGATACGGAAATTGAAGCTTTAATTCTGGAAAGCAATCTGATCAAGGAATACAAGCCTCGCTACAATGTGATGCTCAAGGACGATAAACAGTATCCCCACTTGAAGCTGACATTAAATGAGCGATTTCCCCGAGTGATTAAAACCCGGCGTGTGCTCAACGACAAGGCACTTTACCACGGGCCCTATTTGCCGGCGTCACTGGCGCAGCAGACATTAAAGCTCATCAATCAATTATTTCAACTCCGAACCTGTGAAATCGAGATTGATGGCAAGCGTGAACGGCCCTGTCTGGAATACCACATCAAACGCTGCCTTGGGCCCTGTGTCAAAGATCTTTGTTCAAAAACCCAGTATAATGAAGCAGTTAAGGACGTGAAGCTGTTTTTCGAAGGCAAAAAACAGGATCTGATTGACAGCCTCCGCGAGCGAATGGAGCAGGCGTCAGAAAATCTCCGGTTTGAACAGGCTGCCCGTTACCGGGATCAGATTAAATTGATGGAGCGCCTTGGCGAAGAGCAAAAAATGATGCTCAAAACTGCGGCAGATATTGATATTTTTGGCTATTTTCGCGAAGGCCCACGCGCCGCCCTCCAGTTGTTTACCATGCGCGATGGGAAAATCATCGGGCGGCGTGAATTTTTCTGGGAGGACCTGCCGCTTGAAGGTTTTGACCCGCGTGATTTTATTGGTGATGCCCTCAAACAGTATTACAGCCTGGGCAACTATGTCCCAAGTGAAGCCCACATCCCAGTTGACTTCGAAGATCGCCCGTTGCTTGAGGAATTCCTCACCCAGCGGCGTGGCACCAGGGTGAAAATTCTCGATCCACAACGCGGCCCAAAGCGCGATTTGATTGATCTGGTCGAACGCAACGCCAAAATTTCGTTTGACCAGCGGTTTCGAGTACTCAAGCCCGATATGCAGAAAGTGCTCGAAGACTTTGCCGACACGCTGGAACTCCCCTGTTTTCCAGGCCGAATTGAATGCTTTGACATCTCGCACATTCAGGGGGCTGAAACCGTGGCCTCAATGGTGGTGTGTGATAACGGCGTGATGAACAAGGCCGAATACCGCAAGTTTATGATCAAGACAGTGGAAGGGATTGATGACTTCAAATCAATGAAAGAAGTCGTCGGGCGCCGGTACAAGCGGCTCTTGCGGGAAGAAAAACCGCTTCCGGATGTCGTGCTGATTGACGGAGGGAAGGGACAGTTGTCAGCCGCCGCTGCCGCGATGCGTCAGCTTGGACTCGAAGCCGTGCCGATGGTGGCAATTGCCAAGCGCGAGGAATTGCTCTTTGTCAAAGGCCGCGAACAGGATCCAGTGCGAATTGACCATCACTCGCCGCTGATTCATCTCGTGCAGATGGTGCGTGACGAAGCCCACCGCTTTGCCGTGACCTATCACCGCAAACGGCGCGAAATGCGCGATTTTGATTCGGAACTGCTGGCGATTCCAGGCGTTGGCCCCAAGCTCAAAACCCGGTTGCTGCGCAATCTTGGCAGCCTGGAGAATGTCCGACGGGCCTCCGAAGTTGAACTGACACCGTTTGTCGGTCCACTCAAAGCCAAACAAATTGTCGAATATTTTGCCACCCGGCGCGCTGAAGAAGCTGAAGTCGCCGTGTCACCGACTGATGATGTGTTTGATGAGGAATTTTGGTTGGAGTGAGGAACCAGGGTTCCGGGTTCCGGGTTTTCGAGTGGGGCGCGGTTCAAAGCAACACCGCCCTTACACCTTGTCACCTTGTCACCCAAGTCACCTTGTCATCTGATCAGTGATGTCACGCCAGTTGACCGTTTCTGGAAACGGTCGTTGATGGCGAAAAGCAAGGAAGACCTCAATCACCTGCTCAATCGTGAACCACTCATTTTGAGACAACCGAAGCTGACTTCCGGCAAAAGTGAGTACTGCCTCGTCAAATTCTGGCGGAACAACTGGTTGTGGTTGGAAAGCACGAAACAGGTGACCGGTTTCACCATTTTTATATTCAAGCACACAGGTTGCCCGACCACCTCCGACCTGAACCCAGTTTCCCTGGGCATCAGTTAGCGATGCATAGGCTGACCGGCCATAGCTTTTGAGAAACCGGAGCTGGCGGGCAATCTGGTTGTCAGATGGATGAACCAGATCTCTGGCATTTTGTCGCTGGAAAAGCATTCGAATACTTAGGGTTCAGGGTTCAGGGTTTTCGAGTGGGGCGCGGTTCAAAGCAACACCGCCCTTACACTTTGTCACCTGGTCGAGGTTTTCGCCGCGTAGCGGTGGCTGAATTAAGGCAGGTCGTTTACGGCCTGCTCAGGGTTCCAGGTTCAGAAAAGATAAAAGGACAGAAGGGACAAAGAGAAATCCAATTCGAAAACCCGGAACCCGGAACCCGGAACCCGGAACCCGGAACCCCTCACCACCGGAAATCATTGTTGATCGTCAACACCTGCCGGGCGAGTTCGGCGGAGCGCGGCAGACCTTTTTGGGCGACCTCCCAGACCAGTTCGGAATAGGGGGCCAATCCGAAGTTATCCAATCCAGCCAGGATTTGATAGACCGTGTTGTCAGGGTGGTTTGACCATTGTTCCAGAGCCTGAGCCAGTGCCTCGCGGGCGCCGTCTTCGCTGGTTCGACCAAGGGCCCAGGCGGCCATTCCGGCGTGAGTCGAGTCAGTTTTTAAGAGTTCACTGAGGGCAGCAATTAAGGCAATAGATTCTTCTTCGGTCAGTGAATGGTGCAGCAAGTCAGGCGTCAGCATGGCCTGATAGAAGCCTTCGTTTTCAATCGCAAACGTGTAGCGCTCCAGCAGAAGCCCGGCCTGGGTGATGGCTCGCAGAATGGGCGAATCACTCGGAACGGCAGTGCCTTCTGGCGATATCTGGCGACTGGCTGGTTTTCCCTGGATTTGATCGAGGAGATCAGAAATAAGAACGCTGATCATTCCGAATGAATCCTTTCAATGGACAAAATTGACCGGGATTTGCCGAAGAATCTGGTCTGAATTCGAATTCCTTCCTGGTCACTCTGAAGCATACCTTGAATGTGTTTGTGATGGGGATTATTTCACCGCATTCCAGGCTGCCTTGTCCACCAGATTTCGGTTGGGGAACAGTGGCATCCCGCTGGTATCGAATTCAGTGCTGATAAAGAATGACCTCACCCGTAAGCCGACAATGTGACAGGTCTATTTTATGATGCCAGACCGGGTTGTTATTACTTTCCTTGACGAATTGTTTTTGAGAGAGTACAACTTGTCATTGGCTCCAAACCTGAAAAATCTCTTCCCCGTCTGTACTTTTCATATTTGGTTACCAGGCTGCCAGGAATGAAAATTACAGTTTTTGGGCGATTTTCCCTTCTGTCATAAAGGGTATCATCGGAGTTTATTGTCTACACGCAATAAAAGGACTGAGGTGTGTCTGTTGTCTGCCTCCCGGTGATGCTGGCTAATTGTTCCCTATATCAAATTCTTTATCGTTGAAGCCAATTACATCTCCTGACTTTTTCTAACTTTTTCAAGGTGCATATCTATGAAACCCCAGCTTCGATCTGATTTTGCCCGTCGTGTGCTCAACCCTCTTTTTATAAGTTTCCTTATCGTATGCTTTGGCTTGTGCCTGGGTGGTGACACCTTGAATGGATTCGTTCAGGCCTGGCAAGAAGGCCGGCAATCCCAGGCATCTCAACTGGATGCACCCGCTGTGCCGGCTGAGGCTTTACCTGCACTCACACAAACTGATCAGGAGCTTGCCAACCTCACCGTTAATCCACAGGCTGTATTTACCGTTTCCAATACCGACGATAGCGGATCAGGATCACTGAGACAGGCCATCACGAGTGCACTTGGGGCAGGCGCTGGACCACACTTCATCGAAGCTGGAGGTGTTACTGGCACGATTAGCCTGCAATCGGCGCTCCCCACAATCACCAATAGCAACATTACCATCAATGGGCCAACCTCCGGGACATTGACGGTGACACGCGGGGTGGCGGCAAACTTTCGAATTTTCACCGTTACCAATGCCTCGGGTGCCGCTTCGCTCACCATCAACCGGTTGACGATGACCAATGGTAACCCAGGTACGGGGACAACTGACAACGGAGGGGCCATCAACGTCACTGATGCTACGTTGACGCTCAATTTTTGTACCATCTCCGGCTGTAGTGCTGGTGGCCAGGGCGGAGGGATCAATGCTGAGGGCACGGTTGGGGCTACGCTGGCGATCAATTTTTGTACCATCTCAGGAAACACCGCCACCTCTAGCTTTGGCGGTGGCGTGTGTATCCGCATGAATTCTCTGGCATCGTCCCCCATCTCGACACTGTTGATGACAAACAGCACCGTTTCCGGTAACGCTGTGACCGGCGGCGGCGCCGGAGGCGTGAACCTGACGTATACGGCAGGCACGTTTCGTAACTGCACAATCTCTGGCAATAGTTCTGGGGCAGGTAATGCGGGCGGCATTTCAGTTGCCTCAGTCAGCTCGCTGGCCATGACCAACTGCACCATGACCAACAATCGGTGTGCGGCTGGCTCTTTGGGTGGCGGTATTCGTAGCCTGTCTGGTAACTCCGTAACCCTCACCAATACACTGGTGGTTGGAAACTTTAATGGCCCAACCGGTACCACGGCTGATGACACAAGCTGGACCAATAGCACCGGTACGTTTACGGCTGTGAACTCTGTGATTGGTGCCGATGGCGGTGGCGGCTTTGATTCGAGCACTGCCTCACAAGTCGGCACGACGGCCTCACCCAAGGTGGTCAACCTCGGCGCGCTTGCCAACAACGGCGGTCCAACGCAAACGCACGCGCTGCTTGCCACGTCGCCGGAACTCGCCATCAATCTGGGTGACAATACGGCTGCCGCGTCTCTCGCCAGTGACCAGCGCGGCATTGGGTTCAACCGGTTTAACGGTATCGTAGACATTGGCGCTTTTGAGAATGGCTCAACCTCACCTTCATTTACCGGCGTAACTGCTTTGGGGGCTCCAGCGCAAAACACAGGTGTTACGACTCTCACCTACACGGTGCCACCCGGAACAAATCGGTTGCTGGTGGTAACAGCCTCAAATGCCATGAGCACCACGATTGGCTCAGTGAGTTTCGGGGCGTCAGTCATGACCATGGCTGTTCAAAAAAACGATGGATTTGCAATGGATTCCATCTGGTCGCTGGCACTTGGCACCAGTACCTCAAGCGACACCCAGACGATCACCGTGACCGGTTTTTCAACTGCCGCCAATACGGTTCTGACGGCCCAGACATTTCAAAATGTGGACCAGACAACACCTATTGATGGTGTCTTAAACAATGCTGCAACCGGGACCAACGTTGGTTCCGGGCTGCCGCTCCTGACCACCACCACGGGTGATCTGGCCTTTGATTTGTTCGACTGCTTTGTCAATTCCGGCGCGATAACTGCTACCCCAGGATCCGGACAGGCAACGGTTCATGGAACCAATCTTTCCATCATTTCACCATCCGGGGGGATTGGTCGCTATGTGACCAGCATCAAACCGGCAGTGGGATCTTCGACTACAATGAGTTGGACTTCAAACACCCTCGCCATTATTCATTTGGCGGCAAATATCAACTATGCGCCAGCCTGTTCAACGATTACTGGAGCCGTGACGGGTGGAGGCACCATTTGCGCTGGGTCCAATTCAACGGTAACCGTGACCGTGACGGGCGGCACTCCACCCTATAGTGTGACCCTCAACAATGGCGGCGGCACCCAAACCGGAAGCAGCCCCTTGACCTTTACCGTTTCGCCCAGTTCGACCACGACTTACTCAGTCCAGTCTGGAACAGACAACGGCAGTTGTCCCATCACAGGAAGCGGAAGCGCCACCGTGACTGTCAACCAGCCACCAACAACGGCAACAGTTGGCGGAGCACAGACAATCTGTGTGAGTGGAACCACGGCTGGTTTGGGAGGGAACACCCCATCAAGCGGCACGGGAAGCTGGAGCATTGATAGTGGCGGGACCGGAACGTTCAATCCGAATGCGACGACGCCAAATGCCACATTCACTCACACCAGTGGCACTGGGCCGGTGATTGTGCGGTGGACGATTTCAAATTCACCCTGTACGGCCTCGTCAGCGACGGTGACGATTACGATCAATCCGGCAGCGACGGTGAATGCGGGAGCCGATCAGACAGTATGTGCGAGCAGCCCAAATGTGACACTGGCCGGATCGGTGGGAGGCAGTGCCAGCAGTGGGACGTGGAGCGGTGGTGGTGGAACCTTCAACCCGAATGCCACGACGTTGAATGCGGTGTATACGCCATCCGCCGGGGAGATTTCGGCTGGGACAGTGACGCTGACGTTGACGACCAATGACCCAG
>CAZXCE010000152.1:0-15145 GCA_964639175.1 uncultured Clostridia bacterium
TTGTTGAAGGCTTTTCCAACTCTTAATTGGCATTACTGACTACTGACTACTGACTTTTCATCTTTCGCCCTCTTTCAATCATTATGGACAGTTTAGTTGTTTCAAATGTGCAGCAGCGCCCCACCCGAACCGCCGTGAGTATTCTCGGGGTGGCACTTGGGGTGGTGCTGGTTTTGATTTTTGTTGGATTGGTGAACGGTATGCAGCACAGTCGTGCGCAACGTGACTCAAACGTGGGTGCTGACATCATGTTTTGCCGTGAATTCAGTCTGACCACAACCTCGTTGGCCCTCCCAACCCAGTATCAGGCTGAACTGAACAAGGTCCCCGGAGTCACGGTGACCACACCCGTCGGCCAGTATCTCAAAGAGAGCAAAAACGGAATTGGGTTTGAAATCCTGGAAGGCATTGATTTTCCAAGTTATGCCAAAATGTCAGGTATCACCATGAAGGTCGGGCAACCGTTGCAAAACGAGCTGGATGTCATTGTTGATGAGGATTACGCCAAACACAAAAAGGTCACGGTCGGCAGCGAAATCGAACTCTTTAACCGCAAGTTTAAAGTCAGTGGCATCTATCAGCCCGAAAGCGGCGCCCGAATCAAAATCAATCTGGCCAGCATGCAGGAAATTCTTTCGTCGCCAGATCGCTGTACGGTGATCTATGTCAAAGGGACTGGCTCAGAAAGTCAGGCTTCACTCGCGAAAAAGATTGATACGGCACTGCCCGGCAACAAAATTATGCCGATGGAAGACCTGCTTCAGCTCTATGAAAATGGAATTCCGGCCTTTAATCAATTTCTAAAAGTTGTAGTTGGGCTGGCAATCATTGTAAGCTTACTGGTTGTCTTACTGGCGATGTATACCACCATTACCGAGCGAACACGTGAAATTGGCATCCTCAAATCACTTGGGGCCTCAAAAGCATTTATCATTCGCGAAATCGAACAGGAAGCCCTCCTGATTTGTGCTCTGGGGGTTGTGGTTGGATTTCTCTTTTCATTTTTGTTGAAAGTTGGGATCACCAAATTCACCTCGTTACAGGTTGAGCTTGAACCCCGCTGGATGCTGTATGCCGCATTGATTGGGTTGAGCAGCGGGTTGCTCGGGGCACTTTACCCGGCACTGCGTGCCGCCAATCAGGATCCAGTGGATGCCTTGAGCTATGAATAGGTCATCCGGCGCTCCTAAAAATTTAGAAAGCAGGCTTTGCTCAGTTCAGAAAGTCAATTGAGGTTTATGAAAACAATTCTGCAAGCCATTGATGTCTCTATGATTTACCGGGCCGGGAAAGTTGATGTGCCAGCCCTGCGTGGAATCAATCTGGAGGTAAAAGAAGGCGAATTTGTGGCTGTGATGGGACAGTCCGGTTCGGGCAAATCAACGCTCTTACATATTCTGGGCGGCCTGCTCAAACCAACCAAAGGCACGGTGTTGGTGGATGGAGAAGACCTTGCCAAAGCGTCCGATGCCTATCGAACTGACATCCGCCGTCGCAAAATTGGCATTGTTTTTCAACGGTTTAACCTGTTTCCGACCCTTTCGGTTGAAGGAAATCTCAAACTGGCTGAGCGGATTCGTCAGAAGGGCTCGCAAAACGAAGCACCGGCCCAGGAGTATCGCCGCCAAATTTTGCAGTTGCTTTCGCTCGAAAATCGCCTCCATCACAAGCCAATTGAGCTTTCTGGCGGCGAACAGCAACGGGTTGCCCTGGCCCGGGCGATTGTCAACCACCCGGCGATTTTGCTTGCGGATGAACCCACTGGCAATTTGGACAGCGAAAACTCACAAATCGTGCTTGATATGCTGGTCAAGCTCAACAAAGAACTTGGTCAGACAGTTTTGATGATTACCCATAATCTGGAAGCGGCCCAAACGGCAAACCGACTGGTTACCATGCGGGATGGTCGCATTTTGCACGACGTCCCGGTGCAAAAATCAGCTTTGTCTGCCGTCGAACCCGGTGTTTTGGCTGGCAAATAAAGCAAGTGCCTTTTGTTGTGAGAGTTAAGGAGCGCGAATCACACTATGCGCAAGATTTTTGAAGTGATCAAAGCCACTGTGCTCTGGAATTATGAGCGAGGAACCTGGCAGTACGATGTGTTGTGCGTAGCCATCCTCGCTTTTATTTTTCTCATCCCAACTTCGTTTTTTGACGAGCGCAAATCCCGTTCGCTCAAAAAACCCGATTACATCAGCACAGGGGAATTGCAAAACCAGGCCCCGGCAACAACTCTGAAAGGGTTGTTGGAATCAGCCGGCTCACGCCGTCGGGGCGGTCAAGAGGTTAAGCTCAAACATTTTGAGGCGGTATCAAACGAGGACGGGGTGATCGTTGGATACCAGGTCTGGTATCAATCAAACTAGCCAGTCATCTGGCCAGGATAGCGAAGTTTTGAGGTCAAAAAACACAAGTTATGAAATTAAAAGCACTTTTTTCGGTCATCTTATTTATTGGAATCACTGCGATATCGGTCATTCCCGGCAATTTCGCAGCCGTTCAGGCCAACGCTCCGGCAGATGCCTTAAATACGGTTCTGGCCAATGTTGAAACCACCAGTCGCCAAATGACGGGACTGCAAGCCACGGTTTCACACCAACGCACCAACGGTCAACTCAATATTAAAGACCCGAAGCAAGTCGGAACCCTGTTGTATAAGCCAGGGAGTGTTCGTCGGATGCGGATTGATTACACCCAGCCACAACCAAAAGTGGTCGCAGTAAACGGTGACAAAGGTCTTTTATTTGAGCGAAATCTCAATCAAGTTTTTTTAAGCACCGTGAGTAAAGTGGCAAGCAAAGCCGGGTCGTCCGGTATCTTGTCAATTCTGAATTCAGCGGCTCAACTCAAAGAAAAATTTGACATTAAACTGGTTGGAAATGAAGGCTTTAATGGCATGCAAACCACCCATTTAACCCTGATACCCAAAGCCCAGGATGGATTTACCAGAATTGAAGTCTGGATTGATACCAAGACCTGGTTACCAGTGCGCCAGATTTTTTATGAACGCAATCGCGATTTTACCGAAGTGACGTTGAGCAATATCATTTTTAACCCAAAACTGTCAGACAAACAGTTTGATGTTGATTATGGCAAAGCCAAGGTGATTAAAGGATAGGAAGTCGGGCTGAAGAAGTCAGGCTGAAAAAGTCGGGTAGAAGCAAACGGGCTGAAGCAAATGGATTTGAGGATTTGTCCTTAATCCTGAAATGCTTCAGCCCGTTTTCTTCAGCCCGCTGTCTTTTGTGCCGAATCCGACACAGTTGGTTGAGAAACCAAAGATGGAACGGCTATGCTGAACATCCGTCATTAAAACCGACAATTGTGCTGAGGAGAGAATACCCAATGGCTGACCAAATATTGATCGACCAGGATCCACAAGACCTGACTGGGGAAGATGCTGTCAAAATTCCCGAGGTTCTGCCAGTCCTTCCACTGCGGGATATCGTGATCTTCCCGTTTATGATCGTTCCGCTTTTTGTCCAACGCGAACGCTCTATTCGGTCGGTTGAGCAAGTGCTTTCAGATAACCGGTTGATTTTATTGCTGTCACAACGTGATGGAGATAAAGATGAACCAGTTGAACAGGACCTCCATCAGGTTGGAACCGTGGCCGTCGTCATGCGCATGATGAAGTTGCCTGATGGCCGGATTCGAATTTTGGTGCAGGGGATTTCTCGGGCGCTCGTCAAAAAAATTGAGGAAACCCCGGCCTACCTGCGGGCGACCATCACCCCATTGACTGAACCCAAACTTGAATCATCCCTCGAACTCGAAGCCCTGACCCGCAATATTAAAAACTCAATGGAAAAAGCCATCACCCTGGGGAAAAACATTTCTCCGGAAGTCATGGCAATTACCAATAGCCTTGAAGATGCCGGACGACTCGCTGATTTGGTGGCGTCGAACCTGGAACTCAAAGTTGCCGAAGCCCAAACCGTGCTTGAGCAAATTGATCCCAGTCAACGTCTGCGTCGGGTCAATGAACTCCTGGCTCGCGAAATCAGCGTGTTACAGGTCCAGCAGGAAATTAACAGCCAGGCCAAAGGAGAAATAGACCGGTCTCAACGCGAGTACTATCTGCGCCAGCAACTCAAAGCCATTCAACAGGAGTTGGGTGAAGGCAATGAACTGCTGGAAGAAATCAATCAGTACCGCGAAAAAATTGCTGAAGTCAAAATGCCGGAAAAAGTCGAAGAGGAAGTCCTGCGGCAATTGAAAAAGCTGGAACGGATGCACCCAGACGCTGCGGAAGCATCAACCCTTCGCAATTATCTGGACTTGATGGTGGGGCTGCCGTGGTCAGTTTCCTCAACCGACAATTTGGACCTCAAACAGGCGCAAACCATTCTGGATGAAGATCATTACGGGTTAGAGAAAGTGAAAGAACGGATCATCGAAGATCTGGCTGTCCGTAAACTCAAAGGGAAAACCAAAGGGGCGCTCTTGTGTCTGGTCGGCCCTCCTGGCGTTGGAAAGACCTCGCTTGGGCGGTCGGTGGCACGTGCGCTGGGCCGCAAGTTTATTCGCATTTCTCTGGGCGGGATTCACGACGAAGCGGAAATCCGTGGCCACCGACGAACTTATGTTGGTGCCATGCCAGGGCGGATTATTCAGGCAATTCAACAGGCGGCGACCAACAATCCAATCATTATGCTGGATGAAATTGACAAGGTGAGTTCAGATTTTCGTGGCGACCCAAGCTCGGCGTTGCTCGAAGTGCTTGACCCGGAACAAAACCATTCGTTTCGTGACAACTATCTTGGCGTGCCGTTCGACTTGTCCAACGCGATGTTTATGATGACCGCCAATATTCTGGACACGATTCAACCAGCCTTACGCGACCGCATGGAAGTCCTGCGATTGTCGGGGTATACCGAAGAAGAAAAACTCGCCATCCTGCGCCGTCACATCATCCGCAAACAGATGGATGAAAACGGGATATCGTCCAAACACATTTCATTTTCAGATTCAGCCTTACGGGCAATCATTATGCAGTACACGCGTGAGTCCGGATTGCGACAACTGGAACGTGAGATTGCTTCAGTCTGTCGGAAAGTAGCCCGGCGTGTGGCGGAAGGCCAAACTGGACGTATTCAGGTCACGATCAAAAACTTGCAGGAATTTCTGGGTGTTTCCAAGTTCATGGCTGATGAGTTGCTCAAAAAAGACCAGGTTGGCGTGGCAACCGGTCTGGCCTGGACGCCGGTTGGCGGTGATGTCCTCTATATCGAAGTCTTGTTGATGAAAGGGAAGGGCAGTCTGCTCTTAACTGGCAAACTGGGTGATGTGATGAAGGAATCAGCCCAGGCGGCGCTTTCGTTTGCCAAAGCCCGGTGTAAAGAGCTGGGAATCCTGGAAGCTGACTTTGCCTCGCACGACATCCACATTCATATTCCCGAAGGCGCCATTCCGAAAGATGGTCCTTCCGCCGGGATTACCCTGGCCACAGCCATGGTGTCAGCTTTTTCCAACAAACCCATCCGAAAATCAGTCGCGATGACCGGAGAAATTACACTTCGTGGAAACGTTCTGCCGATTGGCGGTGTCAAAGAAAAAGTACTCGCTGCCCGGCGCGCCAAAATCACAACCGTCATTTTGCCCCAACAAAACCGCAAAGATGTCGAAGAAATGCCCAAAGAGCTGGTCAAAGACATGGAATTTGTCTATGTCGAGCACGTGCGACAGGTTCTGAAAACCGCCCTGGTCAGCTAGGTCAGTACCACCTGCGTCAGCGGGTGGGTCTTTCGGAGGAAATGAAATGCACTCACTTGCCTTTATACTTCTCAGTGTCTTGAGTTTGCTGTTGCCTGTGATACCTCAGGAATCACACGAATACGCACCGCTCCAGGAGCAAAAAATTGCTTATAAGGATTGGACCTATAAGAGTTTAAAGGCGGATGCCCCGTCAGTGAATTTGCGTGACTGGGCAACTGGGAAAAAGCTGGTTCTGGTGGTGTATTATGCGCCCTGGTGTGGCAACTGGCACAACGAAGCCCCGGTTGTCGCCCGACTCTATGACAAATACCATGCTCAAGGTCTGGAAGTGATTGCGGTCAATGAGTACGGTTCCAGTGACGAAGCCCGGACCTTCTTTGCTGGCAATAAACTCTCGATTCCAGTGGTGGTTGAATCAGAAGATCGGGCTGACCGCGAGAAAACGACGCACTTTGGGTATCGTCAGACAACAGGTGATACTCGCCGGTGGGGGTCGCCCTACAATGTTTTTCTCGAACCCGCAACATTTCCCAAACAAGGTGACGTCCTGGCAGAAAAAGCCTGGGTCGTGAATGGCGAATTGATCGAAGCCGAAGTTGAAAAATTCATCCGCGAACGGCTTGGGATTCAGTGAACCGTGTGCTGACTTGTCTTCTCACCCAAGTCGGGCTAGAGTTGGACATTTCCCTTATCCAAACTGGAAACTTCCTCAAAAGGACGAGTGCCAAAAACGATGGCTATTACAGAGCAACAGGCTGTGGAAATCGCTGTCGCTGATTTTGCCAGGCGACGAGGTGTCAACCGAAGTGATATCAAGGTTACCCGCACCGAAAAAACCCAATTTGCCAATGCGGTATTGGGGGCACCGGTCAACGGTGAAATGGCAGCCATGATGATGACTGACGGCTGGCGCATTATTGTTCAAACCAAAGGCGACGGAGATGATGCCGAATATCGTGCCAACTCGCAGCAGGTTCGTCTCTTCCGCTATCAAGGTTCACACTACAAGATTTATCCGTGACGTTTGGCCAAACTGATTTTGACCAGACGCCACCCAACGTTGTGACATCAGGAGGTACGAGGCCGTGAAACGCTCACCACTTTTCCATCTCACACTCGGGTTAATGGTGGTCATTGCTGCTTACTGGGCAGGGGCCATTCATCGGTGGGAAACTCAACGTCGAGCTTTACCCAAACAACTCTGCAGTGGAATTCCTTCCCTGAAACAGTCTGACTTTCCGGCTGGTCATTCGTGCCGCAAAACGGCTGGACTGGAGTACCGTGGCTATATTGTCAAGTATAAACAAGGCACGAAACGCAGTGCGATTGAAGCCTTGCTAGCCCGGTTGAAAGGCGAGCACGTCAACGAATACAAATACCTTCCTGGTCTCTCATTTGAAACGGTTGGCACTTCGCTCAGTGTTGAAGATGTGCTGCGAATCTATCGTGCTGATCCCAATGTTGAGTTTGTTGAGCCAAACTATGTGTATCATCAATCAGATAGCTGGCCCAATGATCCTGGATTTGAACAGCAATGGGGACACCACAACACCGGACAGCCGATCCAGGGCCGACCAGGTGGAAAGGCTGGAGCTGATATTTCAGCCATTGCGGCCTGGAATATTTCAACTGGCAGCAAAGACATTGTGGTTGGCGTGGTTGATAGTGGGATTGATTATCTGCACCCTGATCTGGCTGCCAACATGTGGGTCAATGAAAACGAAATTCCAGATAACCGGATTGATGATGACAAAAACGGCGTGATTGATGACGTGTATGGGTACAACGCCATTCACAACAGTGGCGATCCGATGGACGACAACAGCCACGGAACACATTGTGCCGGAATCATTGGCGCAGTCGGAGACAATGGCGAAGGAATTGTCGGCGTAAACTGGAATGTGCGGATTATGGCGCTCAAGTTCCTGTCAGGTCACGGCGGTGGTTCGCTCAACGATGCGCTGGAATGTATTAACTATGGTCTGGAAATGAAGGCCCGAGGCGTGAATTTGCGGGTGCTTTCCAATAGCTGGGGCGGTGGTGGATATTCGAAAGCATTGGAAGAAGCGATTCAGCGAGCCAATGATCAAGGCATTCTGTTTGTCGCCGCTGCTGGGAACGACGAAACCAACACCGATAAGGATCCCAATTACCCATCCTGTTACAACGTTCCAAATGTGATTTCGGTCGCAGCCCTCAATAACAATGATGATCTGGCCGTGTTTTCAAATTATGGGGAAAGCACCGTTCACATCGGTGCGCCAGGCGTCGAAGTCTACAGCACGATTCCAAATGGCCAGTATGCCTATTATTCAGGCACCTCGATGGCTACCCCCTATGTTTCGGGTGCCGCAGCGCTGGTGCTCTCAAAAACACCTGACCTGAAAGCGGCTGACTTAAAAGCGCGATTGCTTGACAGTGCGGTTCCGGTCAAATCACTGAAGGGCAAGATCAAAACTGGTGGCCGGCTGAATGCCAATCAGGCGCTGGTCGAGTGAATGAAGAATGAAGAATGAAGAATGAAGAAAAAGCGATCTTGTTGCAGAAAAGCAACCGGGCTTTTTCAGGGCTCATCGTCCACCAGATATTGGGCAGAATCCACTCAAACTCTTCAAACTAAGGCGAATCGATGGTTTCGGTTCGCCTTTCGTCTTCTGATGGGGTCTCAGTTTTGTCTGGCTGGTGGAGCGGGATAAAAACACGGAAAGTTGAGCCCTGGCCCAGTTCGCTTTCGGCTTCAATTTGCCCGTTGTGGGCTTCAATGATTGATCGGCAGATATAGAGGCCCAGTCCAGTGCCAGGAATCCGCAGTTTCCGGGCATTGCCCATTCGCTGAAATCGCTCAAAGAGTTTGGGAAGGTCTTCTTGAGCAATCCCAATTCCATGATCAGTGATTGAGAGGCAGGCGATGTCTCCTTGAACTGATCCTTTAATCACAACGCTTCCACCAGCGGGAGAGTATTTCACTGCATTGCCGATCAAGTTATCAAAGACTTCCTGAAGTCGCCCTGAATCGGCTGACACCACAATCGGGGTTTCCGGCCAGACTGTCTCAAAGGTAATGTTGGTTTCACCAAACCGGCTATCGAGAACCAGTTCAATCAGTTCCCGCAAATACACTGGCTGAAATTCAAAATTCATTTTGTGTGATTCAAGCCGTGACATCGTCAGTGTGTCATTGGCCAGCCGGGCTAAATGGCGGGATTGCTGATTGATAATTTGCAGATACCGTTTGGTGCTGGAATCTTCGGTTTGATCGGAAAGGACTTCGCTATAAGCCTGAATGGTGGTGAGCGGCGAGCGAAAATCATGGGCGACCATCGAAACCAGATCATCCTTGACCCGAATCATTTCCTGAAGCTGGGTGTTGGCCAGCATGACCTCGCTGTAGAGTTCGGTTTTACGCAGTGCGACGCCGATTCCATCAGCCAGAATTTCAGCCGTAATCACATCACTCCGATCAAAATGCCCTGGGTCAGAATGTTCAAGCAGTAAGATGCCAATGACTTCGCTGCCGCGCAGCACTGGAATGGCAAGTCGTGAGCGGACTTCGGGGATATTGACCAGTTCATCTTTCACTTTTCGCACATCATCAATTTTGACCGTGTGTCTGGTTTGGATGGCCTGATGCAAAATGCCCTGGGTGCAAGGCAACACATCCCCCGGATTCCAGCCGACTGCCACCTGATTGCCAACCACGGCTCGAACCATCACCAGTCGTGCTTCGGCGTGATAGAGGTGAATTGAGACCTGCACATACCCGAAATTTTCACAAATGACCTGAGCCGCCCGTTTCAGCATTTCCTCAGAATCGAGAATGGCGCTGATTTCCCGCAAAAACGTGTTGATCAACCGAAATTGCTTGCTGCGTTTGTGTTCAGCCTCAAATGCCCGTGCATTCTCAACCGCGATTGAGACATGGGTGGTGAGGTTGTTGAGCATTTCAACTTCAACCTGAGAAAATGGCTGCCGGGGCGAATTTCGACCAACGTGAAACATACCAATTTGCCGTGCTTCACCGGTTTCAGGATGCGTGGTGCGAATTGGCAGGCTGAGCAGGATTCCATTCGGAGGTGTTTTATCTGTTGGCGGTGGTGTGCCCGGAGGGGTATCAGAATTAATAACTGTGAGTCCTGGCGGAACCGGGCGAATCCATTTGGTCAATTCCGTCACGGCGTGCGAATCGTCAAGGAGCGCCACGGAAACCTGATCTGCATTTAACAGCGTGGCTGCATTTTGAGTGACTGAGTCCAGGAGCGGTTTGAGCGCCAGATGCGAGGTGATACTTTTACCAACTTCAAACAAGGCACTCATTTGGGTCGCCAGTCGGTGCGAATGCTCAAATAACTGTGTTGTTTCAAGAGCCAGCCCAACCTGTTTTCCAACGTTGGCCAGTAAGCGGCAATCTGGAGCGGAAAAACTCCGTTTTTCGTGCGACCATAAGATCATCACGCCCAGTACGCCGTTGCGGCCTGACAGGGGAACACTGACCAACGTTTGAATTTGTTCTCGTTGCAGCGTTTGTTTGAGATGCGGAAGCGAGGTATGGATGGTTTCAAGATCGTGGATTTCCAGCTCATCCCGAGTGGTTTTCAGTCCGACCGTAAAGCATTCTACCCCAAAGTCATACATCAGACGGCAGAGCGGATCCGGCACATTGCTGACGTGTTCGAGTCGAAGTTGTTCGCGATTTTCATCCAGCGTCAGAATCGCCGCGGCTTCGAGGTCAACCACATCGAGGATTTTGAGCGCCCCTTCCAGCACACCGTGCCGGTCCATAGAGCGACTGGTGGTTTCAAGCACCAGATTCAACCCGGCCAGTTCGCTATTATTGACCGAAAGCTGAATCAGCATGCGTTCCATTTCCTGCTCAACCCGGTGGCGCTCTAAAATCAGAGAAATTTGTCGGGCAAAGGCAATCACTGGTAACACGCTTTGTTCGGTCGGGGATTTGCCAGATCGCGGATCATCCAGGGACATCACCCCCAGATATTCACCATCTTGACTGACAATCGGGACAAACAGTTCGTCGTGTTTATTCCACTTCCCTTGCCCTCCGGTATAAGGCTCAGGGCTTTTATAGAGATTTTCACGCTCTAAAACATGGTGGAGCCGTGGTGGAAAGTAGAGCGCCCGACCAAGCGTACCAACCTGGATTGGTTCACCTAGATGAAGCAATTGCCGGAATTCGTCCTGTGGAAATGGAATCTGGTGAATCCGCTCTAAAATTTCAGCCGGAATGGCGTCGCATCCCACCAAATCACGGTAAGGAAAGTCTTCTTTAAACAACGAGACCAGCACCAGCCGGTAATCCGTCAGGTGGGCAATGGCATTGACCACTCGATGAAGCAATGCCGCACCGGCCTGACCCGATGCCGAATCGCTCAAAATACCAATCAATTCTTCAAGGTACGAAAGGGAAACCGTGGCCGAAATACTGGTTGGCACCGCTGTCTGTTGAACCTGGGTTTGGGCCAGCAATGCGGCAAATCGTTCGGTGGCTTCGGCCCGGTGAATCTGACGGGCGACTTTATCAAGGTGAGGGTTATGTAAGGCATCACGCAGCAGGCGCTGGATTTTCTGAGATTGATGGCGCAGGAGCGTCTGAGCCGTTTTTTCAACCACGTGTGGATCAAAACTGACACTCCCCACCAGCGTCGGTCCTTGATCAAGCCCTGTAGATGGAAGGCTTTCAGCCGCAATACAACAGGAAAACTGAGCGTCCAGAAAAAGATACACCCAAAATGGGTGTACTTTTTGAGTTGCCGTAAACAGCAATTCGTGACTTTGGGAGAGTCCAAATTCAGCCAGCGTTCGATTCCACTTTTCCCAATGGTCGGGAGGCGAGGCAATCCAGAAACAGGGTGGGGACAACCCCCATTGCGTCCGACAGGCCCGAACCGTCTCCAGTGCATGGCGCAGTACCTGCACATCAATCATTTGGGCAGGAAGATACTCGCCGAAAATTTTTCGGAAATCCGAGGAGAACTGAAGCCTCATGAAACTTGGTCCGGAATGTGGAATGAGATGATTTGGGCTGATGGAAATCGGTAACCAGATTGCTACCCAGTATACACCAATTACCCAAATGACAAAGTGACAGGGTGACAGAATGACAAATTTGTTTCTTCCGTTTTGGAATGGAATGCTGGCATTTTCGAGAAGCTAAGTTACTGATAAAAATGTATTTCCCTCAGCCCTTAGCCCGATACCCTCAGCCCAAAATAGTATGACCTGTCATCCTGTCACCTTGTCATTTCGTCAGGCGGAAGATTTTTTGAATCAACTGAAGTTCCTGGGCGCCAAGCTCTCGGGTGATAATCAGAATCGTCAGGTACGCCAGTCCTTGGATTGTCATTTTCACGACCACCAGAACTCCAGTCAGTGGAATCAGATGGAGTCCATAAATCAAGACTGATGCCAGCACAATCCGTCCCAGGGTCAGAGGGGAAATGAGGGCTTTGAAGGAGAAGAGAACGTACCCGCAGGCCAGAAGGGCACCAACCGTCATGGAAATGGTCGTTCCCATTGCCGCACCCCGCAAGCCATAGACTGGAATCAATTTGTAGTTCAGCACCACATTGGCCGCGAGGGTAAAGGCGCCAATCAGGAGTGAGATCCAGGGATGGCCGCTTCCCGTGATGATGGTGGTCAGGACTGAAATCAAGCCGAAACTCAGCATTCCAAACGCCACGATTTGCAGTGCCTCAGCCCCGGTGAGGTAAATTTTCGGATATAACAGCCCAAGCGAATCCGCCGCATTTGAGGAAAAAACGGTTGCCAGTAGTGCCATGACCAGCAATGCCACGCGCATGGTCTGGCGGATGTAGGTCTGGACCTCTCCGGTTTCTTTTTCAAACGAAGCTTTGGAAATGAGCGGAAAGACCACAAACGTGACTGAGATCACTGCCTGATAGGTGATGTTGGCAATGTTGATCAGTGCCCCATAATCGCCGGCATTGGCGCTGGCAATGGTGGGATCAGCCGAGGAAAATGCTTTCAGGAAGGCGATGTCTACTTTTTGCAACAGGTTGTTGCACAAAACGAATGCCAGCAACGGCAACTGAAATGTCAGGTAGGTCCCCAATTCAATATGGGGAGCAATCGTTGATCGTCCACGTCCAGCCAGCCCAATGGCCAAAATCAAAACGAGAAACGCGCCCAGTGCAAAACCACCCACGGCGCCAGTCACACTCCGAAAGACCAGCGCACAGGCAATAATGGCCAGCATCTTGAACGTCGAGTAGGAGGAATCAAGCGTCGCCTGCCAGAAAAACTCTTTCTTTCCATTGAGATACCCCATGTAAACCGCATAAAAGGCATAGCACAGGGTGATGAGTGCCGAGACTCGCAACGGCGTAATGAGCGAGGCATCATTCCAAAACTGAGTCGCCAGATACGGAGTCAACAGCACATAGGCCAGGACGGTAATGGTTCCGAGGATTCCCTGAACCCCTAATGCCCGTGACCTGAGTCCTTCCGCCGCTGCCGGGTTTTCCGAAACAAATTTTGAAACGGCTTGCTGGGTACCCGTGATGATGACGGCATTGATGATCGAGACAAACGACGTCACCACCACATATTCGCCATACTGTTCCTTTGTCAGAAGCCGGGGCAAGGTGAAAATGATCGCATACCCGGTAAAGATGAAATAGAACTTGGCCAGCGTGATATAGATCGCCCCACGTCCAGCCGAAGTGGCTGTATCCGAAGCAATCGCAGATGACGGTTTGGGTGATGATGACAAGGTCGGATCCGAGGTGGGGGAAACAGAGGGTTTAGTTGGAGTACTCATGAGGAAGAAGAACGAGGAGCGAGGAGCGAGTAGAATTTAACCGATAGTGTGGGAGGAGTGTCATCCCACAAATCACGCTTTGAATGACTCAAAAATTGGAATCTCTGAGCCAGATCCAATCAGAAGTACGCTGTGGAGCAGCTTATACGTTTGACGACTTGCTACTCGCTACTCGCCACTCGCTACCAAAGGATTTAGCTTGGCACAATGAGCACCGGGCAGTTGGCATCACGCATGATGCGTTCGGTATTGCGCCCAAGGACGTTGCCGGTTTGACGGTTTCCAGTGCCAACCACAATCAGGTCAACATCTGATTCTTTGGCAATCCGCAACACTTCAGAGTAGGTTCGACCTTCACCCAAAACCGTTTTGGATTCAATCCCTTCGGCTTCAGCCTGAAGCGCCGCCAGTTTCTCGGTGGCTTCTTTGCGGACGTGAGATTCAATGTCGTCGGTGCCAATCGTAGTGACGGCCCGGACATAATTGAGAAAGACGCCCAGGGCATGGGTAAAGATCAGGCGGCTATGGTGTTCGCGGGCCAGATTGATGGCCAGGGTTTTGGCCGCCGCATCATCGGCTGAGAAGTCGGTGGCAAAGAGAATTCGATTCAGGGCAATTGTGGTTTCTGAACCACGGTAAAAAACAAAGTCATGCGCGGGTTGCCGTGAGACCAGCACTGGACATTTGATTTTTTCCAGAATGGCCACACAGGTTGAGCCCACCATCGCACGTCCAAGCGTGCTCCGGTTTTGGGTGGCAATCGTGACCAGATCAATCTGATGTTCCATGGCAACCCGTGTAATTTCGTCAGCCGGGTTGCCTTCGGTTAACAGAAGGTGAACGTCAAGATCTTTCACCACTTCGTGTTGGCCAATTTCTTCAAGTTCGTGACGAACGGCAATCAGCCATTCATACCCATGTTCAGAAAGGGCACGCTCTGAAAGCCGGAGCGCCTGGGGAGGTAACGTCCCTTCCTGGACGTTGTGAATGTACAACCGGGCATTGTGGGCCCGGGCAAAGGCAGCCGCATATTTCAGCATGCTGCGCGAAAGAGGAGAAAAATCAGTGCAGAATAAGATATTTCGGTATGGATACATATGACGGAAAATCCCTGTAAAGAATGAAGTCGAAAGGATTCGAAGTCAGGAGCACCCATGGAGGGAGGGTGCTGAATTGAAACCCTTCAAAAACCACAAAATCGCCGAAATTGCAAATGAAAAAACGCGAATTCTCCGCCCAAGCCGGTTCCAGGAGGGTGTCTGGCACATCAGGGAGGCCGATCTGGCGCGAGGAATTCAGTGGTCAGTGCGTGCTGCGATCAGCCTCCGGATGTCCTTCAGTTCTTCACCCCGGCGGCCAGGGTGGGATTTGACAACCCGCAGGCGAAACGTTACTATCGTGCTCTCTACTGACCCTACGCCTACTGGTAAATCTGTCAACAGACTCGGCCCGCACGGGCCGAGCTTGAGTTATGTTACCACGACGCCATCCTGACGGATGGCTGATTGTGGGAGATTGACTCAAGCTCCAGTTGACCAGACCCCCGTGCAAATCACGGGAAACGATTGGGAAGAATAGATAGGTACCGGCGGATGCCGCCTCAGTCCGCCGCACTACGGTGACAGGTTAAAC
>CAZXCE010000153.1:0-15085 GCA_964639175.1 uncultured Clostridia bacterium
TGGCTTTTGGACTGCCATTGTCCAACTTGAAACTGAACACTTCGGGTGAGATCGAGCATGGTGATATCAGCGGATTGGCCAATGCGAAGACTTCCGCCAGGAAGGTTGAGTAATCGCGCAGGTGCTGTCGAAAACAAATCCACCAATCGGCTCAGGCTGATATGTTTTGCATTATAAAGTTTTTCGATTGAGAGACTTACGGCTGATTCGAGGCCCAGAATCCCAAACGGGGCGCTGTCAAAGTCCTGGGATTTTTCTTCGCCGCAATGCGGTGCGTGATCGGTGGCAATCAGGTCAACTGTCCCGTCAGCAATGCCTTCAAGCAGTGCCTCGACATCCCGTTCAGTTCTGAGCGGCGGGTTCATTTTGGCATTGGTGTTAAAGCCATCGGTGGCGGCATCGGTAAGCGTGAAATGGTGTGGAGTGACTTCACAACTGATGCGCACGCCGTTGGATTTGGCCCAGCGAACCAGATTGACCGAGCCTGCTGTGCTCAAATGGGCAATATGAACGTGAGCGCCGGTCAGTTCAGCCAGCACGATATCACGGGCGACATCAACTTCCTCAGCGGCACGGGTTATGCCACGCAGGCCAAGCAAGGTTGAATAAATACCTTCATTCATCACTCCGCCAGCCGAAAGGTCTTTGTTTTCACAGTGATCAATGACTGGCAGGCCAAAGTCGCGGGCATATTCCATGGCTCGCCGCATGACCTGGGCATTTCCAACCGGGTGACCATCGTCTGAAATTGCAACAATTCCGGCTTCGCGCATGCCACCGATTTCGGCCAGGGTTTCACCCGCCGAACCTTTGGTAATCGCGCCGATAGGGTAGACCCGTGTAAACCCTGATTCCCGCGCCCGATCCAAAATAAACTGGGTGATCATCGGTGAATCATTCACTGGTGATGTATTGGGCATACAACAGACGGCGGTAAACCCGCCTGCCGCCGCTGCACGGGTACCGGTGGCAATCGTTTCTTTGTGGGTCTGGCCGGGTTCGCGCAAATGCACGTGGATATCAATGAACCCAGGTGCCACCACCAGGCCACTTGCCTCAAAAATTTCAGCTTCGGACGGAGCGGTGATTTCTAGGCCAATGGCGGCGATGCGTCCATCCTGAATGAGTAAATGACCCGGCGCATCAAGGTTTTGCGCCGGGTCTATGAGATAACCGTTGCGAATAAACAAAGTTGACATGGTTTGTGAGGACTGTGAGAAACCTGAATTTTAGAAATAAGGACACAAGGGGCAAAATTTTGAAAACCCGGAACCCGGATTTAATCCAACGGATAGCTGTCAAATTCTTTCAAAGTTGCTGGAGGCCTGGCTTTGCCGCTCCGACACAACCTGGCATAGCGGGCAAACTTTCCGATTTTGTTGGATTGCAAATAGGTATCGTAGGCCGTGTTGGCTTCGTCTGTATTGCCAGCGAGTTGCAGCATAAACCCTTGATAGACAAGTAATTCCTGTTCAGTTGGCTTAATTTCATAAGCGATTTTGAAATCTTGTGCCGCCTCGGTAAATTCTTGTGATTCCCATTGACCAAGTGCCCGTCCATAGTGGGCCTTATGTTTTTTGTCAGCCTCGGTCACATAACGAATCGCCTGGGTATAGGCGTCAATTGATTCCGGAATTTGGTGAAGCGCAAACAGCCCGGTGCCCAGAGCCAGATGAGCTTCGCCATAATCAGGTTTGGCTTTGACGGCTTCCTGAAACTTGCTGATGGCTTCTGAAAGTTTATTCTCTTTGGTCAGTTTGAGTCCTTCGTCATAGCTGGTTTTGGCGGCAGCTTCATCTCCAGTAATTGGATTCGCGGTGACCGTCGGAGTTTCGGGTTCTGTGATCACGGTGGGATCAGTCGGAGTGGTGGTGGCTGGTTTGGAATCTCCGGATGATGGATCTGGTTTTTTCTCAGGTTGTTTGGGATCAGTGGTCACCACTGGCGATGTATCTTTTTTCAGCACAAACTGCCAGATCCCCCAGACACCACCCACACCCAGCACGGCAAAAACAAGTAACAGGCCAAGAATCAACCCGGCATAACTTTTCCGTGGGGCTGGCGGAGGTGGAACCGGCGGTTGTTGTTGCGGAACGCCACTCTGTGGAATTCCCGCCCCCTGGCCGGATTGTGGTCCTGGTTGATACCCAAATCCTGGTGGAACAGGTGGTGCTCCAAATGCCGGTCCTGGTGTCCCCTGGGCTTGAGGAATGGTTGGGATTGGGGGCATTCCGCTATTTGAGACTCCCATTGGCTGAACCGGCGGTTGTGGTTGCGCTGCGGTTGGCGGGGTATGGCTGGTTGCTGGGACTGAGCTGGAAGCCGGCACCGACGGCCCTTTGGCTCCAGTCACGTGTGTTGCCGTCGGGCTGATTGGATTGGTGTCGCCGCGTTGCGCCACATACTGAATCGTTCCGGCAAAGGCTGAGGGAGATGTGGTCCGGATGGCCTGTTCGAGCAGTTGGAGGAACGTGCCGACGTCATAAGGACGATGATCCCGATTGCGCGCCAGCCCTTGCAGAATAGCTTGTTCAACCGTGGGTGAAATCGTAACCCGTGGATTGACCGTCGCCATTGGAAGAGGTGTTTCGGTCAGCCGTTTGACCATAACCGCCTGGGCGTTTTCACCGGTGAAGGGCAGGCCGCCAGTGAGCATCTGATACATAATCAGTGCAAAACTATAGATGTCTGAGCGTGGATCCAGGCGATCTCCGGAAAGTTGTTCCGGCGACATATAAAGCGGCGTTCCAATCACCATTCCAGCTTTGGTGACATCCCAGCGGTGGTCTTCACCAGATACTTTGGCAATCCCAAAATCCAGGACCTTGACCCAGTCGCCGTTGTCGCGGTGGGCAATCATGATGTTGTCAGGTTTGAGGTCCCGGTGCACGATGTTGAGTTTGTGGGCGGCTTCAAGCGCCCCCGCCGCCTGACGGGCAATCGTCATCGCGCGTTCAAGGGAAAGCGGACCATTTTGTTTCAGAAGTGATGACAGGGTCTGGCCTTCGACAAATTCCATGACCAGATAGAGCAGTCCATCTTCTGTATTTCCAAAGTCATAAATATGAATGGCATGCGGATGATCAAGCTTGCTCGACATCTGGGCTTCACGATGAAAGCGGCTGACAGCATCGTGATCCTGAGTGTAGGCCGGATTCATGATTTTGATCGCGCAGGTTCGATTCATCATCGTCTGCTCGGCTTTATAGACCGCACCCATTCCACCTTCGCCAAGCTTGGCCAGGATTTGGTAGCGTCCGGCAATCAATTTTCCAACCAGAGAATCAGTTTCCTTCGGGTTATTTGGTAGGGTTGAGGGAACCGTATCTGGCGAGGCCAGCGCCGTTCCGTCATTGGGGCAGAATTTAAGGGTATCTTCGAATTGATGATTACAGGCAGGACAGATTTTCATAAAAAACCTTCAATATTGAAAAACACGAATGTGTGAAATAAATAATTCAAAAACAAGGAGTTGCGGCCAAATGAAGTAGTTTTTGAGAAGCTAAAAGTGTACGGAGACAGGCGGCTGGATGCAAGCTTTTGGGCAACAGGTGTCAGTGGCTCGTGCCTGGTGCTTGGAAGGTATTGGTTCCAAACCACCAAGCACCTGGCACTAACCACCAGCTTCATTCTTCATTCTTCATTCTTCATTCTTTATTCCAATTCACTTCTCGTTTGGCACCCGAAAGTACCTCTGCTTCAGTCACCACAAGCATACTTTGGTTCCCGGCAGATTCAATTTTGTATGGGGTCAGCATTCGAATTTCAGAATGGGCCTGTTGACCTGCCGCGTAGGGAACAACCACCTGAAATTTCCCGGTTGCATCAGCAGTCACGGCATCAGCATAAGTGATGAGGCGTCCATTGGGAGTATAAAGCTGGGCAGTCAATCGAACTTCAGCATTTGGTTGGGTGTTTCCAGACAGTTCAACTCCTGGAACCCTTTCAAACAGGCGAGCATAGGGGATTTCTTCACCGGCTGATGGGGGTTCGTGAACAAGACGTAAATGACGGAGCACTCTGGCTGCCGGGTCATTGGCGGGGACGGCATCACGCAGCAACCGAAAATAAAGCGCCTGTCGGATTGTTTCGGTCTGTGAACGCGGGAATGTAATCTGGTTGGTGGCAAGATCCCAGTAAGCGGCTTCAAGAAAAGTCGTTACCTGAATATCCGTCACCAGAAGATATCGGATTCGACGACGCTCCATAACGTGAAAGGCTGCTTCAGGTGGCAACATCAGAGCGGCGGCACCGTCATGAATGCCTTCGCGGTGTGATTGGGTATGTTCCATCGGCGAAGCCAGAACCGGACGGTTGCCCATCAAAACAATCCAGTGACCTACGATCCAATCTGCCGCGATGCAATAGTCAGTTGTCGCATCGGCTTTGGGTGAAACAGGCGGTGTGTGGCGATCTATCCATTGCAAGGTGGGAAACAAACGAAAGAACATTGGACTGACACTGCCAATAAATGCGGTTGGATATATGATATTGGCCAGAATTGGCCACAACATCCCAAGCCATATCAGAAGGCCGCCAACAAAACAGACCAGTCCCTTGATTTCACGAACAGTCGTGGTTTCTTTCAGGTCAAATTGTTCACAAAGCCATTCAATCCCAGCCGTAACCAGATATCCCAGGGTCAGGGCGTAGGTCACGGTAGCAAATCCGCAAAACCGGAGTTGTAAGACCGTAATCCCAGCCTGGACAATCCCGAGCATGGTCACGGCCCAAAGCAGCGGCGATTTTTCCCAGCCCCGTTTGAGCATCAGGCCAATTGCGACTGGCCAAACCACGACGAACCCTGAAAACATTCCGAAGATGCGTGAGGCTGGGAAATGCCAGAGTGGAAGATTTTCCTGGACCGTTGCGACCCAGGGATCACCGCGCAACAAGTGGCCGATTCCATATTCAAGAAATGACAGCGCTGACGAAAGATTGGTTCGTATCAGGACAAACCCCAGAGCCAGGAGGCACATCCCGAACCGCCACTGAAAAGGAATCCCTGGTTTGTCACAGGTTTGAGGTTTCCAGAAATTGAGCAGGATCAGTACCGTACAGGCCAACCCAAATCCAAACAGCCAGGAAAAGATGAGCGCAGGATTGATTCCATTGGGTTCTGCAATTGGCAGGGTGACAAACGGTAGCAGCGTCACGGCAAAAGCTGTATACACAAAACTATTGAGTTCAATCAGTTGGCGAATTGCCGTCGTGTTTGATTTCCTCCATTCACGAACGATCTGACACACCACAACGCCAGTATGCAGCGGCAGCAGAATCGGCAGAACGGTGGTAAACAAAACCCCAGCCGTCATTGCGACCCCAGCCAGCCGGGCCAGCCAGCGGGCTTTTACCAGGTGACTTTCACGTAGCGTGAGGGCTTTGAGATAGGCCAGCAGGTATACCGCCAGCCAGAAGGATTCAAAAACATGGTGATCAACATAGCCAATGCTGCCGGTCATCGTGATTGACGGCAAAATCACACACAAGAAAGCTGACCAGATTCCAAGCCGTTTACTCCCCAGTGTTTTTCCGATTTCAAACACCAGACAAGGAGTCAGGGCACTGATGAGCGGTGTGACCACTGAGGCAGTGGCAAAGGTCCACCACGGATCCGGGTGCAACGGACTCACCAGGCGGGCCAGTGCGGCATACAGCAGATCAAACCCATATGGCCAGTAGGTGTGCGCCCCAGTTGGAAAGTTCAGGTAGCGCTCCACATCCGGAACTTGAAATCCATGCTCAGTGGCCCACCGGATGCGGTGCATATGAAAAAAAGAATCAGCCGCCACCGGGATAACACCGATTGGTGAAAAGACACCGAAAAAATTATTCGCCATCCGAAGCAAAAATGCCGAGAGATAAATCCAGAGCCAGGTTCGAGAGGGTTTTGAGGAGGCAGGTGGGGTCATTGGAAGAGGTGGCAGCGTGACAGACAGATGACAGGGTGACAAATGATAAGATGACGGGGGCAGGGGGACGCCAGGGGTTCTGATTCTTTATCCCGTATCCTTTTCAGCATTCAAAACTCTGAGCTACGGCTTGTTTCCCTTATTTGACTCTGCCTGAACGTGTTTTTTCATGAATTCGCGAAACCGCTTTTCTTCTTCAGCCGTGTCGGTATAGGTCGCAACCGCCTGTTTCAAGACGGCGTGAGTATCAAGTAAGGCGAGCACAATCAACATGAGTGTCAGAAGGAAACAGGTACCCCAATAAAACAAAAAGAAAATTGGTGAAGGAAATGAGGCTTGATGTTGAAGCCCCACAAAGGTCATCAGTGAAATAATCAAGAGCAAAACAATCCCCACTGTACGGCGTCCGAACCGGGCTTTGGCCGCTGGTGTATCTTTCTGCTGGAATTTGAGATTCCCATAGAGGGAAAGTTCATACCAAAACAAGGCCGTAATCACCAGTAAAATCGCAATGAAACCAAGCCAGGTACCCATAATGTTTGGTGTATGGAAGGGGAATACAGGCTGATGACACAGAAACGAAGAAAATGGGCGAAGGGCCTGGGACTGAAGAAGTTGGACTGAAGAAATGGGGTATATCCATCTCTCATCCTTTGATTTCAGCCTCAAGCCCAAAAATTTCAGCCTGCTGTCTTCAGCCCCAGGTTTATTGATTAAAAATCACATCGCTGATTTCGACATTTTCTTCATATTTCAGAATGGTGACCTTAATCGTGTAAAACGGGAGGCGCTCGCTGTAGGCGTATGGAAGTTTGATCCCGTTGACCTCACGATAGTCACTGGTGTCAATTTCGACCGTGAAAGCGGTTGGGCTGGAAAATGAACCTGATGACGACATCGGCGATGATCCGATGAGTCCACCACCGCTTCCGCCAATCGGTGCGGCTGAGTTGGGGTTGGCCGCCGGGTTATAGAGCACTGAAAATGCCGTACGGATTTGATTCCCACTGGCCGCATCAACAAAGAGTTTCGGCGTCACATCGGTTTGTTTCAGTTCAAGTTGATACGATTCGATGTCGTTGACTTTTTTGGTGCCTTTGACTTTGAGATCGCTTTCACGTTGAAACGCTTCGATCAGGCCGTCATAGACTGAAATCTCGTGCAGCAATCCGCCTGATTTGAGTAACGAGGTGAAGGCTTTGGTCATGGCACTATCGCTGGCCGGAGGGGCGGGCTTAATCCACGCCTCAGTCCCATTGTAGCCACGCTTCACACCAAAGCCGCCAAACACAAAATCCATACGCACTTTGTTGGGGGCTTTTGAATAAAACACAGCGTCCCCAGACATTTGGGACAATCCAGAGCCGCGTCCTGGGATCAATTCAGCTTTTCCACGGGCCAGTCTCGATTTTGTTTTGCTGAGTCGGTCTGTCCCACCCAGAGCCTGTGTATGCCGGTCAACCACTTGTTGAAGTGATGGTTTGTCATCGGCTGCCACCAGCGCCGAGGGCAGCCACAGCAGTGTGGTGGTAAAGATGACGAAAAAAATTTTCACCCAAAGATGAGAGGCAAAAAACAAACTTCTCCTGTTCATAAAATCCTCCTCGGGGCCGTCAAAAGTTGGATTAAGAGAGTCTCAGGCGTTGATGAAATTGATTGTGTGCGTATTTGGGGTCGAGCTTGTTGTGTGTTTTTGGCTTACGGTTTTCGTTGTCCAGTGACCAGTGCGGCTTTAATGGTGATATCAAACGGATATTCGCCTCGATCACGGTCAATAATCGTTGCAATGGTTTGTTTTACCTGAGTGATTTCAGCCGGTGTTGGCACAATGTGAAGCCAGCGTTCAATCTGGTAACTGGAAATGAGCGGTGATGACAAAAAATCCTCTCCGGTCTCGAACGTAAATCCTTCATTTTCCAGAAGTAGCTGCACGTTTTTCCAACCGGCTGCGACTGCCCAGGCTTCGATTTCTTCCGGTGTTGGATAGAGGTTCAGGACCTGTTCCAGTTGTAGTTGCAATTGTTCAGCCAGACCACATTCAAACAAGGCTTCCCAGTAGATCGAAAAAAACTCATCGAAACTTCCACGGGTGATGGCATAGAGGGCCGCTGTGCCATCAGTTGCCAGTGGGCGATACAAATTGTTGAGCATTGGCTGGATCTGGGTTGGTGGCAAGAGTGAGGCATCTCCCAACGTCAGATCAAAGGTGTGGGGCGTAAATTCAGCCTGAATTTCGCCGCTTGAAACAAACCGAATATTCTCTACTTTGGTGGCGAGGGCTTTGGCCCGGGCCAGTTCCAGAATCTCTTCATCCTGATCACTGGCGACGACCGTGCCAGTATCTTTTAAAGCGGCGGCAACTTCAAGTGCCAATCCACCGGTACCGCATTCCAATACCAGGATCTCCCCCTGGGTTGGAATCCCAACCTTTTCGATAAACAACTGGTCAAAGCGCTCTCTCCAGAGCGGCGCCACATACAGGTCATACAGATACGCTTGAATTCGTTGGTCAGACACGCAAAAAATTCCTTTCCGGTGTGATTGAAGTCGCTGGCTGTTTTTTCGTTTGAGGTGTGAATCACTTCACATTGCTGGAAGAATGGCATATAAAGTCGCAATTTCACCACAAGGATCCCCTCCACAAATATTGTTTAACCTCAAATTTCTGACCGTGAACATTTGGGTTTCAGGCTGAAAATCTATTCAAAACTGTGTTGTACCTCGACACAGCCATTCAAGGAGTTCGTTTCATATGTCAACCCCAGAAGTTAAGATTTCATCATCGGAACAATCCTCACCACGCCAATACCAGCTCTTGATTGATGGCAAATTTGTGGATGCCATTTCAGGACGTACCTTTGAGTCGCTGAATCCGTCAACCGGTGACGTACTGGCTCACGTGGCCGAAGGCGAAGCGGAAGACATCAACCTGGCTGTCACTGCCGCCCGCCGGGCATTTGAAAGCGGCCCTTGGGCCCGGATGACCCCGCATCAGCGTGGGAAAATCCTCTATAAAGCCGCACAGATTATCACTGACCGCGCCAAAGAACTGGCCGAACTTGAAACCCTCGACAATGGCAAGACCCTGCGCGAAACAACCTATGTTGATATTCCGCAAACCATTGAAAACTTTGAGTATTTCGCCGGTCTGGCCGGGAAAATTCAGGGCGACACGATTCCGATCAACAATAACTTTTTCAACTACACGCTCCGCGAGCCGGTTGGCGTCTGCGGACAAATCATTCCGTGGAATTTCCCGTTGTTGATGGCCGCCTGGAAATTGGCCCCGGCACTGGCTGCCGGGAACACAATTGTGCTCAAGCCAGCCGAACAAACGCCCTGTTCAGCCATGGAACTGGGCAAAATTTTCCTTGAAGCGGGTTTGCCGGAAGGCGTGCTCAATATTGTCCCAGGCTTTGGTGAAACCGCTGGTGCCGCGCTGTCTTCCCATATGGATGTTGACAAGGTGGCTTTTACCGGCTCCACCGAAGTCGGCAAGCTGGTGGCCGAAGCCGCTGCCCGCTCAAATCTGAAGCGGGTTTCACTTGAACTGGGTGGCAAAGCGCCCAATGTGGTGTTTGCTGATGCCGATATGGACCACGCTGTGGAAGGCGCGCTCTTTGCTATTTTCTTCAATCAAGGACAGGTCTGCACCGCTGGTTCACGTCTGTTTGTTGAAGAAAGCATTCACGATGAATTTGTGGAAAAACTGGCCAACCGTGCCAGAACCATCCGGGTTGGCAATCCGCTCGACAAAGCGACCCATATGGGGCCGCAGGTTTCGCGTGAACAACTCAACCGGATCAAGAAATATGTTGATATTGGCAGCGAAGAAGGGGCAACCGTTGTCACTGGTGGTGCCTCGCCTGACGATGAAGTGCTGGCCAAAGGGTATTTCTTCTCACCGACGATCCTGAGCAATGTCAACAACAAGATGCGTGTGGCCCAGGAAGAAATCTTCGGCCCGGTGGTCTCGGTGCTGACCTTCAAGGATGAAAAAGATCTGGTCAAACAGGCCAATGACGTGATTTATGGGTTGTCTGCTGGCCTCTGGACACGTGACATCAAGCGCGCCCACCGGTTTGCCCGCACGATCAAAGCCGGGACAATTTGGATCAATACCTACAACATGTTCAATGCGGCGATTCCATTTGGCGGCTATAAGCAATCCGGCTACGGTCGGGAAATGGGAATCCATGCGCTGGAACTCTACACCCAAACCAAGAGCGTCTGGGTTGATCTGAGCGAACGGCCAATTGGATGGTTTGCCAGCTAACCCCTTTGGTAATTGGTACTTAGTGCCTGGTACCTGGTACCAGGTACTGAGAAACCAGGTACTTTAAGGAACAAAGCACCAGAAACAAAGAACTAAGTACCAGTTACCTGTCACCGATTATGCTCACCTCTAACACACTGCTTCAAAACCGATATCGCATCATCCGTTCACTTGGTGAGGGTGGGATGGGTGCGGTGTATGAAGCGAAAGATGAGCGCCTGGAATCAATTGTCGCCCTCAAAGAAACGTTCTTTTCTCAGGAAGAACTGCGAAAGGCATTTGAACGCGAAGCCAAATTACTGGCGCGACTCCATCACCGGGCGCTTCCAGTGGTCAGCGACCATTTCTCAGATGACCAGGGGCAGTTCCTGGTCATGCAATTTATTCCTGGAAAGAACCTTGAGCAGCTCCTGGCCCTCAATGGTGGATCGTTTCAGGTGGAACAGGTTTTGCGCTGGGCAGATGGATTATTGGATGCCCTGGAATATCTGCACACCCAGGAGCCGCCGGTGATTCATCGGGATATCAAACCCGCCAACATCAAATTGACCGAGGCTGGAAATATCTTTCTCCTCGATTTTGGTCTGGCAAAAGGCCATCGCTCGCTCTCAGAGATGACCACGGGGGCTGGGAGTATTATGGCCTTTACACTGTCATATGCCCCGCTTGAGCAAATCCAGGGAACTGGAACTGATCCGCAGAGCGATTTATTTGCTTTTGGAGCAACCATTTACCATTTGTTGACTGGAAAAGCGCCAGTGGATGCCTTAACCCGAGCGATGACCATCGTCGGAGAAAATCCAGATCCGCTTCAACTGGCGAGTGAAATCAACCCAATGGTGCCACTGCCTATTGCGGAAATTCTGCACCAATCACTCTCGCTGAAAGCTGCCAACCGACCGGCTTCAGCCAGAGATCTGCGGCGTCATCTTCGATTGGCAGCGCAAAGTCTTAACCTCTATAACTTTCCCTATGATGACCGCCCCCAACCAGCTTCGATGAGGTTGTTTGTTCCGTCATCTTCGACCGGGGGCCAGGAAGTTTCACCCGTCGCAGTGACCAAAGCGGGAAATAAGACGGCTGAAGGTCTCTCAATGGCTGAGACCGTGTTTGATTCCCTGGCGCCACTTGCCCGTCAATCAGATGGATTAACTCCTGCCCGTCCAACTGGCGCCGCCGTTGTTCCGGTTCAACCGACCGCACCGCCTGTTTCATCGGACACCGTATCCGTAACTCGATGGTGGAAGAAAGTACCCCGATCCTGGTTGATCGGGATTGGCGTGCTGGTTGTGGCTGGTGGGTTGGGGCTGCGGATGATGGGCCCACCGCCTCCGCGTCCGGCTTTACCACCTGGAGCAACTGAATTTCATCGTTCAGGCCAGAGTACTGTCACCGATCCGTCAACGATTGTTCAAAAATCCGAACTGGAAATGGCTGGGAAAGCGCTTCGCCGGGTTGAGTCAGATTACCCCCTGGGCGCTCGATGGTTTGGACGAAAGGGAGATGTAGTGGTTGATGTGCTGATTTCAGAAAATGGACTGGTCGAAATGGCCAGACCTCTCAGCGGTCCGCCACATCTTCATCAACCAGCGGTGAATGCCGCTGCCGAGTGGGAATTTCAACCCACGCTCCAGAATGGCAAACCGGTCAAAGTCTCGACCACTATTACCTTCCAGTACCGATAGCTCCGTCTTGTTTCGTGCCCCCACTCCATTGTTTCTGCCTGTGGTACGTCGCTTGCTCTGGTGAAACTGTGAGCCTGGAATTTACTTCAGCCCTGAGCCCCATACCCTCAGCCCAAAATGGTATCTCACGTCTCATCACCATTTTTCAGACCGTACCAAAGGAGCACTGACCCTTATGAAGCGCGTTCGTAAAGCTGTTTTTCCCGCCGCTGGACTTGGCACCCGGTTTCTCCCCGCCACCAAAGCCCAACCCAAAGAAATGTTGCCGCTCGTTGATAAACCGTTGATTCAATATGGGGTTGAAGAAGCCCTGGCCAGCGGTATCGAACAAATCATCATTGTTACCGGGCGCGGGAAAAACGTGCTCGAAGATCACTTTGACATTTCATTTGAACTGGAAACGACGCTTCGAGAGCGAAACAAAGTGGCGCTCCTGGAAGAAGTCCAATCAGTTTCGCGGATGGTTAATGTTGCCTATGTTCGTCAAAAAGAAGCACTTGGCCTGGGGCATGCCGTGCTGGTTGCCAAGGAGTTGATCGGAGATGAACCCTTTGCCGTTATTTTGAGCGACGATATCATTGATTCCCAAACCCCCTGTCTCAAGCAACTGGTCTCAGCCTATGAACGGTATGGTCATTCGATCATCAGTACCACCCGTGTCGAAGGCCCAGCCATTT
Organism: uncultured Clostridia bacterium; assembly: GCA_964639175.1. Taxonomy (GTDB): domain Bacteria; phylum Acidobacteriota; class Blastocatellia; order Chloracidobacteriales; family Chloracidobacteriaceae; genus JACQXX01. The sequence goes on from CAZXCE010000153.1 coordinate 12,551, forward strand.
CACGGTTTGGGGTACTGGATGTTGAGGCGGTCAGCGAGCGAACCTATCGAATCCGTGATATGGTTGAGAAACCACCGGCTGACCAGGCCCCCTCGAATCTGGCTATCATTGGCCGCTACATTTTGACCCCCGAGATTTTCCCAGCCCTCGAACGGACGCCGCGTGGCTCCGGCGGTGAAATTCAACTCACTGATGCTATGCGCCTTCTGCTCAAGGAACAGCCGATGTATGCCTATGAATTTGAAGGAACTCGCCACGACGCTGGCGATAAACTTGGATTTTTGATTGCGACGGTCGAATATGCCCTCAAGCGGCCTGACCTGGGGCCGGAGTTTCGCGAATATTTGAAGCAGATGAACTTCTGAATACAGCCGGGTTCCGGGTTCCGGGTTCCGGGTTCCGGGTTCCGGGTTCCGGGTTTTCGATGTTTTGTTCCTGGAGTCATTCCTTGCTTTTATATTTCGCTAACTATCTGCTTTTGTTCAACCACCACGATAGGGTAAACACTAAAAACAGCCAAAAACTTGAAAACCCGGAACCCGGAACCCGGAACCCGGAACCCTGACCTATGAACCGAATTCTTGTTACCGGCGGCGCCGGTTTTATTGGAACGCATCTCTGTCGGCGATTACTTGATGACGGACACGAAGTCATTTGCGCCGACAATTTTTATACTGGCAACAAACGCAATGTGCAGTCGCTCTTGAGTCATCCGAACTTCGAGTTGATCCGGCATGACATTGTTGACCCCTTGCTGGTCGAAGTTGATCAAATCTACAACCTCGCCTGTCCGGCTTCTCCGGTTCACTATCAGGCCAATCCGATTAAAACGATCAAGACAAATGTGCTTGGAGTTTTGAATATGCTGGGACTGGCGAAACGAGTGAAAGCGCGGATTCTGCAGGCGTCAACCTCAGAAGTGTACGGCGACCCGTTGGAACATCCGCAACGCGAAGACTACTGGGGAAACGTCAACCCGATTGGCCCGCGCAGCAACTATGACGAAGGCAAACGCGTGGCCGAGACGTTGATGATGGATTATCACCGCCAGAATGGTGTGGACATCCGGATCATTCGTATTTTCAACACTTATGGTCCTTACATGCACGAAAATGACGGTCGGGTGGTGAGTAATTTCATCTGTCAGGCACTTCGTGGCCATGACTTGACCATGTATGGTGAAGGCAATCAAACCCGTTCATTTTGTTATGTTTCTGATCTGGTTGAAGGCATGGTGCGGATGATGAATCAGCCGGACTTCATCGGACCGGTCAATCTGGGCAATCCAGGCGAATTCACCATCCGCGAACTGGCTGACAAGGTTCTGGCGATGACAGGCTCCGCTTCAAAAATCGCTTTGCGGCCATTGCCAGTCAATGATCCACAACGGAGGCGCCCGGATATTTCACTCGCCAAAGAGAAGCTTGACTGGTCGCCGACCATTCCGCTTGACGAAGGGTTGGCGCACACGATTGCATATTTTCGATCCAGAAACATTTGAAAGCGGTGTCAAGCCACCGCACTCCAAAAGCGGCGTCAAGTGAGCCGCACTCCAAAGAGGGAAAATCTATGGATTCCTTTCAAGGAAAGACCGTGTTGTTGACAGGTGCTTCAGTTGGTATCGGGAAGTGTTTTGCTGAACAACTGGCGGAGAAAAAAGCCAACTTGATTCTGGTTGCGCGCCGGGAAGATAAAATGCGTGTCCTGGCTGATGAATTGACCAAACGCCATGGAATCAAAGTGGACATCATCGCCAAAGATTTGTCCCAACCTTCTGCCGCAAAAGAACTTTTCGACGAAACCACCCGGCGCGGTTTACACGTGGATGTACTCATCAACAATGCCGGATTTGGAATCGGCGGAGCTTTTTTGGATGCCACGCTGGAACGCAACCTGGAAATGATCCAGCTCAATATCACAACGCTCACCGAATTGACCTATCGTTATTTGCCCGGAATGGTCGAGCGCAAAAGCGGTGCTGTGATCAACGTGGCTTCGACAGCTTCTTTCCAGGCTGTGCCATACCTCGGCACCTATTCGGCTACGAAAGCTTTTGTCCTGAGTTTTTCCGAAGCGTTATGGGAAGAATACCGCCATCACAACGTGACGGTGATGGCGCTCTGTCCAGGAACAACCGCGACTGAGTTTTTTGATGTGGCTGGGGTAAAAGAACGCACCGCCATGCAAACGCCGGATGATGTCGTCCGAACTGCCCTGCGTGGCTTAAAAGCCAAACGCAGCCACATTATTTCGGGGATGACCAACTATTTGATGGCTCAGTCAAACCGGCTCGTCCCTCGCGAAGTCGGCACCCGCATCGCCGGAAGCCTGTTCCGACCAGAGAAGTAGGGCGGAAGAATGCGGGCCTGGGGTTTGAGGTCGAAGGGATGAGGGATGAAGGATGAGGGATGAAATAAAACCAGGTCTTCATCCCGAATTCTTCATCCCAAAGTACAAGTTCTCATAAACGGGGGATGGGATTTCGATTCTTTGATCGAATCAAATCGGTTTTCGCCCGCAGGGCGGTGGAAATTA
>CAZXCE010000154.1:0-15066 GCA_964639175.1 uncultured Clostridia bacterium
GTAGCGGTGGTTGAATTAAGGCAGGTCGTTTACGGCCTGTTCAGAAAAAGACATAAATTCGAAGACCCTGAACCCTGAACCCTGAACCCTGAACCCGGCTACTCCGCTTTCACTTCAAACACAAATTCGGCTCGTGAAACTTTGCCGTTGCGTTGGAATTCAAAGAATCCCCGATACAGCCCTGGTTTGGGTGGGCGAACCAGAAACGTGATTTCCCCATTTTTGCCATTGGCGGCATCGCGTTCATCCGGGTGCGAGTGGACAAAAGTCTGGCTGTCCTGATTGATCATAATCAGGTGGCCCATGGCGCCGAGATAGGGTTCGACATCGGTCACCTTTTCACCAGTCGGCTTATTGAGTAGAAAGGTAAGCAGCGAGGTTTTTCGGGCCGGGACAAAATTGTTGTCTTTGCGCGAAACTTTCACCCCATCAACCGTCATTTCGGTTTGTTTGGTTTGGTCGAGGGTAATCGGTTTGATTTCAGCTTTTCCCTTGCCTTCAACTTTGACATTGGCCAGTAACACCTGACTGCCAGCCCCTTTCGGCGCTACATCAGCAAAGAGTTGATACTCGCCAGGCGTTGGGAAAACAAAGTCCTTATAGATAAATGAACCGTCAGGCTGGATAACTGGATGCTCGTGGATATAAAACCCAAGGTCTTTGCGAACCACGATCATGTGCAGGTATTTTTCGTGGGCAATATCAAACTGTTTGATCTGAACCGTTTCCCGCTTTCCAGTCAGTTTCCCCGTGGCATCAGAGGTTTCCAGGTTTCCAAACACCTTGAGTTTGAGCGTGGTTGATTCACCCGCTTTGACTTTTCCGGGTTCGGTTTTGAGTTCGACACGATAGGGTTTTGGACGGGCAACGCGCTTTACAGCAGGATCAAAGTCGGCGACAAACAGTGGGAACTCGGCCACAAAGGGTTCGCCGCCCGGAGGTGTAATCCGAAGGAACAGCGTGTAATCGCCGCCGTGGGCAAAGGTCGGATGGAGGCCATAATCACCCGGAACGCCTTCAGGGTGGGCAACTTCCTCGACCTTTGGCATTGACGGCATTGAGGGCATCGAAACAATTGATTCGATGTTGGCTCGCACAATGGCGGCGGGCCCCAAAACCGGGTCTTCTTTGGTGTGGTCAACCACGCGGAATTCGATTTGTTGCTCTTCTTCAGCCACCAGCCCACCTTCAGGGAGGCGGAGTGAAATCGTATAATTTCCGAATTTCTTTGATGGTCCAGCGACCATCGTTAAATCCTGAGCAAAAGCGGTTTGGGCCATTATCAGGCTTAACACCAACCCAATCAGAACTACCCATCGGTTTTTCATAACAGTCATCTCCATTGATTCTTTTAAAAGATTGCTGCCTCTGGTTGGGCAAGTGACGTGCCAGTGGGCAAAGTTTGGTTAACCCTATGAAAATGAACGAGTACTGAAAATCACAGAATCAACTTTCAGGTCAAATTTTGTGGCATATGCAGCACCAGGTGTGGCATATGCCACACCTGCGTTCAGTGCCATTCATCGCCGTCAATCGTCTTTTGATAGGTCAATTTCAACCATTCATTCAAAAAGTCTTTTGCAACCGGCCACAAACAGTCAGTATGTGGCCTTTTGGTCAGATGGCCACAAGTTTCACCACTCTCCCAATTTGAGTAATCGGTTTCACATTCTTGTCGAAAGGAAAATCAACGCCCGTGTCAGAAACACACTCTCAGGATTCGGCTGACCTGCTGGGCCGGATTAGTTCGATTGCCTCGTTTGCCTGTGCGATTCATTGCGCACTTGAACCATTGGCCATTGGCCTGTTTCCACTGGTTGGAATGAGTTTTGAGCTTGACGAGTGGATGGAAATAGCTCTGATCGGCGTGGCAATTTTCTTTGGATTGATTACCTTGCTGCCTGACTACTACCGCCGTCGCAACAACCTCAAAGCCATTATTCCTTTCGTTGTTGGAGTTTTGCTTCTGATCACAGCTCAAGTTTTTTTCAAGGAACGCACCGCCGTTGAATTACCCTCGGCCTTGATCGGTGCCGCCCTGATCATTACCGCCCAAACCTGGAACCGTCGAATCAACCACACTCACACGCACGCCTGTACCCACAACCATTGAAGCCCCCTGTCAGTCACGGGTGTCAGGTTGGAAACGTGAACTTTTTTGCCAGTTGCAACGTAGCACCCCGCACCTTCCAGTCAATACTATCCCTAAAAAATAACAATCAGGAACGTGCAAAAGTATGCAGAAATCTTTGCGTTTGCTTTGTTTATGCACTCTTATAGTGCTGGCAACATTTACCTTTCCGACACTTTCAATACCCACAATTCAGGCTGGAAGCCCGCTACCAGCCACCCGTCAGAATCCATTTGAACACGAATTTTCCTTTGATTTCAGTGATGGCCGACAGGGCTGGACGGTTGGGTTTGCCGACAGCACCACCGATGTGATCAATCGCGAGAAAGTCGTTTTTAAACTCAAGAAGCTTCCGAAAAACCTGGGTGAGCGGCGAAAAGTGCTCTTCATCGGTGGGACCAACCAGACCGACGACCTGTTTATGTTCATCAAGCGGCAGTTGACCGGACTCAGACCGGACACGATATATTCAGTCCAGTTTGACGTCCAGATTGCCTCTAATGCTCCAACCGGCTGTGTCGGAGCCGGTGGGGCGCCGGGAGATGGCGTTTATTTCAAGGTTGGGGCTTCCCCGATTGAACCGGTTGCCGACCCACAGACAACGTTGCTCAACATTGATAAAGGCAACCAGTCCCAGGGCGGCAAAGACGTCATTACGATTGGGACAATTGCGACCACCGGGCCAAACTGTGATTTGAGCACCTACGAGTTCAAAACGCTGGGCACGGATGGCGCCAAATTTCAGGCCAAAACTGATGCCAGCGGCAGCATCTGGGTTTTGCTTGGCACGGACTCAGCCTTTGAAAGCCGAACCGAGCTGTTCTATTCCAAAATCAAAATCCTGCTCAATGAAGCGACTGATGGCCAGTAATGAAAAAGTGTCAACGCGTTGACAACCATCTAACCAACTGATTATTCAGGTTTTAAGTGGGGAAACTCAGTCGAGCATCTTTGGACCAAACCTGATGCAAACTGACCTTTCCTCAAGTAGAAAACTTGATCAATTTCTGAGCACAGCGTGTACAATCAAACGTTCACGCTGTGCTTTTTGTGTGTTGAAGGAAAAGTTGAGGAATACGATGCAGGTCCTTCCCATCCGGGTTAAGTTCAAACGGGGCATCCCAGGCCTGAAGTTTCTTGAACGGAAACTGACTGAAACCACAGGTGTGCACGTTACAGTCACACCGTTTCATGAGGCTGCCGGATGTCCAAACTACTTCATTCATTTCCGGCCTGGAAACACAGGGAAATTTGATGAGGTGGTCACGCTTTCGATCTCGACCGATACCATCTCGGTTGAGAACTTTCAGGATGATGCACTTCAAAGGTGCCCAAACTATTTCTTTTTCCACACTTTAGCAGTTCTTGAGGATGCAGGTGGCACCCCGCACTTTGGCATTTTCCAGGGTTACCGAAACCGGAAGCTTCAACAAAAAATTCCTGCCTATGCCCGCGTGTGCTGGGCTGAATGGGTAAAACTCAACGGTGGGTACAACCCACCCTTGTATCGGCAAACGTTGGTTTGGATTCAGATCATTCTTTGTTTTCCTCTGGCACTCATCCTGTGGTCTCCGTATTTTTGTATCATTTTGATTGTCGTTGGAGGGATAGTTGCCTGGAAATGGGTCAGCCATATAGCCGTGAAGGGACTGAATCGGTTGCGATAACTTCAGTAATGTTTCGCTCACACGTTTGAGGGTTGGTTCGTTTCCTCATTCGAACTTCCATCTTCGAGTTTTGTTATAATTTGCCATCTTCCAGTGACATTGGCCTGTCAGAAAACAAATTTGCTCCTGGAAGGGCCAAAACATGAAATGTCTGCTTTGGAATTGGATCTGGCTGGCGAGCCTGCCTGGAATTTTTCTTCTCATCCAGGCAGAAAGCAACCGAATTCCCACGCCACCACCACACTCAGCTTCTCGCCATCCCCAAACTGGTCAAAATCTGGAGATTCTTCAGTTGAGTCCCGGTGGACCGGTTACAGATCCTCCCAATCTCAGCGTTTCATTTTCCCAGCCAATGGTGACATTCACTGGTTTGAAACGACAATCACAACCACCAGCCGGAGTAACCCTCACGCCTCAACCGGCTGGTTCCTGGTTTTGGATTGGTCCAAAAACACTGGTTTTTGAGCCTGAAACCTTTTTTCCGATGGCTACAGTGTATCAGGTGAACATTGGGCAGGATGTCAGATCAATGGCTGGAAACCAGCTTTCGACCCCAGTCGCCTGGACTTTTTCAACACCAGAGTTGCGTATCACCGAAGACAATGCTGACATCTTTGGATATTCGCACAATCAGCATATCTACCTGGAATTTAATCAACGAATCAATCCGGCGGCACTGCTCCCATTTCTGACAGTTGTGGCAGACCACCAAATCTTCCCGGTGCGTCTGGCTTCGCCTGAGGCCATCACAGATGATCAGTCACTCGTCCAGCTTCGCAAACATGCGGGTTCAGGGCGATGGATCGTACTTCAAACAAATGGGAAACTCCCTGGTGACTCAACCTTTCAAGTCCACTTAAAGGCCGGTGCGCCTTCGGCGGAAGGGCCACTCTCCAGCCAGCACCAGCAAGTACGAACCTTTTACACACTTCGCCCAATGCGGCTGGTTGAATCAGATTGCGGTGGGAACCTGCCGTGCGACCCGATGGATTGGTGGGTTCTGCACTTCTCCAATAATATTGACCAGACGACCTTTCGGCCTGAAATGATTTCGATTGCACCACCAGTTGAAGGAATTTCAATTCATCAAACAAACCATGAAATTCTGATTTGTTGTGGGGTGCCGGAAAATACGACCTATCAGGTGACGATTTCTCCTGAGTTGCGCGACGAGTTTGACCAGCCATTAGAGCAACCGACAATTGTGAATTTCACGGTTGGAAAAAATGACCCGTACCTGTTTATTCCTGACTCGGGTCTTGTCACACTGGATCCCGCCCACAAGGCTAAACTTCCGATTTATACCTGCGGGGTGGAATCAGTAAAGATTGAAGTTTATCAGGTAACTCTGGCTGACTGGCCGGCATTTCAACGATTTCAGGCCAGCGTATGCGACGATACACTCAATGTCACGCAACCAGCATCGCCGGGGAAACTCGTCGAAACTCGCTGGGTAGATACCCGTGGCGGACAAGCCAACCATCTGAAACAGACCTTGATCGACCTCAGTCAGACGCTGGCAACCGGATTGGGGCATCGAATTGTAGTGGTCCAGACTGCCGAAAACCAGTATTCAGCCGATCCCTGCCTCAAACAGGCAGTCTGGGTTCAGGCAACCCGCATGGCAAAAGAAATGATGGTTCCAGAGAACCAGGCGGGAGTACAGGTTACTTCCCTGCTGGATGGAAGACCGGTTCCGGCCACACCGAAAACAGATGTGCCGGAACAAACCCGTCAGGAAACCGGCACCGTCTTTCGCAGCTATGGGTACAGTCGTGGTGTAGGGTCTGCCGCCCCCTACCTGTGGCTTTCACCCCGGCCCAAACTTGATGACGTGGTTGACACACCAGGCAGTCCCTCACCGGAAAATCGCTCCAGAGAGTACACCAGGCTAAAGGCTGTACTTTCCAATCAGGGCATGGTTCGAGAGTTCAGGGCGGTTGATGATCCAGCCGATGTACACCAGGCTTCCTTAAACGAGTGGGACGTCCGCACCGGGGCTCGAATCAAAGTGATGCTCCGGTTTGTGGTCATAACTCCCAGTTTGCACCTTGAACTCATTGATCAACTCCCGGCGGGGCTCCAGGGGCTCATGGCTGCCGAACCTGTCACCCGTGACCGATCATCAAAACCCAATGGAGGATCCTGGGCGGCAACCTGGTTTTATGGGCGAAACTGGTTTAAGCACCAGCTGGTAGCATCCAATCGGGTTGAAGGAACTGGACCGTTGCTCCTCACTGGGGTTTATGAATATGCCTTCTATGCTCGGGCAACAACCTCTGGAACCATTGTGGTGCCTGCACCACAGATCAAAACCAGTCATAGCCAGGAGGCAACATGGCTCAATCGCGATTTGTCAACGCGTTGACACCCATCTAACCCATTGAATAATAGGATGTTAAGGAAGGAAACTGGTCAGAGCATCCGCCTTCTGATTTTCCGCCCTTGAACGTGATTGATCGCGTCTCACACCCACGCTTCCGAAAGAAAAAAAGGCTCTGGGTTCGGAAACGGTTCATTTCCGAAACCAGAACCTGACATGGCGGCCCCTTTGAATCAAAATTCACGATAAGAGGACAACCCACGAATTGACCAGAGGAGGACTTGCAGCTCAAGAAAATTATTGGAAGACCCTGAACTGGCTGGGCCGGCACCCGGCAGGTCACCAGATGTGAACCTACCGGAAAATTGCATAGCCAGCCGCTGTTCCAAAACCAGTGGTGATTGCTCGCAGAAAGGCATAGCCGATGCTGCGTGATTCAGACCCCCGGATATAAACCACATCGTTGGCCAGCAAAACCGGGTCGGCCACTTTTCGGGTTTCAATGTCCCGGAGTTTAAACACCAGTTCCTGGCGGGCGGTTGCCCCAGGAATCCCGCGAAACACGCTGATATTTGATGCCTGCGCGGTTGGTGTTAAGCCCCCGGCCAGGGCAATCGCCTGCGAAAGGGTGACGGTTTCGCGAGGTGTAAACGATCCTGGCTTGACCACATTCCCGGTGACATAAATCGTGTCGGCTTCGGGCACACTGATCAAATCTCCATTCACCAGCGGCTGGTTGTACTCAGGACGACCTGTCAGTAAATCGGCAAGCTGGATTGTCACAAGTTCGACAGCCTCAGACGAAAGAGCGCCTTCAGATGAAGCCATCGGCGAACGACGCAACAGTTGAATTGATTTTCCAGCCGTTTCAGTCAACCCGCCGGCCATTCCCAGGACATCCAGTATTCGCTCTGGCCGTCTCAGCGGGTACTTCCCGGTCGTTTTGACCGCGCCAACAACGGTGACCGATTGGGATAAAAATTCACTCACGGTGACGCTTAACTCAGGTTGTTTTAAATATCGGGTTAATTTCTCGCGGATAACCCCGGTCAGTTCAGTTTCGGTGTGACCGGCTGCCTGAACAACCCCAACGAATGGAAGATTGAGGTTTCCCTGTTCACTCACTCGAAATCGCCCTGACATTTCGGGTTGTTTAAAAATTCGGACATCAACCGTGTCACCCGGCCCAATCAAATAATCTGATGGACTGGCTTCTGATTTATCCGGCGTGGTGGCGGCAGATTGCGCCCAGATTGTATTTCCCGAATACCACCCGGCGCCCAAAAAAACCAGTACTCCTATCAGGACGGTTATCGTCAATTTCGTTGAGTTCATAAATACTCCTCTCGCTCATAAACCATAAAGTTGGGCACCACCTGTCTTGAGCCGTGCCTGCCGACTTTGAATACAAAACCGGTGCCACACGGGGCTGAACTTCCCCACTTCAACCCGTCCTCCGATGCCTTTTGTGGGCTAAAACAACTACTAAGTCTTTTTTTTCAAGACAATAGAAGCATTAAAATCAGAGTGAGTTGGGGTTGTTTTTTTGACTGGCGTGGCCAAATCGAGTTCTAACTCAACACCATTTACCCGAGGAACCAACGTCACTTTCGACAGTGGCGAAAAATCGTCAGTCCGCTTTTTGCGCCTTGAGGAACAGCCGGCAGCTCTCAGTCCGTTGAACTACCCAACAATCTCAACCAAAAACCAACAGGATATGATTCAATCAGTTTGAACCAGGCTTTCAAAAACAGATTGCCAAAAGTGAGCTTCTCAATGAAATTACCTGGTTTGCACTGGGTTAGAATGACCATTGGCACCTTGATTTTAACACTTTACTGCTATCTTACAGGGAAAAATGGTTATCTATTTCTGATCTTTCATCATTTTCTTCAAGGTTTAGGCTTCAAAGTCATCACTGAAGTAAGGTAATATCTCGCACCCTTCAATTCTTCTGCACTGATAAAGTTTATGCCAGCACGGATTTTGTACGTCGAAGACGATAAACTGACCCGCGAAATCGGAGTCAACATCCTCAGTAAATCCTTTGAGGTCGAGGGCGTTGCCTCTTCTGAAGCCGCTATTGTGTTAGCGTCTCAGAAAAAATTTGATATCGCGGTGTTGGATGTGAATCTGCCGGGAATGTCAGGAATTCAATTGATTCCTCACCTCTTGCGGCTGAGCCCTGGGATCTCAATCTTTGTGACCACAGGTGAAAGCACCGTCGAAATGGCGGTTGAAGCAATGAAATGCGGTGCTGAAGATTTCCTCTCGAAACCTTTTGACCTCAATCACCTTCTCAATTTGATCAATGTTGCTGCCGCTCGACTTGAAGCCACTCCGGCCAGTGGCGCCGGTGATCAATCAAAAGGAAGTGAACTGATTGCCACCTCCCCAGCCATGCAGAAAGTCCTGGCCCACGTCGCCGCCATTGCCCCCTATAACACCACGGTGCTGGTGACTGGCGAAACCGGGTCAGGCAAAGAATTGCTGGTGCGGATGGTCCACCTGCAAAGCCCACGCGCCGATAAACCCTTTGTTGCCCTCAATTGTGCAGCAATTCCGGAACATTTGCTGGAAGATGAATTGTTTGGACACGTCAAAGGTGCCTTCACCGGCGCGGTTACGGCTCGTGATGGACGGTTTGAACAGGCTGAAGGCGGCACTCTCTTTCTCGATGAAATCGGAGACATGAGCCTGCCGCTCCAATCCAAGCTCTTGCGAGTCCTGCAAGAACGCGAATTTGAAAAGCTGGGCTCATCGCGGACGGTCAAAGTGGACGTCCGCATCGTGGCTGCCACCAGTGCCGATCTTGAAAAACGAATCGAAGAAGGCAAATTCCGCCCTGACTTATATTACCGGCTCAACGTCATCAACATTCACCTGCCCCCACTCCGGGAACGCCCCGAAGATATCCCGGTCATGGCCGAGTATTTTCTCAAACGGTTTTGCCTCAACGTTGGCCTGCCCCAAAAATCAATTGATCAAACCACGATGGATGTTTTGAAGGCCTACAAGTGGGCTGGAAACGTGAGGCAGCTCCAGAATTCAATGGAACGCGCTGCCGCCCTGAGCGGCGCCACCACCAATATTCTGCCAAAAGACTTGCCCGAAGATATTCTGCGTGCCGTCACTGCCAATGAAGGAATGGCCAAAACCCCTTTGTTTCAGCCAATTGATACGATTCCGGACCAGGGCCTCAACTTCGATCAGATTGTGACAGAACTGGAGCGCGACCTGCTGTGCAAATCATTGGAAAAAACTGGTGGGAACAAAATGCAGGCCGCCAGGCTCCTGAATATGAAACGAACAACGTTTGTTGAAAAACTGAAACGACTGGGCATTTCAAACGATGATGACGATACTCCAGCCAAAGAGTAAGGGTTGAAATTAACCCCAACCCGGGCCCGTGTCTTCAGTCATTCCCCTCTTCGACACGCATTGCCATTTGACTGAGTTCTGTTGATTGAGTTCTCGCTTCTATCACCTACCGTTCAACCTCTTTTGCCGGTCTGTAGCGAGACTCACGTGCGATTCATTTTGGATGGCACAACTTTGATCAAGCTCCGTTCGATCACATTGGATGACGGACTCAAGAGAACATTCAACCTGCTTGTGGTAAACAAAAGCGTTCCATCTTCCCTTCAAAATGAACTGAATGAGTTTGACAGTTTGCTGCACTGGCTCAATTCAGATCGCGAAGCGGCTGGGGTAGCCTATGAAAAGCTACGAAGCCGGCTGTTGAAGGTTTTTATCAGCCAGGGGGCAGCCTCTGCCGAAGACCTGGTTGATGAAGTTTTTACCCGCACGGCACGTAAACTGAGTGAAGGGGTTCAGGTCCAGGCAACCGATCCATTTATTTATTGTTATGGGATTGCTCGCAATGTCTTGCGAGAATATCGCAAACTCCAGCTCCGGGTTGGCGAATCAATCGAACGCGACGAATCAACCAACCGGCAGCCACCTGAACCAGCGATTCACCCGGCCATCATTGAACTCGAAGAAACTGAACGTCAGGAGCGTGAACACCGGCTCACCTGCCTCGAACATGCCCTGTCACGGTTAACCACCGAGAATCGGGTCATGTTTCTTGAGTACTATCGCCAGGATATCGAATCAAAAATCAACCATCGTGAACAACTGGCTGACAAACTGGGGATGCCGATGAATGCAATTCGAATTCGTGTTCATCGCCTGAAAGCCAAACTGGAAGAGAGTATTCGGAAGTGTCTGACCCGAACCCAAATCCTTCAGAAAAAAGCATGAAACGTTTTTTGAGTTATTTCACTTGAAGGTAGATCAGACAAATTGAGAATGAAGAATGAAGAATTGAGAGTGATGTAAATTCATTGATTTCAAATATTTAATACTTCTCTATTAGAACGCAAGAATTGCGATGTTTACCAGGTTCTGATCGGAACTCCCAGGCAGTCAGTGACGCGCCTTTTCTTGACTTTTGAATGTCCACCTATCCACCGGAGAACGAAACGCAACATCTCTTTTCCTGGTGTTATTAAGCCATCAAACCGGGTTCCTGGTGCAGGGCACCCTCGATAGACGCTGAAGAATTTCTTATGGCATCTCACGATGAAAAACTCACAGCTTATCTCCTCGGTGAACTCCCCGAGGAAGAACAAGTTGAGCTTGAGCAGCACTATCTCAAAGATGATGAGTTGTTTGAACAGGTGGAAATCGTTGAAGATGAATTAATTGTGGCGTATTTACTCCATCAGCTCCCTTCAGAGCGGAAGCACCAGTTTGAGTCGGTTTTTCTTTTGCCCCCCGAGCGCCAGGAAAAATATAAAAATCTCAAAGCCATCCTTGAGTTTGCCAATCACCCAGGCCAGGTCCCGGTTCAGGCGGTTCAGATTCCAGACTCAGGAGAAAGGGTAAGCTGGTGGGAAACGGTTAAGGCTTTTTTTCGACCTGCTTTTTCACCCGGAGGCTTCATTCTGGCTGGACTGACGGCTATGTTCGTCCTGGCCACGACGCTCTCGATCATAGCCTTTCGCTCCCATCGGTCATCTGAGGGACCATCCACCACGGCAGAAACAACCCCGCCACCCGTCCTGCCTCCAGTGACCATCAATCCCAATCCAGAACTTGTACAGCAGATTGAAACACTAAAAGCCGACCGTGACCGCGAGCGAACCCAACGCGAACAGGCTGAAAAACACGTAGCTGAACTGACCAGCACCGTTACCCGCTTGAAAATCAAAAATAAAAAGCCAGGCAGGGTCGCCCCTGAAGGCGATCAAACCCGAACAGCAGATTCGACGAGTGGAAATGCACCGGTAACCACTATTCCGTCCAACCTGACCCTGCCCCCATTAGAGGATGACCTGTTATGGCAATTTATTTCCAACAGTCAGAAGCCCGAAGATTTTCTTGGGTACCTCAAACTGTATCCGTCAGGTAAACACGCCGAAGAAGCCCGCGCTGCGCTGGCTGACTTGCGTCCCCAATTGTTAAGTGAATCTCATAATACCCTTGGCATCAGCTATTTCCGACTTGGTGAATATGACACTGCGCTGACTGAGTTTCACAAAGCACTTCAGCTCCGCCCTCAGTTTCCTGAAGCTCAATTGAATCTCGGGTTAACCCTGGTGAAGCTTGGCCGATTGGACGAAGCTCAAAAACTGGTATTACCGATCAAACAGGCGAAACCTTCGCTGGCTCGCCAGCTTGAGGCTGAACTCCGCAAAGCCCGCAAGAACTGATTTTTGTCAGTAGTCAGTAGACCAACTTAAAATCTTGAACAGGTGAGTTCTCCTTTAAGGAAACTCTCATAAGTAGTTTATTGAGAAAAGAATACACTTGACAAAGAATTTGAATTTTTAACACTTGACTACCAACCACTGACTACTGACTACTGACTACTGACTACTGACTACTGACTTAATCCTTTCAATGTGATCAAAGTCCTCATTTGAGAGCGGTCCAAAATCCAGCGCTTTCAGATTTTCTTCCACCTGAGCAACGGTTTTAAAGCCTGGAATCGGAATAGCCCGTGGGTGACGCGCCCAAATCCAGGCCAGCGCTCCCTGGACCAGAGTTCGGTCTCCTCGGGTGAGAATATCTTGCAGGTGATTGATTTTATTGAGGATCTGAGCCTGTTTCCCATCTTTGAGATTCCACCCAAACCGTCGCCGCATATCATTTTCAGCAAAGGTTGATCCGGCATCATATTTCCCAGTCAGCAATCCCATGCCAAGCGGACGGCGGGCAATGCAGGCCAGGTCGAATTCGTCGCACAGGTCCAGGGTTTGTTGATTGGCGTCAACCAGGTTGAGCAATTGCGGAGACGCAGTACAGTGGTCACCTGCTGCAAACAGTCGAATCCGATCCGGGTCTTCGGTCGCCCAGGCATAAAATCTGATTTTTCCCTGGGCGACGAGATATTCAAGGGTATCGCGGACTTCAGCCGCCCGCACCAGATCATAATCGTGCAGATGAAACTGGTAGACATCAATGTAATCGCGGCCCAGCCGACGCAAACTGGCTTCACAGGCTTGCTGGATATAAGTCGGGCTGCCATCTTTGCCCGTGACACAGCGTCGAGTCTCATCAAACGTGTAGCCAAATTTGGCGGTAATCACCATCTGGTGACGGTGTTCCCGGAGGACCTGCCCCAGCAACCGCTCGCTGTGGCCACAGCCATACACATCAGAGGTATCAAAAAAGGTCACGCCCAGGTCAATCGCCCGGTGTAGTGCGCGGCGTGATTCGGCATCATCCACCGTTCCATATCCCATCCAGCCGCCCTGATCTTCAAAGGGGCCCCCGATAGCCCAACATCCAAGGCCAAGGGCACTCACCTCGATTCCACTCCGACCAAGTGTGTGAAACATCACCATTTGAAATTTTGCATCCCCAGGATCAATTGATTTTAAAGAAAAACTGAGCCGGCAGGCTCCAAAGCCACAAATCATAGCATTGTCAGCAGATTTGGGATATTTGCAATTTCACGAAAAAAATTGGGTTCGTGCATTGCCGTGTCAGCAGTGATTGACTATTGTTGACAACATTCCCAGTCCGCTCTTTTATCCATGGTTGAGTATATTCAGAAATCGAACCTTGAACCGAAAACCTGAATCGGGTTCCCCCTTTGATATATGAATCTATTACCAGATGTGACCTGAGGTCCCAGGTTAGAGTTCAGCGAAGTCATTCTAACCGACGCCGACGGATAACAACCTGGTGATACCCCAATCTTTTTGACCTTCCCTGGTGCAATTTATGCTGAAAAGGCTGCTGTCTTTGTGGATGTTGATTTGGTGTGCCGGAATACCGGTTTTGGCCCTTAACCCGGTTGAAAAACCGACATCGGATGTGGCAACGCCCCCCCTCGAAGCCCAGGCGATCACAAGTTCGGCTGAGTTGGAGGAGCTTCGGGAAACACTCACAACCGCCAAACGCCAGCGCAAAAAAATTGGACTGGTTCTGAGCGGCGGCGGCGCCAGAGGGTTTGCCCACATCGGCGTACTCGAATGGTTTGAAGAAAATCGCATTCCAGTTGACTGCATTGCCGGTACCAGTATGGGCGCGCTGGTGGGCGGAATGTACACGATGGGCATGAAGCCGAAAGAAATTCGGGCTTTTATGAAGAGCATTGATTGGAATAAGGCGATTGGTACGGGGCCAACCTATGACCAGTTGCAGTTTCGGCGCAAAGAAGACCGGAATTCCTATCAAACCAACTTTGAATTGGGCTTGAAAAAAGGGCCGACGCTGCCGCTTGGAATCAGCCCGGCGCACTATATCGGATTGATGATTGATCGCCTGACGCTGCCCTATGCCAAAATCAACAATTTCGATGAGTTACCAATTCCATTCCGGTGCGTGGCCACTGATTTTTTAAGCGGAAAAACCGAAGTCATGCGTGACAAATCGCTGGCTCAGGCCCTGCGGGCCACCATGTCCATTCCGGGACTGTTCCCGCCAGTGGAACGCGAAGGAAAAGTCCTGGTGGATGGCGCCCTGCTCAACAACATCCCAACCGATGCCATGCGCGATGAATTAAAACCTGACATCGTGATTGCGGTTGATGTCGGAACACCGCTTGGTGACCTGAAGGCTATTTCTTCATTTCTGGGGATTTTGCAACAGTCGCTGACGATCATGACGCTTGACAGTGACCGTCGAAATCTATCCAAAGCCAACATCATCATTTCGCCACAACTGGAAAAATACTCGTTGCTTGATTTCAAACCGGTAGATGACATTGCCAATCTGGGGTACAAGGCAGCGACTGAAAGTGAAAGCATACTGTCCATGCTCTCGATTGATGCACCCACCTGGGATGAATACCTCATCGCGCGCAGCGAGCGCCAGCGCTCGGACATTCCAATTCCAACCGGAATTGACGTTCAGGGAACAGAAGTCGCCGATGCCGAACTGATCAAACCTGACTTTGAAGACATGATTGGCCGTCCAATTGATTTTGACCACCTCGAAGCCAATCTCACCAAATACACCGGGGTTGGTCGGTATGACAGCCTGGGCTATGAATTCTCGCCCAAACCAAAAGACAACACGCTGATCATTTCGGTGCTTGAAAAAACCTATGCGCCGCCAACGATGAATTTTGGGCTGGAAATTGATGGTTCTGACGTCAACAACATCAATTTCACGGTTGGAACCCGGTTGACGTTTTTTGATTTGATCAAACACGGCACAGAATGGCGCAACGATGTGCGACTCGGATTTCAGACCTATTTGGCTTCAGAGTTTTTCTACCCTTTGAATGAAATCCAACCGTTTGGCTACAGCGGCTTTTTTGTGGCACCCCGATTTAGCTACCAGCGTCGCCGCCAAAACGTGTTTTCTGGTGATCGGAACATCGCGGAATACCAGTTGGACCGGACCGGTCTGGCCATTGATATTGGGCGGCTTGATCAAAAACAGGAATTGCGGTTTGGTCTGGAGTTTGGCCATACGGACGC
>CAZXCE010000155.1:0-15041 GCA_964639175.1 uncultured Clostridia bacterium
CGACCCGCATTCCGGTGGGTGCGCCTCAAAGCAGGCTGCCCACCGGCTACTTTCCACCGCCCATCCGGGCGAAAACGACCTTTCCGCAACGACGGAGATGGTGTTCCCGCCGAGCACGTTCTGTCCCTCTCACCAATGAGTTGTCAACCAAAACTTGTGGTAACGCCTGCGCTTTCTTTCACCTCAGACACATCAGTCAAGCTCAAGCGTGTCGCTGCTTCCCTTTGAATTGAGCCACACGGGAGTTTGTGTTAGGTTGGGAAACCTATTTTCTTGGCGAGGCAGCAGTGAAACTCATCCACCGACAAATACAACCGATACAAACGCTTCTGCGGGTTTGTTTTGTCTGTCTGGTCGTTTTGAGTTATGTCGTCAATCCAACCTGCCACTGCAACGAATCCTGTACTGACGAGCTTTCACACCACGAAGAAAACCACTTCGTCACCCAAACAAACCCGACCGTACATTGTGATTCTAAGCATCATCCAGATACGCCTGAGCAATGCCAGAACGAAGATTGTTTTTGTTGTATTGCCAAACTCCCGTCCAAACTGATGTGTCTTTCGATCCAGGCTGAAATTGCTCGACCTCTCCCCAACTGGCACTGTCTGGTGCGGCCTGATCCAAAATTTCCCCCACTCATTCCACCTCCCAAACACGCCTGATTCCGAAGTGTCCTCGAAAAGGAAGAAGCTTTTTTCATCCTTCATAATTCATCCTTCATACTTTGGATTGAGGTGATATGAGAGTAATCGCTCTTTTGATCTGTAGTTTATTTTTTTCCGTGCCGGTGGTTACCGCTCAGGAAAAAGCAATAGTTATCCAGGGCCAGATTGCCTGTGCCGAATGCTGGACGGAAGCTGACCGCAAAACAACACCCTATGGCAGCGCCCACGACATGAAATGTGCCGTAACCTGCCACAATGACGGCATTGGAAGCATTCTCGCGGTCAAAACCAATGATGAGTTCACGCTGTATCAGCTTGAGTTTGGGAAATTCAAGAAAACCAAACGCGGGTGGCTTGATTACACGGCAAAACAGGTGGAAATCAGCGGCACGGTTCGGGAAAAAGATGGGAAACAGTACCTGAAAGTCAACAGCCTCAAGGTCTTGCAACCACAACCAGCATCTGAATCAAAGCCAGTGACCGCCAATGTGGTTGGTACCCAGTCGCCTGACCTGCAACTCAAGGACCTGACCGGGAGTTCTCAGCATCTGCGCGGCTATCGTGGCAAAATCGTGGTCCTCAATTTTTGGGCAACCTGGTGCGCGCCGTGCAAACAGGAAATGCCCATTTTTGTGAAAGCTCAAAATACCTATGCCGCGTTCGGAGTCCAGGTGGTTGCGGCTTCGGCAGATGAGCTTTCTAAACGGGATGCCGTCATCAAGTTTGTTCGCGAAGCAGGGCTCAATTTTCCAATCTGGCTGGGGACAACGACTGAGGCAATGGCTCAATTTGGGGTCGGTCCCGGCATTCCAGCCACAATCGTGATGGACCGTGAAGGCAAAATTGCAGCGGTGTTTCAGAGCGTGGTCACCGAGGCCGAACTCACCCGGCAGATTGACGCGCTGCTGGCTGCCCAGTCAGCCAGCCAGAAATCAGAACTCCCCACGGAACCGGTTGACTCAACCGAACACGAGGACCACGAGGAGAATGCGAAAAGTTCCAGCGTTCCCTCCTGACCGCTTTGACCGGGCGAAGGCCGAGCAATCCGGGGGATTGCTGATCCGCACCAGGGGCGCTGGACGTTTGGAATTCGAGCTTTGAGTAATCAAATTCCACGCGCCAGCCTTCGAACAACCTTAACCTACCGACTGTTTTCACGACTTTCGGTTGGAATTGAATACAACCCACGGGCTGATGATGTTGGCCTGCTGGCAAACTTCGTGGCGCTGACCGAAACCAAAAAGCGACCGGCGTTGATTTTCGGCACCAGTTCCGACCGAATTGGAACTCCCAGCGGGCGCTCGTTTTACACCACCATCAGCAAAGACATTTCAGAAGTTGTCAAGCTTCCGATTGCGCCTTACGTAGGTGTTGCCTATAGCCAGTTTGAACATCGCTTTCTGCCGCTGGCCGGAATGAACATTATCTTCACCAAAGATTTTTCATCACTCCTGATTTTTGATGGTGTGAAGTTTCACCCAAGCCTGACTTATGCGTTTGGTCGGCGGCACGTCGTGACATTCCTGCTCGCCCAAAGCCGCAATCCTGGGGTGAGCTATAGTGTTTCGTTTTGACCCCTCTTGAAAATGAAAAACTTCTCAGCCTGTCTCGGTGAACAGATGGGCTGAGAACAAGTCTCCCATCATTAATTGTCATGACAACCCTATGTTAACTGGCACACCGTCGGAAAAACCAATGTCTGTCCAGCCATCGGTCACCTTTGGCGAAGCCTTTCGGTTTTGGGTCAAACTCGGGTTTATTTCCTTTGGCGGACCAGCCGGCCAGATTGCCATTATGCACCGCGAACTGGTCGAGCGACGGCGCTGGCTCAGTGAAGAGCGATTTTTGCACGCGCTCAACTACTGTATGTTGTTGCCCGGTCCGGAAGCGCAGCAGTTGGCGACCTACATTGGCTGGTTGATGCACCGCACGTGGGGCGGCATTGTCGCCGGCGGGTTCTTTGTCCTGCCATCAATCTTTATTTTGATGGGGCTTTCCTATGTGTATGCCGCCTATGGCTCGCTTCCAACTGTCACCGGAGTGCTCAACGGATTTAAACCCGTAGTGGTGGCAATTGTGGTTGAAGCCGTAATCAAAATCGGCGGGCGAGCGCTCAAACACAAGGTCCATTACACAATTGCGGCGCTTTCATTTGCGGCAATTTTCCTGCTCCATATTCCCTTCCCGCTCATTGTTTTAGCAGCCGGAATCACTGGCCTGGTTGGCAGTCGAATTGCCCCGAATGTATTTACGGCCTCCGTCACCAAAGGAAAGACCGCACCAAAAACATCGGCAACCAGTCAGTCCGAACTCCCAACCGTGATTGACGATCAGGCGCCATCACCAGCCCACACCCTGCCTTCCCGAAAACGAGCCTTCACCATCGTGACCGTCTGTCTGGTGTTATGGGGATTGCCACTCCTGGCCCTGATAAGCTGGCAGGGACGACACCATCTGCACGTCCAGGAGTATCTGTTTTTCAGCCAGGCCGCGCTGGTGACCTTTGGTGGGGCCTATTCGGTGCTGGCGTATGTGACCCAGGCGGCAGTTGGGTCATACGGCTGGCTGAGTCAGTCGCAGGCGGTTGACGGGCTGGCCCTGGCGGAAACCACACCGGGGCCGTTGATTATGGTGCTTCAGTTTGTTGGATTTATGGCTGGCTGGAATCATCCAGGCACACTCACTCTGCTTCTCAGTGCTGTTATCGGAGCACTGGTCACGACCTACACCACCTTTTTGCCCTGCTTTTTCTTTATTTTTCTCGGAGCGCCTTATATCGAGTCACTTCGCGGACATCAGCACCTGACGGCGGCGTTAAGTGGTATCACGGCAGCCGTTGTCGGTGTCGTCCTCAATCTGGCACTGGTTTTCGGTAGCGCCGTCATCTGGCCAGACGGATTTTCAGCCTCGGCCAACTGGTGGGCCCTTCTGTGGAGTCTGGTGGCGTTTGCGGCGCTGTATCGGTTCAAAATTGACGTGCTGTGGGTGGTGCTCGTGGCTGGGGGCATCGGGTTCTTGACATCGGTCTTCTGACAGCCGGACCAATTGATAAGTTGTTCGATCTGGCACGGGATTTCCACATGAGCCGCTTCCTGACCCGAGATGGAAAATTGTTGTTTCTCACCCGTACCGTCCGATTGTTTGCCTATGGTTTTCTCTCGGTGGTACTGACACTGTATCTGGTTCAGGCGGGTTTGACAGATTGGCAGGTTGGTCTGTTATTGACGTTGACCCTGGTGGGAGACACGGCGGTTACATTGTGGATTACACTCGTTGCCGACCGCATTGGACGACGAAAGATGTTGCTCCTGGGCGCCGGGCTAATGGTCATAGCTGGTGTTGTTTTTGCGTTGACCAACAACTTTTTCATTCTGGTTGTGGCTGGAATCATTGGAACGATCAGTCCCAGCGGTGGCGAAGTTGGGTCATTTCTCTCGATTGAACAGGCCATCCTGTCACAAACCACCCCGAATGAGCATCGGACCCGTGTTTTTGCCTGGTACAACCTCGTTGGCTCGTTTGCAACGGCGGCTGGGTCACTGGCCAGCGGCCTCCTCACGCAAATGTTGCAGGGCGCCGGAACCACTGCATTCCAAAGCTACCGATTTGTCCTCATCGGGTATGGGCTGTTGGGGGCGGTACTGGGGTTGTGCTTTTTGAAGCTCTCTGAAGCAGCCGAAGTCAACCAAAAAATCACGCACCCGAAGACCTCCCGGTTTGGTCTCCACCGGTCTCAAAAGGTCGTGTTGAAGCTTTCCAGCCTGTTTATGGTGGATTCCTTTGCGGGTGGCCTGCTGGTGCAAAGCTTGCTGGCTTACTGGTTTGTGGTACGGTTTGGCGTGAACCCGGCAGTCCTGGGAGGAATTTTCTTTGCAGGCAATATTCTGGCCGGGTTCTCAGCACTCCTTGCCGCACGCATGGCAGAGCGGTTTGGGTTAATCAACACCATGGTGTTTACCCACATTCCGTCAAACATCCTCTTGATGCTGATCCCGCTTATGCCGGGTTTGCCGCTGGCAATTATTGTTTTGCTGCTTCGGTTCAGCATCTCACAGATGGATGTTCCGACCCGCCAATCCTACGTTATGGCTGTGGTTGACCCGGATGAACGTTCAGCCGCCGCTGGAATCACGGCGATTGTCCGCACTGCCTCAAGTTCGATGTCCCCATTTGTCACCGGGCTCTTTTTCGCAAACGCGCTCTTTGGGTCGCCGTTCTTTTTGGCGGGTGGACTCAAAATCATCTATGACCTGGCATTGTTCTATAACTTTCGTCAGCTTAAGCCTCCGGAAGAAAAATAGGTGCTCATCGGCTAATACTTTGATTCTGAAGAGGCTCAAATTTGGTGGTTCAGAGCTCTCGAAAGGTCCAGGCATGATTGGTTAACCCAGCAGCGATTCCCGGGGCACGGGGGTTCCATTTGCCTCAACCTCCAGACTGTGTTTGCATTCGATAAAGCTTCACATTTCATCCAGTTGCACCTGATTGCCCCCCAATTCACTGATCATCGGCAAAGGCGAGCCAGGCAAGGAAATTCAGCAATTGATAACCGTCGTGATTGGGGGTGGCATCGTGACCTCCACCTTTCTCAATATGGTCGTCATTCCAGCCTTGTTTTTGAAGTTTGATTATGTTTCTTTGTCCAGGCACAGCGACGGAGTTCTTGAATCAAGTGGCAATCAATGACAAGGAGTTTTCAAAATGGGAAAAATGAATCAATTATTTGTACCAGCGCTTATTGTATCTTTATTGCCACTCCTGGTTTATACCCAGCCTGCAAAAGCAGAAAAACCAGGTGTACCGACAGGGTCGGTGACCGATGCTCAATTGCCAGCGGAAACTCTTGTTACACGACAGCCTCCAAAACTGAACCGAGGCCGGATTGACGGGAACATCAGAGTCCTGACCGGTGGGTCATTTCAAATTAATGGAACGGCAATAATCAATGGTGACCTGTATGTACCTGGTAACCCAGCAGTTAAAACCACTTCAAATGCCTCTTATAAAGCCGTCTTACCTGGCAAGGGAAACCCGGAGCCATCCAATTACACCATCAAGCTCAATGGTAATTCTAAGATCGGAAATATCATCACTCACACCGATCCAATCGCCTTCCCTTCTGTTCCTTCGGTTTCGCCAGGACAAGGCACCCGCGATGTTTTTTTAATCAAAGGACAGCAACCAGGGAATTTCCAGACCATCAGAAATTTAACTCTGACCCGATGGTACAACCTGATGCTGGAAGTACCAGAAGGCACGTATGGAAACCTGGTTGCCCACGGGAAATCAGGCTTCATCCTTGGAAGGGAAAACCAGGACACAACCTATAACGTGCAATCATTCGAATTAAATAGCAGCACCGTCGTCCACATCCGAGGCAAAGTAACACTCAATATAAAAAACGGAATTCTCTTAAACAGTAAGGCAAAAATGGGTGATCCTCAGAACCCCTCGAACTTATCGGTCAATATTGAAAACGGAGGAGCACGACTCAACAGCAAGACAGAGTTTTATGGAGACCTCACCGCACCGTCCGGGACGCTCACATTGAATGCCAATAGCCGGCTGGTTGGATTCGTGGTATGCGATCAGGCAGTGTTGAACAGCAATTCGCAACTCAAACGCATTGGTCAATGACCAAAAGCGCGATACGGTACCACTACCTCTCCGCTATGCACCTCCCCACCTCCGCCTATACAACCCCAAAAGAAAATGATAAGGTGGCGCGTTTCAATTGACTTCCCGAATTTCAAGCTACATCCACCTGAAAGAGTCTGCTTATGTCTGCTTCGGATCTTGACGAAGATCTTGACCATTCCGACGACGAACTTGAGGACGAAGAGGAAGAGGAAACCCTCGAAGACCTGATTGCCAATCTGGCCCAGGAACTGCGCCGGGTTGGCCGTGAAGTGTTTAAAGTCAACCGGGCGGTTGACCGCAACCAGGAACTTTTTGAAGACGCCCTCAAAGAATTGCGCCGCATCAACCGCGACGCGACCAAAGCGACCAGTTCAAATGATTCCGGTGCGATGGCACAAGCCGTTTTTGAAACCAAAGCTTCGTTGTGCAAAGAGCTGCTCGGTGTGGTTGACGGCCTTGAACTCAGCCTGGCTTCGGCTGAAGAAATCGTTGAACACCTTGAAACCGCTCTCGATGAAAACCAGACTTTAGCTGAAGAAGTGGCCGTGAATTTTGAGACACTTTCCCATTCCCTTCCGCCCGAGGTGCTTGCCTGGTTTTCACTGGCCCGCAAATTCCGCTGGGATGTCACCGACACTATCAATTCATTCCATCAATGGTGTGAAGGCCAGCACCTGATCATCCGCCGTTTTCTGGCGGTTTTAGCCGCCGTCGGTGTTGTACCAATTGATTCAATTGGAAATCGCTTTATCCCGGACCGACACAAAGCGGTGTCGGTTGAAATCCGAACCGATGTTCCGGCAGGAACCATCGTTGACGAAGAAGTGCGAGGATACACCCTGGATGGGAAAATTCTCCGCTTTGCAGAGGTGACCGTAACTCGTTATGAGTAAAGTAGTTGGTATTGACCTTGGCACCACCAATTCACTGGTGGCTATTCTGGAAAACGGCATTCCGCGCATTTTAGAGCGCAATGGTGAACGCCTGATCCCGTCCGTAGTCGGTCTTTCTGACGACGGTGAAATCATCGTTGGGCAGGCAGCCCTCAACCAGTACATTCTGGCACCAGAACGGACCATTCGCTCAATCAAGCGCAAAATGGGTTCGACCGAAAAAGTTCAACTTGGCGACAAAGCCTATCTGCCGGAAGAAATCTCAGCCTTTATTCTGACCTACCTCAAGAAAATGGCTGAGGAACTCCTTGGTGAATCAGTTGAAGAAGCCGTCATCACGGTTCCAGCCTACTTTAACGACCTTCAACGTCAGGCCACCAAACGCGCCGGGGAACTGGCTGGCTTGAAAGTCCTGCGCATCATCAACGAACCGACCGCTGCCGCGCTCGCCTACGGCATTGACCGCCAGGAAGATCAATACCTGCTGGTCTATGATTTGGGCGGCGGCACGTTTGACGTGTCGGTGATCGAACAACAGGGCGAAATTCTCGAAGTTCGTGCCAGCAATGGCAATGTCAACCTCGGTGGCGATGATTTCGACGAAAAATTGCTCGAACATCTGCTGCTGCACCTTGCCAATGACCACCGCTATGACTTTAAAGCGGATCGGAAAGCCATGGCACGGCTGAGTCGGGCGGCTGAACGGGCCAAAGTTGCCCTCTCCAATGCCCCCTATGCCCAGGCAACTGAAGAATTTCTGGCCCGCTATGATGGCAACATTGCCCACCTCAACCTCGAAGTCAATCGCGATGAATTTGAAGACCTGATTGCTGACCAGCTTGATTCGACCTGCGACCTGATTGACAAGGCACTGACCGATGCCGAACTCAAAGCCGAACAACTCAAGCGGGTCTTGCTGGTGGGTGGTTCATCACGGATTCCATTGGTGCGTGAACTGCTGGAAGAGCACCTGGGCCTGGAACCCTCGATGGAAGTCAATCCAGACGAAGCCGTTGCCCTTGGGGCCGCCGTTCAGGCCGGAATCATCAAAGGTGACCCCATTGCCGCCATGTTGATTGACGTGGCACCACACAGTCTGGGCATCGAAGTGGCCGAACTCTTTATGACCAACATGGTGCCGGGTCGGTTTGCACCGTTGATTCACCGCAATACCACGATTCCCACGACCAAATCTGAGCGGTTTTTCACGATTACTCCCACCCAGGACACGGTTGAAGTGAAGGTTTTTCAGGGTGAAAAAATGATTTGCGCTGAAAACACGGCACTTGGAAGCTTTCAATTTACCGACATTCCGCCTTCGGAAGATCCCGAACGTCCCCGCGAAATCATCGTCCAGTTTAGCTATAACCTGGATGGAATCCTCGAAGTCTCAGCCTTTGACCGGCACGGGAAACGCAAGGAATCACTGGTCCTCAACACACTTGCCACCCAGCGGGCAGTCTCGGAGCCCGAACAAACCACGCATTTTGAACCCGAACTGGAACGCACCATCAAAGACGCCCTGAATGATGCCACGCGAATGGAAACCCAGCTTGAGACGGACGGGAAAAAGAAAGCGGCTGAAAAAATCCGCACGGTGCGCCACAAGCTAGAAAAAGCCCACGCTGAAGGCAAGGAACCACAGGCTCGCAAGGCACTCGAAAAGCTTGAAGATATGCTGTACGAGTATGAATAACTCCTTAGGAATGAAGAATGAAGAATTGAGAATGAAGAATTGAGAACTGAATTTGCTATTGGTGCCTGGGAATTTTGAATAACCCAAAATCCCAAATCATCGCTCATTCAATTTTACAGGCCGTAAACGAACTGTCTCCATTCAACCACCACTACGGCGGCAAAAACTGGTGTCAACCCAAATTCAAAAATCCTAAACTCGACAATTCTTCATTCTTCATTCTTCATTCTTCATTCTTCATTCTTCATTCTTCAATTTGTGATTTATGGGAAAGAAACACCACCAGAAAAATAAACCGGCGCCAACAGTTGATCTTTCGGAAGTATTGGAACAGATACAGGTCAACCTGGCCGACAACCAATCAGAAGAAGCCCTAAAAGGGTTGCGACGGTTGGAAACCCAGCTTCGGCAGGCTGAAGCCAAACCAGGCAGCGCTGATCCGGCATTGATTGCCGCTAAACCACAGATTCACGCGTTGCTGGCCAAAGCCAATTTTGCCAGTGCGCTCCAGGCAACTGATCCGGTGCAAAAAAACGCCTTTCTGGACGAAGCCCTGAAGCGGTCGCCGGCTGATGCCGGGTATCTCTTCACGGCTGGAGCCACGGCACTGGTCCAGGGAAACCCCAAACTGGCCCTGGACCACTTTCAGAAGGTGCACCAGCTTGCGCCAGGAAACCGGTTGATGGAGCGAGCCCAGTTGACGGCCTGGCTGGTGGCGGGTCAAACCCGTGAAGTTCGTGACTTCCTCAGACGCCTGACACCAGATCAAACCACACCCACCCACCAGCGGATTGAATTTTTGCGGAGCGCTCTGACGGGAGGGCTCGAACCCACAGCCACCCAGCCAGCCAAACCAGTCCAGGCCAAAAAATCGAAATCTGCCGCTGATACCCCGTTTTCACCCCTTGAAACCTCCCTGTTTGCTGGCTGGACAGCCCTGCTGCAAGGCAACGAACCTGAGGCGCTGGCTCAATTCGCCAGCCTTCCAGTTGTCACGCATTCGCTGAGCGGAACTGAAGCTGCGATACTGGGGAGCCAATCATTTTATGCCGGCTGGATGCAGCTTCGGGCCGGAGAACTCAACCCGGCATTGATGAGTTTGAGTGAAGCCCACCGCATTGCATCCGCCTCTGGGCTGACTTTACCCTGGGTCACCCGTCTCAAACCCTGCTTTTTTGCCCTGGCGGATCAGGCACTCCAGACCGATCAACTTGATATCGCCGTGCCAGCCTGGGAATTGCTCCTCCAACTGGAACCCGCCAACGAAGCTGTCAAAAAGAATCTGGCGCTCGCGTTTCAACTCAAAGCCGGTGACGCCTGGCTCAAGCAGAATCTACCCGAAGCCATCGAATTGTGGAAAAAGTCTTATGATGGGAACCGAAACGAACAGACGTTAAAACACCTGGCTATCGCGCTTGAGCAATCAGAGAAAATTGACGAATCAATTTCATACTGGAAGCAATATCTTCAGCGACAACGCCAGCAACTCAAATCAAGATCAGCAGATGCAGTATTCAAAAACTATCTGGTCCAGTTAACGGAACATTTGCTTGATTTGATGCTGACCACAGATCGCCCCAACCACGAGGTACTTCAGGAACTGGATAACGGCCTCAAACTCGACCCAACGAATCTCGAATTGCGCAAAATCGGAGCTGAAGTCTACATGGGGCTTGGCAAGACCCAGCAGGCGCTCAAACACATCGAAGTCATTGAACGGGCTCACGGTGCCTCGGTCGAAGTTCTCATCTTAAAGGGATTTATTTTAGGTCCTGAGAAGAAGAATTTTGACAAATCCTTTGCCTGTTTTGAACAAGCCTATCAACTGGATTCGAGCAATCCAGGGGCTCAGGCCGTCTACGCGCTTGGTCTCAATCGAGCTGGAATCAATGCTGAAGAGAGTGGCGATACCCAAACGGCAATTGAATTCTATGAAAAAGCACTTGTCATTAACCCCAGTTTTACCCTCTCGTTGACATCGTTGCTGTTGCTCTATCTGGTTCAGCAAGATCAGGAAAAGGTGGATGAAACCATCGCCCGGCTTCTGGCAGGCAAGGGAGATAAAGCTGACATTCATCTTTCCATTGGAAGCGCACTCTTAAATCATGGCGACAAAAACCAGGCTGAAACCCATCTGAAGCAGGCATTGAACCTGGATCCATCTGCCGACACCATTCAGGCCCTGGGGGAGATTTATTTTGAAGCTGAGGACATGGAAGAAGCTCACAAGTACTTTGATCGCCTGCTCAAAGAAACAGATATCGAACCGGCGCTCAATGTGGTGTCGCTGCTTGGGAAAGAAGGGTTTTACCGGGAAGCCCTGGAGTATTCCGACAAAGTTGCCACGGCGTTCCCTTCTGACCCGGAACCTCACTTTGCCAAAGCATTTTATCTGTGCCAGCAAATGGATCTGGCTCAAGCATATGCCGAGCTTGAGGCAGCAGAAGGCAAAGCATTGAAATATGACCCATTGGACCGACTGGGTGAAATCCGGATGCAAAAACAGGAAATTCAACGGGTGCTGGACCTGATGAAACGTCTGCCTCCAGGTGGCCCGAAATTCCCGTTTGGGTTTTAAGCCCCTTGGATCATTGGTCTCCCAGTGAAATTATTTCTGGTAACTATTTGATTTTTTTGATGTTTTTCGTATATTTCGTGGTTAGAAGCAGAGGTTTTTTGCGATGAATAAACTTCCAACTGTTGAAAATCCATACGCCGTATTGGGGATCAAACGTGATGCCAGCGAGGCGGAAATTAAACAGGCGTATTTTGCCAAAGTTCGCGAACATTCACCTGAGCACGATCCAGAAGGATTTAAACGAATCCGGGCCGCCTATGACAAAATTCGATCTGCCAAAACCCGCACCGAAACCGATCTGTTTCTGGTTGAATCACCCACGCTGGCGGATCTCCGTGCACAGTTTGTTCGCACCTCGGTACCGTTACCGGAACTGACACCAGACGTGATCAAGGCAGATTTGCTGGCCCTGGAAACCACTTTGATTTATGAAGAAGTTGTAACGAGTCTTCAATAGATTGAAACTATCCCAAAATTGAAGACGTATCTGGCGGCAATTCCAAAACACCTGCTTTTCAAATCATCTAAAATCAAACGGATTCATCTTTCGAGGAGAGCAAACTGATGCTTAGTCTGACCTTTACGTTTCGTCGCTTGAGTGCTGCGACGCTCTCAGCCCTGCTGCTCGGAGGAAGCTCGCTTCCTGTCCTGGCCCAGAATCCCACTCCGACACCGGAATCGCTGGTTGCCGTCAATACCCCAACCGATGGCATTGTTCGAACGCAATCACCAGCCACTTCGACTTCCACCCAAGATTCAGCCGCCAGCACGGCGAAACAAGAGCCAAAAGCGGTTGATACGCTGCCCACTGAACGCGTCGGCGTGGATCGAAGCAAAGTGCTCAAACTTGCCCTCCACGATGCGATTTTGATGGCGCTCAATAGCAATATTGATATCGAAGTTGAGCGCGGCAACGTTCAGATTGCCCAGTATGATATGGAAGGCTCCCGCGGCGCCTATGATCCATTACTCAGCTCGCAATTCAATTTCAATTCGTCAGTGACACCGGAAACCCGAATCTTCGTGGGGGCACAAGGTGGATCGGTCGCCAGCAAACAACTCGATTACAATGCGGCCTTTCGTCAAGCACTCACAACGGGTGGAAACTACCAGATCAGCTTTAACAACTCACGCCAGGAAACCAACGCTCAATCTCAGGGACTCAATCCGCAATACTTTTCAGAGTTGCGTTTCCAGCTCACCCAGCCGTTGATGCGCAACTATCGTTCGAGCCAGAACGAGCGGTTGATTAAGATCAACAAAAAGCAATTGACGCTCAGTGACAGTGCTTTCCGCCAACGTGTGATCACCACGATTTCACGCGTCCAGGCTGCGTACTGGGATCTGGTGTTTGCGATTCGCAACAGTCAGATTTCCCGCGAAGCCGTTGAACTGGCTGATGTTACACTCCGCAATAACCTCCGTCAGGTTGAAGTCGGCACGCTGGCCCCAATCGAAATCGTCTCAGCCCGCGCCGATCTTGAGAGCCGCAAAGACACCGCCATTTCCGCCCTCCAGCAAGTAACCATTGCAGAAAATGCACTCAAAGCGTTGATTTTGGGTGACCCGCTGGCTGACCAGTGGAATGCCGTGGTTGAACCAACTGAAAAAGTGGAATTTACGGCGATTGATATTACCCTTGATGACGCCATCAAAAGCGCCTTGCAAAATCGCCCGGAAGTCGAACAAATCAAACTGCGCCAGGAACTGAAGAACGTTGACCTGCAATTCTTCCGCAATCAGGAAAAACCACAGGTTGATTTTGTCGCCAGCTACATTCTGTCTGGATTGGCCGGTCAAACGTCGCTGCCAGTGGTTGATTCACGTTCGATGTCACCACAATCAGCCGCCAATCAATTGCAGTCATCAATTTATAACTTTAACCAGCAACTTGGTCAGCCAGTCCCCATCAACCCAATGCCTCGACAGACTCAGGGGGGCATCCCAAGTCGCTTTGTGGGTGGATATGGAACAGCCCTGTCAAACGTCTTTTCATTTGATTTCCGAAGCTACAACCTGGGTGTGAATTTCAGCTTTCCACTGCGCAACCGAACTGCCAAGGCCAATATTGGTCGTGCCCTGGCTGAAAATCGCCAACTGCAGGCTCAGGAACGGCAAACCGTTCAGACGATTCAAGCCGAAGTCCGCAACGCCGTACAGGCGGTGCTCTCAGCCCGGCAACGCTATGAAGCCGCCCGCGCCGCTCGCATTGCGGCTAAAGAACAGCTTGAAGGCGAACAGAAAAAATACGAAGCCGGCATTTCAAACAACTTCTTTGTGCTGGATCGCCAGACGCGATTTTCAAACGCCCAGGGACAGGAAATCCGGGCGCTCACCGATTACAACAAGAGCATTTCCGAATTACAGCGCGTGACTTCGACCACCCTGTCGGTCAACAACATTCAAGTCACGTCAAACCCAGACCAGGATCCAAATCAGCCGGCTGGGACCACCGAGTCACCGTCACGTACCAATGATTAAAATAAATCCTTGAGAGTATCCCTTCTTTTTGTTTGTTCTCCCCTTTAACCTCGAAGTATCCTCCGCTCCACGTGAACGGAGGATTTTTTTTGTTTTGAAAATCAACCGGCAGCAGGCCGTAAACCACCTGCCTCAATTCAACCACCGCTACGCGGCGAAATCCCGTAACTTCCTACTCTCCGAAAAACCCGAAACCGTGAACCGATGCCTCAAATTTCCAGCACTCACCTGATTCTGATTGCCTGTCACGCGGTTTATCTTGGCCAAACCCAGGCTGAAGCACGGCTTGATCAAAGCTGGTGTTTGCAGACCTTCCAGGTTGGCGAACCAGCCTTTTATATTGAACATATCCAGGCTGGCATTTCCCTGGCGGCGCAAAGTCCAAACTCGCTGCTGGTCTTTGCCGGGAGTCAAACGCGCCGGGAAGCTGGACCACTGAGCGAAGCCCAAAGCTACTGGTTTCTGGCTGAGCAATCTGGCTGGTGGGGGCAAACTGAGGTCAGAAACCGGACCACAACCGAAGAATTTTCACGAGATTCCTTCGAAAACCTTCTCTTTGGCATCTGTCGCTTTCGTGAATATGCAGGTGATTACCCACAACGGATTTCGGCTGTAAGCTGGAAGTTTAAGCAGGAACGCTTTGATCTTCACCGGCAGGCAATTCGATTTCCAGCAGACAGATTTGAATTCATCGGTGTCAACAATCCGCCTGACCTGGAATCAGCCTTGCGTGGCGAGCGTCAACACAGTCTGATTCCTTTTTCCCAGGATCCGTTTGGCACAGGTCCGGTGCTGGCCGCCAAACGTCATAACCGCAACCCATTTCACCGCCAACATGGCTACACGACAAGCTGCCCGGAAGTGGCCTCGCTCCTGAACTATGCCGGACCAGACCCATTTCCAGACAAACTTCCCTGGGAAAACACAACGGGCACGCCACATAGGTGACGTGCCCGTTGGGGGAGATCAGGGTTCTGGGTTTAGGGTTCAGGGAAAAGACAAAAAAGGACGAAAAGGACGAAACCAGGATTTCGAAGACCCGGAACCCGGAACCCGGAACCCGGAACCCGGAACCCGGAACCCGG
>CAZXCE010000156.1:0-15019 GCA_964639175.1 uncultured Clostridia bacterium
TCTTGGTTCTTGGTTCTTGGTCTTTGGTGCTTGGTTCTTGGTTCTTGGTGCTTGGTTCTTGGTTCTTGGTTCTTGGTCTTTGGTGCTTGGTTCTTGGTTCTTGGTGCTTGGTTCTTGGAAAGTATTGGTTCCAAAGTACCAGGTACCAGGTACCAAGGACTAATCACTAACCACTTTTTTCATTCTTCATTCTTCATTCATTCGAGGTTTGCCATGCGGATTCGAACCCAGTTATTTTTTGGAATTGTGCTGTTGATGTTGGGGCTGATCGGCATTCAATGCTGGCTGCAGATGCGTCAACTCCAGGCGATTGAACGCGAACTGACCGAAGTTGCCACCAATGTGTCACAGGCGTTCTTTTTTAAGACCGCGACTGACTTCAAACCGGGCGATCCACAGTTCAAAACCTGGCAGGAATTCCACGCAGATCCCCAGCATTTCCAGTCAGCCGATCCAGCACACCCCCATATGGGAATTCGGGTTCCAGCTCCAGGTGAACAACTCCAGCTCCCCATTCCTCCGCCAGATCAATTCTCTGAATCAGACCAGGGCACCACGACATCTGAGAAAAAAACTGATCCGAAAAACCCTCAGTCACCCAAGAAAAAGATTGTGATTACGCGGGTGACAACCGATGTCACCGAAGATGGAAAGCAGGCAAAGTCGGAATATACTGTCGTCCACCCAGAGGGGACACCTGGACATCAAGTCATGTTGCCTCGGATCCAGGCCCGAATCGTTGAAGCTGAAGCAACACCTGACCGACTGATTGTCATTAGTGGCGCTCCGGGGGGCGAAAAACGAATCCCGCTTCCAACATCACGCTCAACACAGGTGATCCAAACCACACTCCAGCAAGGGTTAATCGCTGGTATTCTGCTCTTGCTGGCTGGTTTTTTTGCTTCAGCAATGATTGCCCATCGGTTGACATCTCCACTCCGCCAGTTGATGGCTGGGGTTGAGGCCCTGGAACGTGGCCAGCTCGGTACCCAAATTCAAGTCACGTCCAAAGGTGAATTGGGCGAATTACAAACCACGTTTAATCGGATGTCTGCCCGGTTGGCTGAACTTGAAGAGGAAAAACAAACCTGGAAAGCCCGCGAACACCTGGCCGAACTCGGCGACCTGGCCCGAGGATTGGCGCACACACTCCGCAATCCGCTCAATACGCTTGGGTTAGCTGTCGAAGAGCTGGCATCCAACACGGCTGATGGCAGTCAGGATCTGGTAACCACAGCCCGCGGTCAGATTCGTCGGATTGACCACTGGCTCCGGTCGTTTCTGGCTCTGGGTGCGGGTGGAGCGGCGGAACCAGACATTGTGGATATTCGCGAGCTGGTTCAGGATGTAGCCTTTGAAGCAATTCAACTTGGCAATGATATTGAAGTTACCTCCTGTTCCGAACCCCTCAAAGCCCTGGTTGTACCTCCAGCCTTACGCTCTGCCCTGGCCAATCTGATGAATAATGCTGTTGAGGCCACGCCCGACCATTCACCAGTCACAGTGACGGTCACCAGAGTTGAGCACACCGGGTTGATCCGCATCATAGACCGGGGTCGGGGTCTCCCAGACGAAGTCCGGCGGCGATTGTTTACCCCACATATCACGACCAAAACTGGCGGCTCGGGGATGGGTATTTTTCTGGCAAAACAATTGATTGAAGGCGGACATGGTGGGAAACTGGAGTTTCAGGATAATCCAGACGGGGGTACGATAGCGATTATCTCCATACCACTCAACATCAAGTAACAGTCAGTACCACCTGCGTCAGCGGGTAGACAAGCCGTGAGGTTTCCCCTGTTCAGACAGGTGGTACTGACAAACCCACCCGCTTACACAGGTGGTACTGACAATCTTATGCCCCACCCTTACCACCTCCTTGTTGTCGAAGATGAAAATGCCCAGCGCCGGTTGATCGCTGATATTCTGCGCAAAGATGGATTTCAGGTTCAGGAAGCGCCATCAGGAATTGCCGCACTGGAAATCCTTGAAAATCAACCTGTTGATCTTGTGCTTTGTGACTGGCGCATGCCCGGCATGAGCGGCGGCGAGGTTCTCGCGGAGGTTCGCAAACGGCAGTACCCCTGTTCATTTATCGTGATGACGGCCTATGGCTCAATTGCCCATGCGGTTGAAGCCGTGCGTCTGGGTGCGGATGACTATCTGGCTAAACCCTTTGAAAAAGAAGCGTTATTGCTGGCAATTCAGCGGGTCCTGCGAACCAAAAAGCTCGAACAGGAAAATCTCCGGCTCCGAGAGGAGATCGTTCAGCGTGATCAGTGTGGCGAGATTTTTGGTCAGGCTGAATCCATGCAGCGCCTCTATCGGACGCTGAAAAAAGTGGCCGTCACTGATGCCACCGTCTTAATTCAAGGAGAATCGGGCACCGGCAAAGAACTCGTCGCCCGGACGCTTCATAGCGAAAGCCCACGCGCGAAAGCCCCATTTGTAGCAGTTAACTGTGCCGCGATTCCTGAAACACTGATGGAAAGTGAGTTATTTGGGTTTGAAAAAGGCGCCTTTACCGGTGCCCAAAAACGCCGGGAGGGCAAATTTGAAGAAGCCGAAGGCGGCACACTTTTCCTGGATGAAGTGCCGTCCATGCCCCTTGCCTTGCAAGCCACCCTCCTGCGGGTGCTCCAGGAACGCCGGTTTACTCGCCTTGGCGGGCGCGGTGAAGTATCGTGCAATGTTCGGATCATTGCTGCCTCAAATCGGGACCTGCCCCGACTGGTGAGCGAAGGTGCGTTCCGCGAAGATCTCTATTATCGCCTCAATGTTGTTCCCCTGACCATCCCACCACTGCGTGAGCGTCGTGAAGATATATCTCTTCTGGTTTCAGTCTTTACCAAACAGGCTGAAGCCCGCTATAACGTCACGGTCGAGCCCTTCCCTCCTGCTGTCTTGCGCTGCCTGATGGAATATTCCTGGCCTGGGAACGTGCGTGAACTCTCAAACGTCGTCGAACGGCTGGTCCTGCTCACCGACAACGGCAAGGTGACGCTTGACGATTTACCCGAAGAAATCCGCCGTCCCAGCTCGCAACCAGGCTGCCCATTCCGGCTTCCAGCTTCAGGAATCGTTTGGGAGGAAATGGAAGAAGGACTGCTGCGTCAAGCACTTGACCAGGCAGCCGGAAATCGTTCCGTTGCCGCTAAACTGCTTGGCATGAGTTACAAAACCTTCCTCTATCGGCTTGAAAAGTTTGGAATGTAAGTCTTTCGGGTTCAGGGTTCAGGGTTCAGGGTTTTCAAAATTCTGTCCTTTCTGTCCTTATGTTCTGGAAAAGACAAAAAGGACAGAAAAGACGCAAAGGACAAAAACCCTGAACCCTGAACCCTGAACCCTGATTTTTCTTCTTCATTTTCTTGAATTTCCCTATATCAGGAATCAATCTCCTCAAA
Source organism: uncultured Clostridia bacterium (assembly GCA_964639175.1). GTDB lineage: Bacteria > Acidobacteriota > Blastocatellia > Chloracidobacteriales > Chloracidobacteriaceae > JACQXX01. The sequence continues at coordinate 3,405 of CAZXCE010000156.1, forward strand.
TGAGGAAATCATCTTCTCCCCTAACCACCAGTTCCTTTGGAATTTCCTTTCGGAGTCGAGAGGATTGAAAAATTGTTGCCTGATTTGAAACCGTTTGAGCGTTCCTTTTAAGGCAGAAATCAACCTGTTTCAAAAAAATCTCCTTGCATATCAATTCTCTAACGTGTTGTGGAAATTGTATTTCCCCGAACCCCTGAACCCTGAACCCTGAACCCTGTTTTTCGGATTTTCACAGAAGTGGCACGGTGGTTGCCCATAGGTAAATCGTTCAGTTCGATTGAGGAGACACCGTTTCATTCCCTATAACCAATTTTTGGAGCACAACACCGTATGCGAAACAGAAACTTTTCCCTTCTTGCATTTACTGTCTGGTTTTTGGCGACATTTGTCATCAGCCCCAACTTCACCGCCCATGCCCAGGGCCCACACGTTCTTCGGACTCCAGATGAACGCAATGTATTCATTTTGGGCAAAGACAAACCCACCCGGATCGGTGTCAGCGACCTGGCTGACGGCGAATCCAAAACCTTTACCGTTCATAACAGCACCATCCTCGTCACCCGCAAAGGCGAGAGCCTGACGGTTCTGGTTGACGGCAAAGAAGTCAAGGACCTGGATGGAATGCCGGGTGAGGCCGGAAAACGCGTGTTTATTATGACGGATCACGAGGGCGCCCACCCAATTGATGGCCTGACGGATGGACAGGTCATGATCTTCCGTGAAAAAGACGGAAATGGCGTGGTGAGCAATACCAAACTGATTATCACCAATCAGGGCAAAAACCTTACCGTTTTTCAAAATGATGCCAAAACTGAGTACAACGTCGCGGACTTTGCTGAAGGCGAATCCCGAACGATTGTAAGTGGAAAAGCCACCATCACGGCCACCCGCAAGGGCGAAGCGTTTGTACTGGCCAAAGATGGCAAGGAATTTCCGGCTGAACCAGTCATGATCCGGATGCGCGGTGACCACTTCAAAGTCGCAGCGCCTGGCGATGCCAAAGAAGGCGACCACAAGTTTGTGTTTGTTGAAAAAATTGAAAAAACCGATGGCCCAATGAAGGTCAAAACGTTTGAATCATCCGTCAATGTGATGCTTGATGATTCTCAGGAACTGATGATCAATAACCAGGGCCAGGTTCAGAAACATTCCCTGAAAGATATGAATGACGGCGAAACCCGCACCTTCACCTCTGGCAACGACACCATTGTGGTGACCAAAAAAGATGGTCACTTCCAGGTGCTGGTCAACAAACAAGGTTCGGCAAATTAATCCCAGTATTTTTGATCGTCTCTCGAAAGCTTGCGTGGGGTTTGAGGTTTGAGAACAGGTTCTTGACCTCAAGCCCCCATTTTTTTGCCCAGACACCATCAGCCTGATTTGGGCTTCTCCTATTGAAGGTACCCTATGCAAACTGCTCTGATTCCATTCATTCTGGCTCTTCATGTGTGGGTTCCAGGCTTGAGTTTTTGTCAGTCACCCGCCCCAGCACAAACCTCCCAACAGCAGTCGCCAAATCAACCAGCACCACCGTTGTCCAGGGCTGATCGTGACCGCATTCAAAATCAAGGGAGCGAGTTTGTCCGTGCGGTAAACTCTGGATCACCAGAAACCGCGCTCACCACCGCCCAGAAAATTTTTTCCGAGGAAACTCTGGCTCGCCTGGGTGCTCCCAAACTCTCTGAAAGCATTGTTTCAAAATACAAAAGCCTGGGCGAACTGGAATTTCACCATGCAGAATTGATGGAACTTCCGATGGGTGACCGAATCAGCCGGGTGCTGCATGTTTTTGCCAGATCCAAAGCTTCAGGATGGATGGATTTTCAATTTCGCGTCGAACCGAATCCACCGTATAAATTGAAAGAACTGGCATTTATCGCCAATGTCGCAGAGCCAGTGTACCTGCCAAACGGAGACATTGCCGACCCGGCAACACTGGCCTGGCTGAGTCAGTACATTGATAAACTGATTGAAGACAATGATCTTTCCGGCAGTGTGTTGATTTCACAGGGGGGAAAGCCGCTGCTGGAACGAGCCTTTGGCTTTGCTGATGCCAAACGAACCCAAAAAATCACCCTTGAAACCAGGTTTAACCTTGGCTCAGGCAACAAGATGTTCACGGCAATTGCCATTGCCCAACTCGTTGAACAGGGCAAATTGAAATATTCTGACCCGCTCATTCAGTTTCTTCCTGATTTTCCCGACCCAGCCTTTGCCCGCAAAGTGACGATTCATCACCTGCTCTCACATACCTCGGGAATCAATGAATACTGGACATCGGAATTTAAGCAACAGCGAGTTCAGATGAAAGATCTCAAGCAGTTCCTTCCCTGGATTTACAAAGTTGGAACAGGGTTTGAACCTGGAAGCCAGTTTGCCTATAGCAATTCGAATTTCATCCTGGCTGGTCTGATCATCGAAAAGGCCAGCCGGATGGACTATTTTGAGTACATCCGCCAGCATATCTACAAGCCGCTGGGAATGACCGCGTCAGATTCGTACCTTATGGACGGGTCAGTGCCAAATCTGGCTTCTCCGCTGAAAAAGACACCAGCCGGATGGGAAGTTGCCCCGCATGGACGCCGGGGATCGTCAGCCGGAGGTGGTTTTTCCACTCCCCGCGATATTGTAAAATATGCCCAGGGCCTGGCCAACGGTAAGGTTGTTTCCCCAGCCAGTTTTAAACTCCTGACGACTTCAAAAACCAGGTCGCTCAATTCATCCACCGATTATGGCTATGGGTTCATCCTCGAACAGCACGGCACGCTCTCTTCCTATGGTCACGGCGGTATTACTTCCGGAGTCAATTTTGAATTCCGTCATTTTCCACACATTGACCTGACGGTGGTGCTGTTTTGCAACCAGGACAATGGCGCCTATGACGACTTGCGCAAAAATATAATCAAGCTGATTTCAGGTGTCAGGTAATCCGTTGAGGGTTCAGGATTCAGGGTTTAAAAGACAAAAAGGACGAAAAGGACATAAATTCGAACCCTGAATCCCTCACACATACTTAATGCCAACTTTGGACAGGAATTCTTTCGGCGGGACACTTCCGACCATAGCAAACACGACATCGTTTGGGACTGTGGCCAGTTCTTTTTTGCCACGGACTGATTCCAGCACCACATCATCATCCCGAATCTCACGGATTGCCGCCCCAAAAAAAGCCTTAATTCGGCCTTTATCAATGCAGTAATAGACCCACATTTTGTTTTCCAGAGTCAGGTCCTTTGGAAAATCAGACCGAATCACCAGTGTGACCTCATTCCCACCTTCTTCTGGAAAAACAACGGTGCCGTCAGGCTGGCGTTTTCCGGCCAAATCAACCGCGGCTTCAACGGCTGAATTCCCAGCGCCGACAATCATCACCTTTTGATTTTGAAAGTCACTGGCGGCTTTCAGGCGATAACGGACCCGCTCAGCGGTTTCGCCCGGAACACCAAGTTTTCGCGGCTCCCCGGCATTTCCAATCGCCAGAATGACTTTGCGGGCTCGATATCCGTCTGGATGCTTCACGGTTTTGACCACAAAGAATCCCTCATTTTGTTCAAGCCCGGTACAGCCCTCAAATTCGTGAATCGTCAGCCCCAGATGGGCCACCGACTCATCCCACCAGGAAATCATGCGTTCTTTGAGGTCACCGGTTCCCTCTAATTTAATTGGGCCCAATTGTGAATCATCAGGAATGAACGGGTTAAAGGCGACATATTTTCCAGCCGGATATTTCTCGGCAATCGTGGCATAGCGGCGTCCCTGTTCTAATGCCAGATAGCGCAAGCCTTTCTCCGAGGCTCGGGCCGTCGCCGCCAGACCTGCCGGGCCAATCCCAATAATCGCGACATCGTATTCGACATCAGGCACGCCCGGCGGCTGGCTGAGCACTTCGGCAATCTTGTCAATCGCGGTGCGGCCTTCCCGAATGGCATTTCGGATCAAAGGTACCCCGGAAACATCCCCGACCAGATAAATTCCAGGCACATCAAAGGTTTCAAATCCTTCAGCGGCACTTTTCCGCAATGGTCTGGGAGGTTCACGGATTTCCAGCTTGGTGTTGATCAAAACACACGATTGCGGCACGGTTGGGCAGGCTTGCTGACATCCGGTATCCTCCATACATTGTTCATAGTTGACCACCACGGCGTGATGCTCCTGTTCGTCAAACCCAAGCACATCCTGCGGGCAAGCCAGAATACAGGCGTGGCATCCAATACAGGTTTCATAATTGATGATTGGATGTGGAACAGGCCGCTGTTTGGCCGATTCTTTCGCCAACTCTTGTTGCTCAGCCGATTCCCAATGATCAGCATATCGGGTATCGGCAAATTTGGGGGGCACCTCATGAAAATTGATCACGTGACCGCTCAGTCGTTGCAAAATCTGGCGACGGCGAAACACATCAAGCACCAAAAACCCGGTGGCAGCCAAAGGGATCACGCTTAAAAAGAGTGTCCAGTCCGTCAGACACATGCCTCCAAACCGGGCGCCGAGCGAGGTCCACTCCCAGGCTTTTCCACCCCGATAGGCATCGCCAATTGAAATCACTGGTTTTTCTTTTCCAGGTGGATGAAGAGCGGCAATTACCTGCCGATCTTTCCCATGCTGCGGATGACACGAAGCACAATCCATATGAAATTGATTGGCCAGCACATCAAGCTGGTGCGAGGTTTCAACCCCAAGTGACTGGCTATGACACACGGCACATTTGTTGCGGTCAATGGCGCGGATTGCAGCCGGAGTGGCAAACGAGGTATGGCAACCTGAACATTTCCAGTCCTGATTGACAGATGCCGCCATATGAACCAGATGGAACTGTTCCCTGGGGGAAAGATATTCTGGAAGCACCATATGCTGATTCAGGGGTTTGGTCCAGACCCAGGTTCCATCGACAATCGGATATCCAATGCTACCGCCATGGGGAGCAGTCAGGCTGTGACCATCTGCCTTAACCGCTTTGGGATGCTTTGGACGTTCACGATGACAATCCACGCACATGCTCCGGGAAACATGACCGGGTTCAAATTTCAACCCCTTATGCTCAGTATGACAGTCGGTACATCCAATCCCAACCTGGGTATGAGCCGCGATGACTTGAGGATTAAAATGGCTGGTTTGATGGCAATCAATACACTGGGCCTGCATGCTGCCACCTGAGGGATGACACACAGCGCATTTGTTTTCAACCAGGCCAGTTGCAACCAGTTTATGGCGTAACCGACTCATCACCAGTGGAGATTGATCAACGAGTTCCTCTGCTTTGAGTGAATGGGGACTGGAAACCGGCCCCGGCGAGTACATTTTTTCCCAGGCAAAGATGGCGACAATCACGGCCAGCAAGGTTACAGCCCCCACTGTAAACAGATACCCACGTGGCCAGGGCATTGTCAAATCACTGGTTGGTAACCAGTGAAATCGCCATTTGCCAAGGTAGAGATTATGTTCTTCCAGGACGGGGTCCGGCTTTTGAGGCCGTAACACTGACTCATCATGCAACTTTTGTTTGTTTTCAATCGCCTGTTTGCGTCGCTCCCAGAAGACAGTCATCGCCTGTTGAAAATCTTTTCGATCCTCATCCGGCAGGGCGATAATTGAGGTGAGCAACCCGGCCAGGTCACGTTGTAATCGGGCCTTGTTCAACAGCAGGGTCGAATTTCGGGAGGTGGGCTGCACCGGAATAATCTTGCCCTGATAGGAAACCTGGAGCACCGCGCCTTGCTGTCGCTGGCGGGCCAGGAGTTTCTGCAAATCCGACACCTGAATCATGACCTTTTCGGCATTCTGGCTGGCAGCCGAAATTTCAACGACCCGTTGCCGGCCATCGGATGAATCCAGCTTTTCAAAAATAAGGTCAATTTCCTGGATCAATTCACCAAACCATTGATCCAGATTTGGATCTTTCACACCGGGCAACACAACTGAATCAAAGAGCAGGTCAATTTCCTGGATCAGGTCCTGAAAAACCTGTTTAATCTCAGAGGAATTGGCCAGGCTTTTCCCAACCGCCCGAAGTCGAACGGATCTTTCAGCCAGCGGCGCCAGGTCAAGCGTTGGAGCTTCCTGTGCCTCAGGGGTGATTGCGGGCGCATTCAAAGCCGCCGCGACAATTGCCGCACCATTTTCCATCAGGATAGTTGCGGGTCCCTCAGCAATTGTCAGCCCTGGATCAGTCAATAACTGGGCGCCCCGGTTCCCGGCGGTAAACGAGTCAAAATAACGCTCAACTTCCAAAATCAACTCGTGCTGGCGAACAGTGGTCCGAATTAGAAACACCCCGATCTGAATGGTGTCTCCGGTGTCTAAATAGGTCAGGTCAGTGAGTTTTCCATTGACCAGTGTTCCATTTGATTTGGAAAGATTGGTCAGCCAAAACAAACCAGCGACTTCACAAATCCCGGCATGAGTCCGTGAAACGGTTGGATGGTTCAGCAACAAATCATTTTCAAAGGCTGAACCAATCGTTAATCCATCCCGCTCGATACTCAGTTCGTGGCGTCCCCAATCCTGTTTTCGAATGATGTAGCGTGAAAGCATGGCGAACCGAATGAAAAATGAAGAATTGAGAGTGAAGAATGAAGAATTGAGAATGAAGCAATAAAGAATATGGTTGATGATCATACCATTGTGGAATGATCATGTCGTATGAACTAAAGGCTACATCATTGGGAAATATGTATTTTCCTCAGCTCTTCGCCCCAATCCCCCCAGCCCTAAATAGTATTCGCGGTGGCTCCTTGATTCTTCTTCAAACGTGTTGATTTCTAACGACTAACGGCCACCAGCTTTCTCACTTCTTCATTCTATTCTGGGTGATCACCGCCAGAGGTAATAAATCACTTGAAAAATATGTGCTAACAAAAGCACCAGCATAAATGAGGTGGTAATGACGTGCGGAGGCAACCAGAGACGCAAGGCACGATGAAGATAGACCAGCGAATCAATCCGCCGGGCGGTCACCGCTGCTTCGACAATGCGCTTGAAAATCTGTTGCTCTGATTTGGTTTTGAGCTGATTCTGATCTGGCTGAAAGACCCAGCTCATGGCTTCCAGCAATGTGTCGAGTGACTCGCGGTACAGGTAGTTGCGAAATAAAAATGAAAGCGACGTGGTGAGTTTGAGAACCCGGTCACGGGCTGGTAGAAAAAAGGTGATAAAGTCTGATTCAGTGTGATGTTTCCGGGCCTCGCTCTGGGCGGTTTCGAGCAAATCGGCAATTTCCTGGTAGAGTTCTTCACGGCGACGGACCAGATCCTCAAGCAATAATGGTTCTTCTTCAATTTGAGTCAGCAAACGCGGACCAAACTGATAGATCAAGATACCGACTAATCCGGTTAAAATCACCAGATCAAACGAAATCATCAACGCGGTGGTTAACAACCCGCCTAAACTGGTGCCTCCGTGGAGCAAAATCACCAGCCCGGCAATCACCCCGGCATAGGTATGCGCAAGCATCCAGTAGCGAAGCGGACCAACTCGATGTTTCCAAATCTGACGCCGAATCGGATAGGTCATGACAATCGCAATCCCCAGCAAGCCCACACATCCCGAAATCCAGCGCAGTGTGATCCAGCTTGTCCCGAGCAGCGGCGTTCCCAACCCATATTCGATAATGCCAGTAATGATGCTGCCGCACAGCAACAAGGTCAATACAATGCCTGCCAGATGGAATTTGTGTTTGACGTGGTCATATCTGGCAGTACTTCCAACTAACGTTGTTTCCTCGCTGGCTTGAAAGGCTTTCCCAGTAATGGTGCTTATTTCTTCAAAATACTGAGTCGGCGAGACTCGCATCAGGGCCCCGGTTGGACAATTTTCTTCGCAACTGTACTTATGATCAGCATAGAGCGCCGTTCCGGTTGAGTCAGTTGGGTTGAGTGGGGTTCCAGTGCAGAGATTACACTTGATAGCGACCAGATCTTCAACCGACGTCACCAGCTTTGGGGGCTCAACCTTGAGACCGAGTTTGTACAACCAGTGATGAAGCGTGTTTGGGTTTTGGGATCCAGGGTCCGGGGTCCGGGCCTGGTTTTTCTGGGTCCAGCCGATCAATGAAGAAAATGACGACAGGGGATTTTGATTGAAGGGTGATTGTCCGCCAGTTTTTGTATGCTTGTGCGGTTTTGAATCGGAGGAGGTGGAGTGGGTTGAAGAAAATACCGGCAATGAAGCTCTGGGTTTGGCCGGCGGTTGAACTGGAGCCAATTCAGTCCGTGGAATCAACGAGATCGCATTGTAGGGACATTGGGTCGCACAATCACCACACCCAATACACAGTTTGGTGTCAATATCAACTTTCCCGCCAGCAAAGCGGGCAATCGCGCCCGTTGGGCACCCGGTGAGGCATTCTGGATCTTTACAGTGCAAACAAACTGCCGGAGACAACAAACTCTGGGTGCGGGTTGAGGTCAATGTGACCTGTGGCCGCACAAAATGAATGCCCCGCCGCGTCAACCGTGAATGATGGTGTACCATATGGCACGCCCGCGAGCAATTTCCGCATCGGACACACAAATCCATGTCCATCAACAAGAGATTGGTAGCATCAGCCAGCCCCTTGTCTAAAATTCGCGACTGAGCCTGCTGAACTTCCGGAGAAAATGTCAGCGGTTCACCAGGCTGAAGCGGGGTTCCAACTGAAGCAAACGGGATACAGGCCCGACGCACGGCAGCCAGTAATTCCGGGCGGGTTTTTAACTCAGTCACTGGAATTTCCAGGACCTCGGTTCGGCTCAGGGTAACCACTTTATAGGGCCACCGGGCCTCGGGAAATTCCAACACGTTGAGTCCCAGACAATGCCCGGGGCCCAGATAATCAGAATAATCATCCCCTTGATGACGCCGGTCTGGGGCAATCCGTTTGACCCAGCCATCCTTGACCAAAATCAACTGGTCAATGACGGCGCCTTCCCGGCATAGATCATGGCCACGCGCCAGAACAGTAAATTCAGCAATATCCACCAACTGGTCTCGCACGTCTGCCGGGATGGACAGGGCGGCCAACGCAAATTCACGGCCTTTATTGCGGTAGGTCAGGTCTAAGGCGGTTCCAAATTTTTGGAGCTTGCGCAAAATCCGTAAAGCTGGCCGCTGGACTTCGAGCACAGTCATTCCCTGCTGAGCGTGGGCCTTGACGGTATAGGTTTGGGAGGTGCCAGACAAAACCGCCATTTCCCCAAACGGGCGGCCTACCCCGACTTCACCAATCGGATCAACCCGTTGATCAATAAAGACCTGGGCCAGTCCCTCCACCACGATGAAAAAGGTGTTGGTTTCCCATTCACCTTGCTGGAGCACGGTGGCACCTGGCGGATAAACCAGTAGCCGGAAGTAAGGTCCAACTTTCTTTCCAGGGCCATAGTTACGACCATAGAGCGCCACTTCCAGGTCAACTCCAAATTTATATCCCTGGCCTGGTTCGATCTCGGTCAGTTCTTCCAGGGCACTGATAGATTTAATGGCTCCAAGAATGATGTGGTGATCTTTGATTTCCTGCGGCGGGGAAATGTCACTCATAAAGAACAGGCTCCGGGGGTGTTCCCTATTCATAACAAAAGTTCCATCACACACCGTCAACATTCCGGCGGTGAGTATCGGCTGGTTCAGTTTGTTTTGAGAGGGAAGGAAACGAATCTACCAGTCAAACACCAGACAACCCTGATTGCTCAGAAGGTTACCTTATCATACAAATCTGGTGTTGGCTCATCAGGGAAATTAGAATTTGGTGCGGGGGAAAGAATTTTATTTTGGGATAGAAATGAAGTGAAAAATTGTATCTAAATCGAGCGGGGACTATAACAGCAGTCACCCATTTTGTGGCGAAAGAAACACTGTTGAAACGAGACGGGTTACTGGAATTTACTGATCCTTCACAAAGATAAATAAATCCTGTGTCGCGGCAGGTTTTTTCCGAGAAGTAATTGGTACTAAAGTTATTACTTTATTTTGATCAAACCAGAAACTGCCTGCCCGCTATTCCCTGCCGCATCCTGAGCAGTCACTCGAATTCGGGCCGCTTTGGTTTTGGCAAGGGTCGAAGGGATATCCCAGGTGTAGAATTGAATCGTCCCAGCCAGCCCCGTCACAATCACTTCATCAAACGTTGCTCCGTCAGCCGCATAGTCGAGGTCCTGGGTCACAACGCCCAGATTGTCAGATGAACTCCACACAAGTGAAACTGATTTGCCCCGCTTCAATTTAGACGGCACACCAATTGACGACACCGTTGGGGGCTGCGTATCCGGAGGGGATACAACACGAAAACTGGTTACGGCCTGATTATTGGCCCGATTGGCATCTTCGAGAATGCCATCCACGTCAGCCATCACGCCAATAAACACAGGTCCAGGGCTGGCAGTGATCGGAATTGAAAAAGTCAGTGAAACCGGTAGGCGAGTTCCGGGGTTGATCGGTCGGGTCTGGATCAGTCCAAGCGTGGTGTCAGTTTCGTCAATCTGAGGATCGGTTGAAAACACAATCCGGTTCGCCACCGCATCGGCCCGAAAGTTTCCCACATTGTGCAGATCCAAGGTCAAGGTCACAGGCTCTCCAGCCAGTCTGGCTGGCGGATCAACCTGCAGGTTTTCAGGCGTTAAATCCGGTCGTGGGGCTTGCGGATTGGTGGCAAGTTGAAACATGCCTCGACCATAGGTAGCCGCATAAATTATCCCGGTTCGCGTATTTGCAACCAGATCCGTCACAACCACATTTGGCAGGCCATAACTGAATGGAAGCCACGATTCACCGCTGGTGCGGCTTCGATAGACACCAATATCGGTGCCGACATAGACCGTTGAACTGTCGGTTGGATCAATCAGCACCACATTGACTGGAATATTTGGCAACGTCTGGCTGACATCTCGAAAGGTCAAACCGCCGTCGGTGGTTTTAAAGACGTGTCCGGTACCAAACCCCGAGACCACCACAAAAGCGACCATGGGATCAGCCGGGTCAATCGTTACCCGGCGAATCACCCGATCAGGGATCCCAGCCACCCGGTTGAAAGTCGCCCCGCCATCGGTTGAACGACTCAGCACCCCATCACTTGAGCCGACATACACCAGCTTTGGGTTGAGTTTTGACACAGCAATCGCTGAAATGGTGCCCAGTGGAGTTGAGGTTAAATCCTGCTCTGATGTCCGGGCCCAGTGGCGGCCCATATCTTCGGTGCGCCAGAGCCGATACGTTCCAAAATACAGCGCCTTTGGATTGATTGGGTCAATGACAATTGGAGCATAAAACGAGGCCCGTTCACGGCTGAATGTCTCTGGAATGGTCAGGTCAACAAAGCTATTGCCACCATTGAGCGACCGCAAGATACTGGTGTAAATATAAGTTGTGTAAACAGTTTGTGGGTTTTCATAATCAACGACGGTATAGCCACCATCACCATAGCTCACCTGCTGCCAGACCCGGCTTCCAGTGTTTTTCAGCGTGCCGTTATCCTGGGTCCCGCCAAACATGATGTTCGGGTCCGTCGGATGCAGAGCCAGACCAACCTGCTGGGTCAGTGCCAGATTTCCATTGATATCGGCAAAACTCCGTCCGGCATCACGAGACTGGTACATGCCGCCATCACACCCAAAATAACCAACCCCACAAACAAACCCGCCCCCCCCCCC
>CAZXCE010000157.1:0-14938 GCA_964639175.1 uncultured Clostridia bacterium
GCTGCCCAGCGTCAGAAGTCGGGATTTCTTTGCCAAAGTCCGCCGCAAGCTCAAAAGTTACCTGAAATTTGTGCGCCGTACCCCGGAAGGAATCTGGGTGGTAACCCCGATTGTCCTTCCTTTTTTTTTCGAGTGCGCTTGGTCGGAACATCAACCTTGCCTTGCTCCAGTTTCAAATTCGATTTCTGGCCTGGATTTTAGGATTTCGGTCGCCGGTGCTCTGGGTCGCGATTCCCACGGCCCGCGATATGGTCGGACGGCTCAACGAATCGGCCCTGATTTACCAGGTTTCAGACAAATATGACGCCAACACGATGGACCATGGTGACCGGTCAGCACTGATTCGCAAGCTTCATGCTGATTTGATCGAGGCGGCGGATGTCGTCTATTACTCTGGCCGGAAATTGCTGGCTGATGCCACGGTTGGACTGGAAAAGTCGCGCTTGCTTGAACAGGCGGTTGACTTCGAGCATTTTGCTTCGACGACATCGAAAACCTGGGATTGCCCACCTGAACTGAAAGAAATCAAAGCCAAAGGCAAACCAATTTTGGGCTATTTCGGAGCGATTGAAACCTGGTTGATTGACCAGGATTTGATCCGGTATGTCACCGAACGGCATCCGGACTGGCAGTTTGTGTTTATCGGCTTAAAAACCAGTCCGCTCGACATCGAATCTTTGCCGAATGTCCACTGTATTTCGTCCCAACCCTACGCCAATCTTCCAGCTTTTGCCGGGCAGTTTGACGTCTGCATTTTGCCCTGGGTGACCAACAACGAGTTCGTCAATTACGGGAGCGCGATCAAAGTCCGCGAATATTTGGCGACCGGTAAGCCCGTCGTCATTACGCCGCTCTATGAATATGAACCGCTGGACGGCATCTTGCGGATTGTCCGGAGTTACGACCACTTCATCGAATGTATCAAATCAGTTCTGGCAGCGGATTCGCCCGAATCACGCCAGGCCCGGCAACAGGCTGTCATGGGCAGCACCTGGGACGTCCGGGCTGAACAGGTGAGTGAAGTGATTGAAAATATCCTCAAACAGAAGAAAGTTTAGGGTTCCGGGTTCCGGGTTCCGGGTTCCGGGTTCCGGGTTCCGGGTTCCGGGTTCCGGGTTTTCGAAAGAATGAGAGATGGAAAAATTCATCAATTCCGGTGTTTGTCCAGAAACTCAGTGAATTCCCCAATAGTTGGCGCGAGAATGGTTTGCTTGTGCAAAAGGGTGAGAAGTTCTTCGTTCTCAATGGATTGAATCGCTTTTGTCATCTCTGAACCCACCGCTCCAAACCTGGTTTCAATGGCTAACAAAAGGGTTTCAATGTTTGACAGGATTCGTCCTCGGGCTTCAGCCATGCGTTCAATTGCAGTGACATATGGCATATGGTGTTGCTCCTCGTATTCTTCCAAATCATGCTGAAATTTGGTTTCCACTTCCGGCGGTAACTGCATAAACCAGTCTATCAGCCGAAACAGTTTGCGTACATCCTCGCGTTCATAGCCGCGTTCATAGAGCGAACGCACAATCCGAAATTTCCATATGGTTGATTGAGCCCAAATCAAAGGGCATAAAGGACGACAAGGACGAAAAAGATCGGGTGGAAGTTGGTGGTGCGGAAGTGACGGGGAAAGTTCAGTGAATTTTGATTCTATTTACGGTTTACCACGATTTCCCAGTGTGAGGTGTCTCCCAAACTGGTCGGCACTGATCTTTGAGCAAGATCAGGCTATTTGGGGCAAAATTTAGGCCATTTTTCATTCTTCATTCTTCATTCTTCATTCTTCATTCTCAATTCTTTACTCTTCATTCCGCCCGCCTAATCCCAGTTGTTCCATCTTGAGTCGCAGGCCACGGCGGGAAAGGCCCAGTTCACGGGCAGCCCGCGAAATATTGTGGCCCGTTCGTTCCAAAACCTGGGTCATCATCTGGACTTCAAGCCGTTCCGTAGCTTCGCGGAGCGTGGCCCGCGCCGGGTAGCTGATCGTGGCATAGCCATCGCTTCCGTTGGAACTTGAGTAAGTTGGCATTGGTGTATTGTGTTGAGGGAAAAACGTTGGCGGCGACTGTCGCTCCAGCGACGACATGGGGGTCGAGAGCGAGGCAAAATGAGACCGCTGGCGTGAAATATCCGACGATAACTCACGCGCTCCGATCACGGTGCCGGCCACCGCAAAGGCTACAATCCGTTCGATTTCATTGCGGAGTTGCCGCACGTTGCCTGACCAGTCATAGGCGTTGATCAATTCAATGGCTTCTTGTGAAAAACGCAGGTCTTTTTTCCCGTCGCGTTTGGAAAAATGATCGAGGTAATGATTGGCCAGAATTGGAATTTCATCCCGCCGTTCCCGCAAGGGTGGAACGTGGATGCGGATGATATTCAGGCGGTGATAGAGATCTTCGCGGAAGCGGCCTTCTTTCACCGCGCGTTCGAGATCAACATTGGTTGCCGCCAGAACCCGAACATCCACTTTCAACGGCTTGGTTTCGCCCAGCGGCTGGATTTCGCCTTCCTGCAGAAAGCGCATTAACTTGGGCTGCGTTTCAAGCGTCAGGTCTCCGATTTCATCCAGAAACAACGTTCCACCTGAAGCCGCCCGAATAATCCCCGAATAATTACTCACCGCGCCGGTAAAAGCCCCGCGCCGGTGTCCGAAAAGCTGGCTTTCGATCAAATCACGCGGTGTCGCCGTGCAGTTAAATGGCAGAAACACCGCGTCCCGGCGGGCGGATCCACCGTGAATGGCACGTGCGATCAATTCTTTCCCGGTGCCGGATTCCCCCGTGATGAGCACTGTTACGTCTGACGTCCGAATTTTGCGAATATGGTCCACCACTTCGCACATTGCCGGGCTGCAGAAGATAAACCCAGGAATCAATGACGTTGGATGTTGGAGCGGCAACGGCGGGGCCGGGGCGGCAACCGAAGCGCGGGCAGATCGCAACGCCGAAATTTCCAGCCCCAACCAGACCTGCTTCAACAGCGGTTGTAAATACTTGAATGGCATTTTGATCCCCGCCGGATCACAAACGACATAGAGTCCAATCCGAACCAGATCACGTTCAAAGATCAGGCGGGCCCATTCCGGCGTGGCTGATTCGTCTCCGGTGCGGTCGCTGCCGCGTCGGCCTTGAGCCAGTAAATCTTCACCCCGTTGGACCAATCGAACCGGATCAAGTGAAGTATGGTGTGCCAGCAGCACCCGCACCGCGCCGTATTCGTCGCGTTCCCAGACAACAACCTGTTGAGCGGCAAAATTTTCCTGCAGGATGGCCGCCAGTTCCTGCAACAGGAGTTCGCGAGCGTTGCAGGCTTCGATCAAGCGCTGGAGCAAGAGTGATTCTGACGGAGGAATCGCCACATTGGCTGGTGCGATGGTTGCACGTGGCGTAGTAACCAGCTTCTGGCGCAATTCGCGCACACGTCCAATCGCTGTTTCCGCCCCTAACTGCACAAAGAGTGTTTCAGCCTGATCAAAGTGGAGGTGAGCCTGAGGGAAGTCCTGCAGTTCCTGAAACAACCGACCAACTTCCAGGCGGCTGACACCAACTTCATATTGATCGTCATTGGCGGTAAAAATCGAAATACTTTGCAGTAAATGTTGCTGTGCCTCGGGATAGCGATGGCGGGCGGCTTCGAGTTTTCCGGTGATGCGCTGGGCCACCCCGGCGGCATAAAACCCGGAGTTGCTTTGCAGGAGTTCGCGCGCCATTTCAAGCGAGGATTCAGACTGGTCCAGTTTTTCGTGGTGAAGGTAATAATCCGACAGTTCAAGATAGGAAAGACACTGGCCATACTGGTCGCCAATATCAGTGGTCATTTGGAGCCCCAGTTGGAGTTTCCCCAATCCGTCAACTTCTTTTCCTTGAGCCAGTAAAATCTTGCCGAAGATGCGCTGGGCATAGGCTTCGGCCCACTTGTCACCATCAATCAGCATCTGGACGGCCCGCGAGAGATGGTGTTCGGCAACGCTGATCTGACCTTGCAGGAGGCGCAATTCAGCCAGAGTAATCAGGGTCAGGGCTTCATTTTCACGCACTTGATGCCGTTCGGCCAAATCCAGGGCTTTTTCGAGATGCTGGACGGCCTGAACCCAGAGCCCGTGGTGCATCAGGCTTTCGCCCAGATTGTTGTGGCACCGGGCGAGAAATCCTTCGTGGCCGCCTTTGGTAAAGTCTTCAATTGCCTGTTCATAATATTTTTTCGCATCACGTCGTTCGCCAACCTGGTCGTGAATCAGGGCCAGATTCATGGCGACCAGTCCGAGCAGATTGCGGTCGTGGGCGGCGCTGGTGGCGAGTTCGAGGGCCCGGACATAATTTTTCTTGGCCGCATCAAAATTCCCTTCGCAATAATCAATCACGCCGAGGCTGAGGTGCATGCGTGCCATGAGTCGGGTGCGCCAGGTGCTGACGGTATCTTCGACCCACTCTGGATTCCACGATTTATATTCGGCACCGGTCTCAATCTGTTTCATCAACAGCCGTAAGCCCTGCCAGATGCGGTCACGCCCGATCTTGAATTCATTGATTTCGGCATAAGTCCGACCAATTGCATAATGAGCGGCACCGACACCATCCAGACAGCCTCCGTCCAGAAACAGGCGCAGTGCTTCATTCATGCGCGCCAGGGCCCGTGGCTGATTGCCATGCCAGGTATATCCCCATCCAAGCCGCAACCGGGTATGTGCCTGCCACAGCAAATCGTTGGACAGATCAGGTGGTTGCGCATGGTCATAATGTTCCACCGCCGTGAGGGTTTCGGCATACCCGCCGATATTTTCAAAGGCTTCGCTGAGGGCACAGCGGACCGCCGCTTCGTCAACTGGAAGCAGGTGTCCACGTTTGAGTCGGGATTCAAGTTGGGTGATCCGGCTCCGAACTGAGCCATTGACCTGCGGAGACGTTGTCCGGGGCGTTGCTGTCGTCCCATTCCGGGCCGGCAGGGAAGCGGGTGCTGTGGATTGCCGGTAGGTTGGGGTGTCTGTCAGGATTTTTTGAATGGTGACGTGGCTGATGTTATCCACAATCCCTTGCTGGCGTGCCGCTTCGGCCAGTTTTTGGGATGACCAGTGCTCAAATGGATACCCCAAAATCAATGGGCTGCGGGCAGCCAGAGCACGAATGGCTTCAATCTGGGCTTCGGTGAAGCGGGGCTCTGGTCCGCGTTTTCGGATTTGAATGCCATCCAGCCCGCCCGTGTTAAACTGTCGCAACCAGCGCTTGACGTTTTCGGCAGAGGTTTTGAGCTGACTGGCAATATCGTGCGCGGTTTTTCCATCGGCTGAATCCAGAATGGCCTGGGCACGACGCTGAAGTTCAGGATTGTCAGCGTCAACCGAAATTTCCAATTGATACCGTTCCTCAACCGTTAAGGGACGCACAAAAAGTGGTTTGGACATCAGTGCGTGGTCTCCTGGGAAGAGATGAAAGTATTTGAGTGCGGAGAGGGGTAAGAATGACTGGTCAGGAATGCTTTCGTCAATCGAATTATGAATGATGGATTCTGAATTCTGAAACGTTGAAGAGTGATTGTTCCAGACCGACCTTGAGTGTGTCAGAATCAGGGTTCTGAGAGCTATATAGTTGAAAAATAAGTAATACTCCAACATGACAACAGGCTTTGGTTTCCATTGCCTTGCTCTCGATCATTCATTCTGCATTCTTCATTCTGCATTTTCCATTCTTTATTCTTGGATAGTCTGGTGCCATTTGGTCGGTGTGGAAGGTAATTACTTACGGAGTGTTTCTGTGTACAGTTGTTCCACCTGGGCGACAATTGCTTCACGTGAGAAAAATGTATGCACCCGCTCTAACCCGGCTTTTTGCAAGCGGTTCCGGAGTTCAACCGATTCCAGAAGTTGCTGCAGCGCCTGTGTCAGTGCCTCGACGTTGCGAGGGGGCACCAGCAACGCTGTCTGATTCTGGGTCAGAATATCGCACAGACCTCCAACCTGGGAGGCCACCACGGGCACACCGGCAGCGAGTGCTTCGAGGGCGCCGAGGGAAAACGCCTCGTTCCAGGAGGGAATCGCCACCACGTCAAGTGCGGCCAGGAGTTGCGGCACATCGGTTACAAATCCAGGCCAGTGAACGCGTTCGGTCAATCCAAAGCGGGCAGCCATTTCTTTCAGTGAATGGGTAAACCGGTCACTGCCATGTTCTTTCCCGGCCAGTACCAGATGCAAATCGGAAAACTGTTCTGTCAGCCGGGAGACAGCTTCGATGAGTTCGGCCTGGCCTTTTTCTGGGGCAATCTGATTGATCACACCGATCAGTCTGGCTGCTGGTGGAAGTCCAAGCTGGCGGCGGGCCTGGCTCTGGTCCCTGGAAGGTTGGAATTTGATGGTGTCAACCCAGTTTGGAATGACCTGCACGCGTTCCACCGGCCAGTTCAGAGACTGACAGACCGTCGTTTGAACGCTCCTCGATACCGCAATCGCCGCATCAGCGGTTGATAAGAGCCATCGGTACGCCGGATTGGTTGAGAGTGGAAGGTAATGATGCCGGGTAAAGAAGAAAGCTGGAGTCCGAGCGCCGTTTCTTCGCAGCCACCGGACCGCCAGTGCTGCCAGCGTGTAATCTCGACCATAGTGGGCGTGGATAACTTCAATCTGCTGATCGGTCATCAGCCGACACAACTCCTTGATGGTCAAGAAGTCCAGGGCATTGCGAAAGCCAAAGGAATGGACACGAAGCTGGGGAAATCGGGTTAATGCTTTTTGAAGCTGACTTTGGGGACGAACTGCGAGGTGCAGCGTGTGTCCGCGAGCCGCCAGGGTACTGGTGAGTTCCAGTACGTGACGCTCACCGCCGCCAAAATCCTTCCCGGAACTAAGATGCAGAAGCCGCATGGTGACAAGATGACAAGGTGACGGAATGACAAAAACAGCGAGTCTCTTGATCTTATTGGTTTTCAGATCCAGAAACTCACTGTTTTTCAAGAAGTGCAAAGGTTGTGATCTATATTCAATAGCTGCTTTGCTATTTCATTAGTTCACTATTTCGCCAGTTCACTCAATTAATCATTTCCACGAGCGTCAATCCGGAAATAATCGGTTAATTGCTGAGCCGCTTTATCAAAATCATCCACATCGCGCTGGATTCGATCACCAACGCGACCAGAGCGCATCACCCGGTCAACCCGATTGAGCCCACGGGTCAGGGCTTCGGCGGCACCGCGCTGGGCATCTTCAGTGGCTCGGGTTTCGACCAGTTCAGCATAAAACCGGGTGGCTTCTGCCAGACTGACCACGGCTGAATAGAGTCGGGCTTCGTTTTCATTCAAGCGCCAGGAAATCGTGCTTGGTGCGGTGCGGGTGGCGCCGCGTTGTTCACTTCGGAACTGAGTTTTGAGAGTGCTCAACATGCGGTCAGCCGTGGCCTTGAGTGATTTGGCGATGCCCGTTTGCATATCTTCAACTGCCACCGTCAAATCTTTGGTGTCAGTGTGAATCAACACGGTTTGGATACGTGAAACATCTTCGCGGGGAACAACTTCGATGGTGCCTTTGGTGATGACCTGTGACGCGGCGCCGGCTGGTGCCACACCACGCGCCCAGACTTCGAGTTTGTCAGTCCGGATTTCATAGTCGCCATACAGATCCCAGCCGCCGGAAGGCACCTCGGTATCCATCACGACCTGGATACTGCGGTCAGCCTGGCGAACAGCTCGGGCCGCCAATACCTTGACGAGTCGAATTTCATTGCCATCGCGGTCAACCAGGTTGAGGGCCTGGGCGGTCGGCAGATCAAGTTTCCCGGTTTCCTCAAGCCGTTGATCACGCTGGAATCGGGAAATAGCCGACCGCACACCCGAAGTCAGCGTCGTCCCGATGGTTGAGGTGTAAAACCCACGCGTTCGGAGTTCAAGTTGCGCCCGCCGGATAAACTGGGGATCGGTATATTCCTGATATGGATCACGTTGAGATCCGGTATAGCGATCACGGGTATCCCGATCACGGGTATCCCGGTCGCGAGTATCCCGGTCACGGGTGTCGCGGTCGCGGGTGTCGCGGTCACGAGTATCCCGATCTGTGGTATCGCGGTCACGAGTGTCGCGGTCACGATCCGTGGTGTCTGTAGTTGATCGAGCCGTGAGGTAATCATCGCTGACCCTGGTTTTTTGGAGGAATTCAAGGCCGAATTCCTGACCAGTCTTCACCACAGCTTCTTCTCCTTTGAGCAACAGCGCAGTCAAAATTCCGGCCCCGGCTCCGATGGCACTGCCAATTGCTGCACCCTTGCCACCGCCGGCAATTGCCCCAATCACTGCGCCCGCCCCAGCGCCACCGCCTGTAAAGATGATTTTGCGTTTGGTGGTGGAGCCGCCTGAGGTTTTTCCTTCAGCATCAATTTGTTGTTTTTCGTCACGTTTGAGGCTGGTCAACTCAGAAACCTGGCTGATATCGAGTTTTTTGCCGTTTTCAAAGATCAAATAGTCAAAATCAACTGCGATGGTGCCAGAGCGATCCCGTTGGGCTGGCTCAACGCTTGAAACGTGGCCTTCAACTTGAGTTCCTTGTGGAACAACTGCTTTTCCATCAATGAGATATGGTTCAAATACGGTGGCGGTGAACGTATCGCCGACCCGGTTTGTTTTTGAAGTGAGTTGTGAATTCAGTTTGAGTTTTAAAACCGCGCCAACCGGGATTTCATAGCTCCGGTAGCGTGAACTCTGGGCGCTGGCCACCGAACGACCAGTCAAATCCCTGGTATTGATGGCCAGTGTTGGAAGTGAGGTTGACGTTAAGGTCAGACCAAGTACCAGACAGGAAACCGAAACGGTTTTGAACATTCCCGTCGGTAAAGATGGTTGAGAAAGTTGCTTCAATGTCAATGGCAAAGCCATAACTTCCCTCCTATGAAGTGGTTCCAAGAAAATCATGAGTTAAAGATGACGTTGTTGGACGTCTCCTGGTCTGGTGAAAACCAGAGGATGCCGTGTCCAGCCGAAGTCTGATTATGGATGAGACGTTAAGTGAAATGGTACAGAAATCCAGACGAGGGTATTGCGAATGATGCTGAGAGCATAGGCGAAAGATGCCTTATCGGCTAGGTCTTTATGGATTGAACCGAAATGCCATGTTTTATTCATCAGATTTATTTTATTATTTTATTTGAATAAAAATTTTACAGATTCGTAATTTTCTGGAACTTTTGTTTTGTTGTCACGTTTGAGGCGATGCTGACACAATAAATCAATTAAATTATTTGACGACCCGAGAAAATTCATCAACTGTGAGGAGACACTGACATGAAAAATCTGATGACCCGTTTGTTTGCTGTTCTGGCCCTTTCAATCGTAGTGAGCGCTTCTGCTTTGGCAGGCGAAACAAAGAAAGACGTTTCTTTCTCAAGTGACGTAACCATCAATGGAACCCTTGTCAAGAAAGGCAAATACCAGGTTGTGTATGACGACAAAACTGGTGAAATGTCGATCCGCAAAGGAAAAGAAGAACTGGTGAAAGCCACAACCCGGACCGAAGACCGCCAAAAGAAAGCTATTCGATTGGAAATGCTCTACACGCAAAGCGGTGAGAACCGTAGCCTGCAAGGATTTGCTTTTGAAGGCTCAAATCAAAATATTGTCATCAACGGCAATGCTCAGGCGGCAACCCCACAGCAATAATCAGAAACTTTTTGAGCACATTCAAAAACCCCAGGTGCAAAATTTTGCACCTGGGGTTTTTCTTTTGCTTTCAAATCTGTATTTAGATAGACCAAAATAATAAAAAAATTCAGGTAAATAATTCTTTAATTATTTTGAATTTATTTCGAATATTTTGGATATTTCTTTTTGATTAAATGACAGATTTCTTCTGATATCAGGATTCCGACTGTGGTGTGAATCAATGAAACAACACCTGCAAAGTCGTGCCTTTGGAAAGGCTTGAGATGAAGAATTTTGATTGAAGCTGGATTTTTGGGGTGATTTAGTGCCTGTGGTACGCAATGACCCGGAAAATGTTCCGTCGCCTGCCGATCTCTGGGAGTAGATTCAACCCGGAACTTTTACAAAAAAACAATCTTTTCCGACCACAGCCCTCCTATAATGTGGCTTCCCCATTCAAAAATTTCACCAACCGGGATGTCATCCTCATTCAAAAAGCATGAAAGAGATTCAAACGATTGTAGCTGCGTATCGTGAACACCTGCGTCAGGATTCTGGAGTCGTCGCGCTGGCAACTGTGGTCAGTGTGAAAGGCTCAGTGTACCGGCGACCAGGGGCCCGGATGTTGATTTCAACCCACGGGCACAGCCTGGGTGCCATTAGCGGCGGCTGTCTTGAAGGCGATGTGGTTGAACGTGCCTGTCAGGTGATGACCTCAGGCCAATCCCAGCTTGTGGTCTATGACACCACGTCTGATGGCGACACGGTGTGGGGACTTGGGATGGGCTGCAATGGTGAAGTTCAGGTGTTGATTGAACCGGTGTCTCTGACTGCCGATCCGCATCCGATCACAATGCTTGAAACTCTGTTGAGCCAGTCGCTCCCTCTGGTCTGGGCAACTGTGGTCAAAACAACTGATCTCAACAGTGTTTCGGTTGGTTCACACCTTCTGTTGCACAGTGATGGAGTGGTGCACAGTTCAATTCCCAATCAGGCACTGGCCAAATCGCTGGTGGCTGATGCCGGACAGGTCCTTCGTCACCAAAAAAGTGAGTTCAAGGCATATGTGGTTGAAGGGGTGACGACCCAGGTGTTCCTTGAATTTTTAGAGCCACCGCAACCGCTCGCCATTTTTGGGGCCGGGTATGATGCCCTGCCTCTGGTCGCGCTGGCCAGCGAGCTTGGCTGGCAGGTGAGTGTGATTGATCATCGTCCGGCTTTTGCCAGGGCGGAGCGCTTTCCACTGGCCAATCAGGTGATTCAGAGCCACCCCGAAACTATTTCTGATCACGTCAAGTTGACGTCGCGCACGGTCGCCGTGGTGATGACGCATAACTACCAGCGTGATGGTGAAGTCTTGAAAGCCTTGCTGCCATTTCCATTGCCTTACATTGGGATGCTCGGACCAAAACGCCGGACGGATGCTTTGCTCAACGATCTTCAGGAAGCAGGTGTTGAAATTACGCCAGGCCAGCGACAGCGAATTTTTGGTCCCGCCGGGCTTGATATTGGCGCCGAAACTCCTGAAGAAATTGCACTTTCGATTATTGCTGAAATTCGGGCAGTGATCAGTGGCCACCAGGCTGGTTTCTTGCGGCAGCGACTGGGGCCAATTCATTGAGGGCTGAGGGCTTGGGGCTGAAAAAAGCAGGGCTGAGGGCTTGGGGCTGAAGAAGATGGGCTGAAGAATTTGTTTTCTTTCATCCTTCATCCCTCATCCTTTCGATTGCCCTCAGCCCAAAATGGTATCAGATATCACCTTTCTGTACTCACACACCTATGAATTCACGTTTCCTGGAAAAAACTCAGGTTGTATGCTGTCTTTTGATGGTGATGTGGAGTAGTGGGCAATTTCAGTTGGGGTTCAGGGCTCAGGGTTCAGGGTTCAGGCCAATCAAGACTTTGCCAGTATTGAACCTTCAGTCAGTACCAGGTGGTAGTTTCAAAACAGGGTTTTCGCCAGTTGCTGATCACCCACTCCGGTTTGAACCCAATCGTGGTCAGACTGATCCAGAGGTGAAAGCATATTGCCGAACTCAAACCTACACGGCTTTTTTTACCGGGCAGGATATTGTTTTTGGATTTCCTCAGTCATCACCAGTCAAAACGAGCCTTCCTCAAAAGCAGCCGCCCAACCCGTGCCAGCAAGCTGCGCGATCTGAACCTTTTCCCCTCAAAATTACTTTTGCTGGAGCGTCCCCAGCTCCCAACCTGAGCTTTGAACAACCGCTTCCGGGGTACAGTCATTTCCTTGTGGGCGCTGAGAAAAGCAAATGGGTGCGGGATGTACCCGGAAGCGCCCGGATCCGGTATGAGAACCTCTATCCAGGCATTGATCTGGTTGGATATGGAAAGAACGGATCGCTTGAATATGACTTCGTTGTGTCACCACAGGCCGACCCTGCCCGGATTGTTTTGGAGTTTGCAGGGGCCAGCGGAGTTGAACTTGACCCAGCCGGAAATTTACACATTGAAACGCCGCATGGCGTGCTGATCCAGCATCAGCCCACAATATATCAATGTGTCTCTGATCGGCGGCAGGAAATTTCGGGCAGGTATCGAGTCCTCCCGCTGACTTCAACGGGTGAGTTTCGGGTCACGTTCGAGCTGGATTCATATGACACCGGGTTGCCGCTTGTCATTGACCCGGTGGTGACATATGCCACATTTCTGGGTGGCGATGGTGACAATGCGGCCCGCGCCGTTGCGATTGATTCAGATGGAAATTGCTATGTTGCTGGCACAACCAGCGCGCTTCTTTTTCCAGGCTCAACGAGTCCAAGGCAAAATGAAGGCGAGTTTGATGTATTTGTGTCGAAATTGAACCCAACTGGCTCATCCCTGGTGTTTACCACGTTTTTAGGCGGGGGTTTTGACGACGAAGCTGAATCAATTGCCGTTGATACCACAGGGGCGGTGGTGGTGGTTGGAACAACCCGTTCTCCAGATTTCCCGCTGGAAAAACCAATCCAGTCAAAATTTGGCGGGTTTCCAGATACAGTTTCCTCAGATGCCTTTATCACGCGATTGGCTCCATCTGGAAATGCTCTGGAAATGTCCAGTTTTCTGGGTGGAAGTGCCCAAGATGTCGGATACGGAGTGGCAATTGACCGTCAGCATCAGGTCTATCTCACCGGGGTGACGCAATCCGCTGATTTTCCAGTCGTTCGTGCCGTTCAACCAGCCTTCAGCAATTTAACCGATGCGTTTGTCGCCAAAATCAACGCGGCTGGAACCCAACTGGTCTATGCCACTTATCTTGGCGGGGTTGATTTCGATGCTGGATATGCCATTGCCGCTGATGCGGTTGGAAACGCCTATCTCACCGGAAGTACCGCTTCAAATGCCCAAACTTTTCCCACGGTGCCAGCTTTCACGATTCCATTTGGAGGTGTCACAGATGCGTTTGTCGGCAAAATCAATCCCACAGGCTCAAAGCTGGAATTTTGCCGGTATTTTGGCGGGAGCGAGTTTGATAGCGGGCAGGGAATTGCCGTGGACCCGGGTGGAAATGTTTATATTGCTGGTGAAACTCGATCATCCCGGTTGCCGGTTGTAAATCCTGTTCAGGATGTTTTACTCGGAACAACCGATGGATTTGTGGTCAAATTTGACCCAACCGGTCTTAAAACAAACTTTCTCACCTACCTGGGAGGACGAAACACCGATCAGGTTCAGGCGCTGGCCATTGATACATCGGGAACGGTGTTTGTCGCTGGGAAAACCCAGTCGGGTGACTTCCCGCTGGTTGAACCAACCCAAATCAACCCGGATGATCTGAATTGGAATGGATTTGTCACGCGAATTGATCCGATTCAAGGTCGGGTGCTGTTTTCAACCTTCATTGGCGGAACTGCCAACGATGAGGTCACTGGACTGGCGGTTGATACAAAAGCCAACATGGTTTTAGCTGGCAACACCGTGTCAGTCAATTTCCCACTCGTTGATCCGCTCCAGCCTGAATTTTGTGGTGACCGGAGTGCTTTTATCGCCCGAATTGATGCTGTTCTGGCACCTCCTGAAGCTCCAGCGGGGCTGACGGCACTTGGCGTTTCTGCCACGGAAATTGAACTGACCTGGACTGATCGCAGTACGACCGAAACCGGTTTTGTCATCGAACGACAATTTGAAGACCAGCCGCAATTTGTTGAAATTACAACTCTTTCTGCCAATCAGACCCGATTTCGAGACACCCGGTTACAGCCGGCAACTGCGTATCGCTACCGGGTCAAAGCGATCAATACTGGTGGGAGTTCAGGCTATACCAATGAAGCACAAGCCAAAACACTTGCCATTGATGATCAGGAGCCACCAGTGGTTTTGGTTTTGTCTCCGAACGGAGGCGAACAATTTGCCCGCCAGGAGCCAATCACTCTTTCCTGGGTAACGGCAGACAACCGAACCGTGGTTGAACAGGCAGTTGATCTTTCAACGGATGGAGGGCAAACCTTTGAACTGGTTGTGGCAACTGGGCTTGCCGGGGAAATCACGGAATTCCTGTTTCTTCCTCCCGGTGACGTTTCTACCACAACCTGTCGCATCCGGGTGACGGCGCGGGATGGTGCCGGCAATCAAGGACAGGATGCTTCGGATGCTGACTTTACCATCAATCCCGCCGATGAAACGCCCCCACAGGTTCAGATTGCCTTTCCCAACGGCGGGGAGGTCCTCAAAGGTGGTCAAATCGTTACCTTCCAATGGCTCTCATCCGACAACCGACAGGTGACCCGCCAGGATGTGCGACTTTCAAGCGATGGCGGCGCGACGTTTTCAGTCGAAGTTGGTTCAGGGCTTTCAGGGGATGTGCAACGCTTTGATTTTGAGATTCCTCGCCAAACACTCAAAACCAAACGCGCCAGATTGCAGGTGCTGGTCACCGACGAAGCCGGGAATCAGGCTGCTGATGTAAGTGATGCGGATTTTAAAATCAAAAAGTAGTTCCCTTAACTTGCTGCTGGTGAACATTTTTACCCAGCATTTGAAATGGTATATCCAATAACTTTAACTTGGTTTTTGAAATAAACGGAAAAACTTACTTGATCCGTCGCCACAAAATCATCCGGCTGTTGTATTTGTTGAGTGAGTAAACTGGCTATATAACCTTGCGGGGCCGCAGCATTGCGTATCGTAAAATTGATTGTGCTTCCATTTTCAAGAATGAGATTGACTTCGAAATTTTGCATATAAGTTCCTCTCCTGGAATGAGTTAATGAACATTGAATACTGATTGACTAAAGCTTTGAGAAGATAGTGAGGATCAACTCTTAGAGAGCATTAAAAATCAACTTCCCGTTTTCGTTTGGGGATAGGTATTTGGATTGAGCATCCT
>CAZXCE010000158.1:0-14870 GCA_964639175.1 uncultured Clostridia bacterium
TTCCTTTGGGTTCTCCCTTCCTCTCAATAATTGAAAATAATGTCCGGAGTGTTGTACTGTACCAAGTCAAAAAAATGACAGCCAGGGAAATCGTTGAGACAGAAAAGCAACAAGGTAACTCTGTTGAAGAATTTGCCGTGGTAAAAGCCTACCAACGAGCTGCAAGGCTTATTGAATTACCACTAAGAAAGAAAAGAAAACGGGGACTGGACAAGAGGCAGTAAAGAAATTTGTCCATTTATCGCAATGAAAAACGCTGCTACGCTTCAGCCGTTCATTAGACAACATTTAAACCGTGAAAACAGGAGTTAGCCATGATCCTATTGTCAAATATTCGAGAAGATGCACTTTATACTGACCTTGAGGTACAACAATTACTTGGGGTCACTCGGGTAACACTGTGGAGACTTCGGCAGAAAGGTTATTTGCGATATATCAAGAGAGAAGATGGGGCGAACGTTCTGTATCGAGGAAAGCACTTGCTTGAATATTTGCAATCCTGCGAACGTGGCGGGCAGGCGGCATAAAAGGTTGAAGGCTTCAGATGATGCGGGAACATCACCAGAAGCCCTCTAATCCTTTGTTGTCGTAGCAAAGAGGCTGGCTGGAACCTAAAAAACCAAAACCAAAACAGCCACTGCAAACAACAATACTTAACAAAGTGTAAGATGCTTTAACTGTATTGCATTGTGTTGCATTCATCAAGGTTCCAGTCTCTTCTTTTGCTTCCCTATAAATAAAAACTGAATTCTTTCACCTGCAGAGGGGTGGTGTATCTTCGGAAATTCCGGAGATAAAAACCTGATTGCTCCCCATCTGTTCGGGTGAAACGGGGGCAAAGTCTATGGATGCGGCTCCAAATGCCGAGAGACTCACAAAACAGCAACATAGATCACGGGATAAAAGACGCCTGGAAACTGAGTTTGCCCAGTTCAAGGTTCACATTGACATCGCGAAGCCAGAATCTCTCACCCTTCCAGCCAAAACAGAGGCAGCTCGACTAAAGGGGAGAATCGAAACCACCTTAATTTCACCGGATTCCACAGATGCGGACTTCAAAACCAGAGTTCAGGAAATTCAAGGATTTTTCAAAACGTACCCATTTTTGAAGGCCACCAGTCAGGCAAAACCGGCACCAGCAATCAATTCACCGGCACCAGCACCCACGGCGATCCAGCCTGACGATATTGTGGATTTGTTAGGGAAGACATTCCCGCAATTGGTTGAGCGAGTGGAAGGCATACTGCTTGAAGGCTTGGGGCTATTGGTTGGGAAACCAAAAGTTGGGAAAAGCTTCTTTGCGTTGTCTATTGCTGTGGCTGTGGCCTATGGCGGCAAAGCGCTTGGTCAGGCCAGTGTCAAACCCTGCGCTGTTTTGTATCTTGGGTTGGAGGACAGCGACCGACGTTTTCAGCGACGAATCAGACAATTGATCATTGATGGCAGTTTCCCACGCGACCGATTCTTTTATAAAACAACCTGGCCAAAGCTGGATCAGGGTGGGGCTGACAGTATTGCTGAATTTATCCGGACGAAGCCGGATGTAGCGCTGGTCATCATTGACGTCTTGGCCAAGGTGAAAACCCCGTGCCCGCGGAATGCCGACCCTTACGCATGGGACTACGCACAACTGGCCCTGCTCAAACAAATCACTGATACCATCCCAGGGCTGACAATCCTACTGGTTCACCACACCCGCAAAGCAGCATCTGACGATCCATTCGAGTTGATCCATGGTTCTCAGGCTTTGGCCGGCGCCACAGACTTCAACCTGATTTTGACCAGAAAAGAACGCGGTGGGGCAGAGGGGAGCTTGTGGGTATCAGGTAAAGATGTTGAAGAAGCAGAACATATTTTGAACTGGGATGATGTTTTGTGCCAGTGGACATTAACCGGTGAAGACCCCGAACTGTACGGGATGAATGAGCAGCGCCGTACAATATATCAGTTACTAAAAGCTGGCCCTCTTTCTCCCAAAGAAGTGGCAAATAGATTAGGGAAGAATGAGTCAACAACCCGAACCCTTCTGCAGAAAATGCTTTCTGATGGTCAAATTGTAAAAGCCATAAATGGCAAATACAGACTTAGAGTAGCTATAGACAATGTAGACATCATAGACAGCGTAGACAGTGTAGACAGCGTAGACAAAGGGGATGATACCGAAAAAGATGTGACCTGGCTGTCTACGCCGTCTACGGATAGTCTTCCAATGCAGACAAAAACATTGCAAGGTAAGCCACTTACAAACAGTAAGTTACAGACCTCTGTCTACAGTGTCTACGATGTCTACGATGTCGAGACTTTAGACCAACAATCAGAAGGGGGTTACCAATGAATATGGTCACAGCCCCCGCCCAGCCGAGCCCGGAATACCTGATTACTTTGCTGACAGACCTTGGTGTCACTCTATTTGTCGAAACGACTGGTGAGTTGATTTTCAATTGTCCGGATCACATCCGGGACGACGTGGAAATAATCTTGAGATCAGACGGACATCGGCAAATCCTACTTGATTACCTTTCGATCTGGCGGCCATTGGTCACGTGTCACCACTGCGGATCCGCAATCACAGAGCAGCGCGAAGATTCCACCTGCATTGAAGTCAGGCTGACTGATCAGGTTTGGGTGAACAACCAGGCCGAAGCAGTCTGTGGTCTTTGTAATCATCCTGTGCGGGATTAACTGTGATGATTAAGAAAGGCAGGCAACATATGTTCGAGCGACTTATTGCAGCTATTGAGACAAAACTGACCTCGGAAAATGCCGAGGCTATTGCCGATCAGATGATTACCTCTGCAAAGGCTGGTGACAGCAGCGCAATCCTGGCGTTGGCGATATTGGTTGGAGGTAATGGGTTACAGGTTACAAAGCCCTCGACCGAGCCTAAACCATCCGAGCCTACAGCCAAGACGATAAGTACTTTGACGACTCAATTTAAGAACCTCTACACAACACGTGAGGCTGCTGAGAAATTAGGTGTACATCAACGAACCATAGAGGCATTAGTCAGTCACCAGCAAATCAGAGTCATTCGAATTGGAAGGTCAGTCCGCTTTGACGATAAGTGTCTCAGCGAATATGTCGAATCACATAAACAAAAGGTCACCCTTTCGAAACCAATAACCTTGCAAGTTTCTCCAATGAGGAGACCACGGCGTTAACAATCCATTGACACGAAAACCAGCTAAAGGAGCAAAAAGATGAACAGACAATCACCACCACCCAAACGCCAAACCCCAACCACTCAAACCAAAACCCAGCCATTGACCGAAGCCGAACGACGGGCGATCCAGACGCGGAAACAAGAAGCCCTGGACGCTCTGGGCAGAGCCTACGGGTGTGCAATCAATTTGGGCGTGCCCAAGGTGGAAATCTACCGGGCCTTGTGCATACCACTGCCCAACGAGAAGCCACCGTCACAGGCTAAAAACTCACTGGGAAATCAAATGATCGGGCGTTTTTTCGTCCGGTAATGCCCAAAAAAGCAAGACTTAGGAAGTTAAGTACAATCAAATCAATGACTTAATTCTTGGGTCCTTCTTTTAGGGGGAGGGGTTGCAGAATCGCGCAACCGCACTCTTTTTTTACGAACAGGCAACCGTGAATGCTCCACAACCCTTTTTTTAGGGGGGAGGGGATGCAAACCACCAAATACTTTTTTTCTGGAGGATAAAAATGTTCGACACGTTACGCACGAAGATTACAGATTTGCAAAAGCGGATTTTTGATGGACTTGGATCAGATGCCGACTTGAGAGAACTGGTTGAATTAGAACTGGCTGAAGCCGAGCAGGCGGCGAAAGAAGCCGCGAAAGAAGCCGCAATCCAAGCCAAGCGGGCACAAATTGAAAAAGCCCTGACAGAGAAAAAAAAGGCTCCGTGCTTTGGCTGAAGCTGAAGAGGAAATGGCAAAAGTTCAGGCACGGGCCGCAGCCCTGGACAAAAAGAAAGCAGCGGTGTTGAAAGCGCTGGACGAATGGGCCAATGAAGTCAAGGAAGTAAACACGGCGGCACGGGCCGCATTCAGTGGAGCAAAGCCGCACGTGATGAACAATGAAATTGCCCGTGAGGAACGGTCCCATGGATTGTACTTAACGGTTGGAGAGACGACTGTGGTCATTCCCCACGTGGTCTCAGTGGTAAATCAGATGATTCGGGCGTTGAAGGCCAAAGGGTTTGACATTAACCCGCGCTTACTTGGAATGACAGACTTAATTGAATAACAAGGTGACCAAGTGATACCAGAAACTGACCTTGAAAAGACCAGACTAGATTTCAAAAACCTTGCCCACAGATATTCGGCTGAGGCCAGTGTTGACATCCGTAAAGCGGAGCACCTGGCCTGTATAGCCATTCACGAAGCGGGGCACGCAGTGGGGTGTCTTTTGGTAGGGTTTGCTGAGGTAAAAATTTACCTCAGACCAACTTGGGGGCTTTGCGTCTCAGACTTCAACTGGCCTTCCTTCTTAATTGAGAAGACGGGTGAAGATGGGCTTAAGTGGTGGATGGAATCCGTCACGATCCTTTGTAACGCCGGGCTTGTTGCCACTTGTTTAGCAAGAGGGCTTTCTGAGTATCTCACTTTAGCTTCATTTAGTGACATCCACTGGCTTAATGACGCATATGCAATAGATGACGTCTATCAAGCACGGCAGCACCTGGCTAGATTGGATAAGCGACACCAAGAATACCGACTGCGGATCAAAACCTACACGCTGTTCAGAGATCCCCAGGTGTGGGCAGCGGTTTGCGCCATCGCTGAAAAACTTCTCTATAAAAAACGACTGAACCAGAAAGCAGTAATGGAGCTTTGGCAGCCCTTTGCTCCGAAGCACCCTGGCTACTGGCTTGACCTGTAATGACTGAGGACACCAATGCCGAATAACAACCGACTTGAATTTGACATAACCGCAAATACCAAACAGGCAGAAACCGCCAGTAACAAACTTGGTGACACCCTGGAAAAAACAGGGGAAAAAGGAAAAGAAGCAGCCAAAAAAACCAGTGAAGAATTCTCTGGGATGGGTGGGGTCTTCAAAAACCTTGAGGATAAAGTTAAGGAGTTGGGCGAAAAGTATAAGTACCAACTGGCTGTGCTTGGGGCCATCGGTGGGGCCGTGGCTGTCATCAAGGAATCAGTTGACGAAATGATTGCGTGGGACAAGGCCGTGTCAACCGCAAATCAATTGTCAGCCGTTGGCACCAAGACGGCAGCCGCCTACGCGCTGGGATTGAAACAGGTAGGCTTCGAAGCCGAGGACGCAACCGGGGCGCTTCAAGCGTTCGGGATCCGGTTTCAGGAAGCCAAAGACGGCGGCGAGGATGCGACCAAAGCCCTGTCTCTTTTCATCAAGGATGCCGACCAACTCAAAAAGATTCTGGCAGATGGCGACGTAGGCGAGGCGCTACTGCAAGTTGCGGACAACATGGATCGGGTTGGAAACACCAGCCAGCGAGTCTTCGCCCTGGATACTTTGCTTGGCGGTGATTCAGAAAAATTCGTTCAGTTTGCGGGAAGTCTCCGGGAGTTGACCGGTGAAGCCGAACGATTGAACCTGGTTTTCAGCCCTGAGAAATCAGCGGAGATCAGAGAATACAGCAAGCAACTTGCCCAAATGGGGACGGAGTGGGATGCGCTAAAGGTCACCATCGGACAAGGAGCACTCCCAGTCTTCAAGGAGTCAGTAACCTTTTTCCGCGAAGCAGCCAAGGAAAATACCCAATGGTATGAGTACTATTTGCCACTTTTGGACGCGACCATAGGCAAGCTGGTTGAGCAGCACAACGAAGAATGGCGGGCCAGTGAGCGAGCCCTGAAGGGCCAGCAGATCCTGGCCACAGCGACGGATGAAACCCGGGAAGAGATCGAAGACTACGCCAAGGCCGTTGGTTATTCGGTTGAGGAAGCCGCCTACTGGACGGCGGGCAGCCTTGAAGTCATCAAAACACTCAAGGATCAGCGACAGGCAGTAGCCGACGCACGGGAAGAACAGGAAAAACTTGCTGAACAAGCAAGGGCCGAAGCTCAGGCCCTGGCAGATGCAGCAGCCCAGAAGCAAAAATATGCCGAAGACACCAAAGCCCAGGCAGCGGCAGCGGCGGCGGCCATAGATGAACAGACCAAAGCTCTGGACACGCTTCGGACGGATGGTGAAGTTAACGCGATCCAATATGCGGAACGACTGGCAGAAATCAAAACCAAGCCTTACGACCTGGAGGTAAAAGCGGCTGAAGCTGCACTGGCAGCTCTGAGAGCCAATGGTGCGGCAGGACTGGTATCAGAAGCTGACTTCTCCCAAAAACTGATTGAGATCAATGCCCAGTTGGAAACGGCACGGGTAAATCAGGCACAGGCCACAAAGGAAGCGGAAGCCGCGATTGATACGGCCTACGCTGAGAAACGGGCTGGCGACCTGGCCGCCTACCAAAAAGAACTGGACAGTGCCCTCAAGTCGGAACTGGACGCGATTGACAAGCGGAAGACCAGTTACCTGGGTGCCGAACAAGCCAAAATTGAAGCCTCAGAGAACCGAATCCAGCAGGAAATTGACCTACTGGACAAGCAACTCACCAGTGAACGGGTAACGGCTGAGGAAAAGAAACAGCTTCTTGCGCAGGTGGACGCCCTGCAAGCGCAGTATGCCCAACTTCAGGAGGATCGGAGCGCACGACTGGCAGAAGCCGAGCGCCGGGACGCTGCCGAATATTACAACCAGCAATCCGACCTAGCCGATGAGAAGATAGCCAAAGTTGAACTTGAGATTGCACAAGCCCAGCGCCGGGGCGCAACTGAACAGGAAGTGGCGGCAATTACCGCCCGTGCCAGGCAAACAGAAATTGAAGCGATTGACGTAGCTATTTCCCGTGCCCAATCGGAAGGTGACAGTGAGACGCATATCCTTCAGCTCAAAGCGCAACGGGAACGCGCCGAAATGGAGCTTGCCCAGGCTCACGCAGCCGCCAGCTCCCAGATCATTGCCGGTGAAGAAGCCCAACAAGCGGCAATCCAAGAAACCACCGATGCCACCAACGCCGCACGCCAAGCCCAGGAAGCCAACGTTGCCGGGGCGATGAACTTTATCGCCAGCTTGACCGCCTACGCGCAGGGAGCAACCCGCGAAACCATTGATAAGATGGAAGCGAACCTGCAAAAAGCCCTGACGGAAGCGGCAAATACTATGGCCGCCCTGGGTGCCGGACAGATTGCTGGACTTCTTGAGTACTATGGGCAACAGGCACAGGCCGCATTTAACGAAATCCAAAAGAAGCGGAAGGAATTTGAAGCCGAGGACCGCCGCGAACGCGAAGCCGCACGCAAGGCCGAAGAGGAACGGGCGATAGCCGATGCCCAACGGGAGCAAGAGCGAATCAATGCAGAAATCGAAAAAGCCCGCGCCGATGCCCAACGTGCCGAGAACCAGCGCCGCAAAGAAGAACGCGCCAACGAGCAGCAATTCCAGGAAGACCTGAAGCAGATCACGATTGACGGGCTGGAGGCGATCCAGGATGCCGAAGAAAGCCTAGCTGATATCCGAGTGCGCCAGGCTGAAGACGAAGCCACCAGACTTTTGCAAGTTGAAAAAGACCTCCAATCTAGCCGCGAAAAGGCGATTTTGGATAGCCGCCAGAAGGCCGCCGATGATGAAGCCAGCCGGGTGCAACGGGAGATTGAGGCCAAGCGGAAACTGGCAGAAGCCCAGGCCAGTGGTGATGTCGAAGGGGCTGAAGAGGCACAAGGAGAGCTTGCGGATATTGAAGCGGAGCGCGACCGAGAAAAAAGACGCGCCGAAGAAGAAGCTTTAGCCCGGCAACAGGCCACCAGCGAAGAAGAACTGGCAATTTTGCTGGACGCGATTAATGAGAAGTTCAGCCGGGAAGAAGACTTCTACGCCAGGAAGAAAGCTTTGGGCGAAGATGCCACAGAAGAAGAGAGAAAAGCGACAGAGGCCGCGTATCAGGCACAATTGGCGGCAATTCAGGCCGCAAAACAAGCCCAACTGGACGAACTGGCAAACCAAAAGGCTGAAGAAGAGCGCTTGCGACAAGAGGCACGGGCCAAAGAGCTTGCCGATGCCCAGCAAGCGATCACTGATGCGCAAACCGCCCTTGATCAGCAACTTACAGCCCGAAAAGAAGCCTACGCCAAGCAGCAAGAGGAGTTCGACCGGGCAGCAGAGAAGGAACGGAACGCTCACGCCAAATTGATGGCAGACTTGGAAGCCCAAGCACGGGCCGGCTTCGAAAAAATGGCTGAATATGCCCGTGGGTACTTCTCTGAATTAGAAAAAGGGAACACTTCAGGGGCCGGAAGTGGCGCGGGTGGTGGCAATACCAGTGGCGGAACCCCAGGACTTGGGGGAGGCCCTTCAAATACCGCACCACCTCCACCGCCTCCCCCACCTTCGTCTCCCCCACCGAATACCCAAACTGGTGGCGGTAGAGGCAGGGGCGGCGGAGGCCGTGGGCAAGGGCGCGGCAATAACCAAACGCTCCCAAGTGTTGATTTAAAGGACCCCCTAAAAGGCACACCGCTCGAATCCCAGTGGCGGGATTATATTGACGGGAAAATTGCGCCCCTTGATATGTGGAACGCCGTCCTTGGCGCAGTAGGGGCAGGCACAATCAGTGACCTGCGAGCCGACGCGGCACTTGAGGCTATCCGGCAACGCGACCTTGACGCGGTTTCAATTGATCTTGCTGATTTACCTCCAGGCAGATTTGGAACAGGCGGAGATTTAGGCGCGACAGGAGGGACGCCAGGGGAGTTGACGACGACCGGGCCGGGACGGCAATCACCAGGGCCACCAGCAACGCCACCAGCCAGCACCCCGCCCCCAAAAGCCGAGCGCGATCCGGTGGTGGCCAGCAATTTAGAGTTCAAGGCGGACAATATCCGCACCAAAAACGACCGGGAAGCGGTGATTGAAGCCGCAAACAAGGCACTTGAGCTTGGGAAAATTGACCAGCAGGACATGGGGCGAATCAAGAGCCACGCCGACTTTCAGAGTTTTCAGGCCGGGGTAGATATTGGGGGAGGTAGTAGTTTTTCATCAGGGGGGACGACCAGCTTGCAGGCAGTAGGCGGGTCTGGTGGTAGTGGTGGCGGTATCCGACCAGTTTCAGCGGCCAGCGGTAGCACGCCAGCGCCAGCCGGGTCAACGGCGACCGGCAACCAGCTTCTTGGCGGGGTAGCACGCCAGCAAAGCCAGCCAGTGAATCAGACGAACAATATCACGGGGACTGGGCAGGAAATTATGGAGAAATGGACCCAAGACATGATTACCGCACTTACCCAGGCCGGAATTATCATTTAAAAGGGGAACTATGGCAAATAATAGTTTAGAGCAACTTTTAGCAGCGGTTGACGAACTCCAAACGGGAAGGCAGATGCAAGCAGCCCTGGAGCAAATGGCAGAATTGAAGCGCCGGGTTAAGGCCCTTGAAGTGACCTTGTTTGTGGCGAAATGCGAGACAGACACATTGAAGAAAGTCAGGAACACCCCACCACCCGGCACAGACTTAGCAGATTTGGAGGAATCAGACCAACCTGATTGATCTTCATCGCCTTTTGGGAGGCACGGGGAGCCGCAACATTGGACGCCCATTGGAAGCGCCGGTGACCTTTTCGCAGGACTTTAGGTATTCCAAGATGTGAGATTCCCCAAACCGGATCAGGCTACCGAACTGATAAAACCGTAACTTGCCCTGCTTCCGGGCACGCCACAGACTCACCTCTGAAATCTTGAAAAGTTCTGCCACTTCCTTGGCGGTATAAATTGGTTCCATAGTTAATTCCTCCAAGGTTTTTTCGGTTTCTCGCTCATTTGCTGGTAAGTCCGCTTTGTAACAGTGCAAAGAGGGGGATCACAACAGATGAGCCAGATCCAAGAATGAGTCACTAAGCCGGAGCAATCAAAACCTTGATTGACCTTTGACATAAACAGCGCGACCCGGAAGGTGCTGATACACCAACCGGGTCACTTCACAACTGAAAGGAAAATTTTCAGCTATGCAGAATAATCATAGTTGCGTTTCAGATACACCAGCAACCCCACTGGTTGCCAACCCTTCAACCCCATCACTGGCCAGCCAATTTTCAGCCGTGCTGTCCAGCCCCAATGCCAACACAGACCAGTTCAACTTGGTCGCTGAATTCTTGACTGGTTTGGCCACAGCCACAGGTGTTTCCGTTACTCATCCGGCGATCCTGCCTTATTCGCTTCCGTTGATGCTGCGAATAGCCGCAGGTGAATCCGTCCCACCACCAGAACCACCAACCACCACACGAGTTGCTGACGATCAGCGAGACACGCCCTACTCTGCACTCTGGACGTTATGCGCACGGCTGGCTGAATCGGCGGTTAACCTGGACGCGGGCCTTGCTCCTGATGGTGTTCTCGCTGCGGAGCTGGCCACCAACCCAAGCTATCAAAAACTCCAATCGGCGCGGGCGGATGCGCTGGAATTCCTTATCCGGTTCTGCAGGTGTTGCGGGTCACCGCTGAACATTTGGGGTAACCAGAAAGAAGTCTTGGTTTGCCGTGGGTGTGCCACCAGCCAGCCAGAGCGAACCAATTGCCAGTTCCCCGATATTTCGGACGTCCCGGAGCTGGTGGGATGGGCAGCGGAGTATGATCGGGTAAGCCAGCCAAAACCAGGACCTTTAAACCTACCACCAATTTCAAAGAGGGGGGACGTAGCCAAACCAGACCCCAACTTTGAATGGAAATTTTTCACCGCCTACTTGAACAACAGCTTGAGAGCGATTTTCCATGCCAAACATCACATGGGGGAAGCTGTAGGCAAACCTGAGGACCCACCACCAAGCCCAAGGATGGTGGAAGCCAGTGTCAATGAAGCTGAGTTGTTGCTTGAGGAAGTGGAAACCTTCTTGATACGACTGGCAA
Organism: uncultured Clostridia bacterium; assembly: GCA_964639175.1. GTDB lineage: Bacteria > Acidobacteriota > Blastocatellia > Chloracidobacteriales > Chloracidobacteriaceae > JACQXX01. The sequence continues at coordinate 10,907 of CAZXCE010000158.1, forward strand.
CAGTTTATGGGGTGAACCCTCTGGCGTGGAGACGTGACGAACGTCTTGAAGAGTTCTAACCCGGAACCCGGAACCCGGCAAAGGGTAGGCTGGCCAACGGTCTACCCTTCATTTTTAACCTGGGGCGCGAAAGCTGTAATAGAGAAAAATTTTCTCCACTTGAAAACCTTCAGCTTAAAGGGTACCTTTCCACCAGCCTACAAAGTAGGCCATTCATTTGGCTAAACTCCCAGTCTCAGCGCCCCCGTTGGGACTGGATTTTTTTTGCCTTTTCCTTGATGGCGACAGGGCCTTGCTGAATCAATTCCTCTTGTTCTTCTTTGGTGGTGTTTTTGGCGACGGTAGCCGCCGCACTCACTGCCACCTGTCCAGACTCCACAGCCTTCACCAGTTCCGGTGCTCCTTGCTTCAGGACGGTATCTGCTTGCTTGATTGAAAAATCAGAAACATTGACCGCTTCAGCAGCTTTTTTGTGTGAGTGAACCGGCTGACTTTTGGGAGAATTCTCCAAAAAGTCTTCTTTGGGTTCTTGTCCGGCTAAAAGTGGGGTTTCGATTGGCTTTTTCAGGTCGGTGCGTTGGCCTTGGCGTTCGTGAGCCTCTGCCTCGAAAAGTGGCTTTAGCCTTGCACCCACCATTGCCCTTTGGGATTCGTCAAGGTGACGACGGTGCAGGTTTCACAATGCCACTGCTCTGAGTCCAGCACCTCACCACAAGTCCAGCACGGGTACCCGCTCTGTTTCTTCGGTTCTGGCTTTGGCTGCACCTTCCCAATATTCGCCGTGCTATAGGTCTTCCCATCCGCACCGTTTCTTTCCGTCACCTTATAAATTTTATAAGCTGCTTCTAATTCTTTTCTGATACTTGAAGCTGTGGGCTGGGAGACTCCGCATTGTTTGGCAATTTCGGAGTCACTCTTATTAGGAAAGGTTGTAAGGGCGGTTTCGACGGCCTTCCGCTTATCGGCGTTCGTCCGTCTCAACCCGTGAGACAGGTTCTGTTTCAAGCTCTCCCAAATGGCTTCCTGCTGAGTGCCGTCCTGGACTTCGCACCACATCGGATAGCCAGGGAATGCTTGTTTGTGGGCGTAGAGTCGGTGGAAGCCGTCCAGCCGTGGTGCTGTTCACCGTGTTTCACTTAAATATGTGTCAGGTTACGTGTCACAGCCCCTAAAAACAGCAAAGGGACTCATTCAGAGTCCCTAAGTGTTTGATTTTGTTGGCTCCTCAGGTAGGACTCGAACCTACAACCCTTCGGTTAACAGCCGAATGCTCTGCCATTGAGCTACTGAGGAATAAGCTCCTCATGAGGGAACGCGCAATATAGGCAATGACCTTTGGTTTTGTCAACACTTTTTTTCGGCAACCAGGAAAAAAGAGAGTAAAGAATGAAGAGTCAGTACCACCTGCGTCAGCGGGTGGGTTTGAATGAAGAATGATCCTGAGATTTCATTCTGTCTTCTTCAACCCGATGTCTTCAGCCCTCAGCCCTGGTCCTTCAGCCCGCTCCTTAAACCGGGTTGGTCGTGCGTAACTCGTGAGCGACGGCTTTGCCGATTTCACGGGCCTGCTCAAGGTCTTCGGGGGCCAGCGAAATGGCACCGACCACCGCATGGCCGCCGCCGCCGTAGCGTTCGCAAATCTTGGCCAGGTTATGGGTCCGTTCCATTCCGCTCCAGGGATTGTAGCCAATCGAAATTTTGGACCGCGTGGCACCCCGGCTCACCCCCACGCTATAGCGGGCTTTGGGAAACATGCAGTAGGCAATGAATTTATTGTAGCCTTCAATATCGTGGTCGCTGACATCGAAATACACCACGCCGTCAGAACATTCACCCGCCTTCTGAATGATTTCAACTGCCTGGTTGTGCCGGGCAAGCAACGGGGCAAACACTGCCTGAACACGCTCGTCGGCTGCGGTTTCAGCCAGGGATTTGACCTGCAACAACCGAATAATGTGATGGAGCAGGCTTTGGTCCCGATTTGATTCAATCACCAGTGCCAGTTGGGGGGCTGGTTCTTTGAGATTGATGGCATTTTCCGGAGATTCGTACTGCGCCCCATCAATTAAATCAGCCCACTGAATTAACTCGGTGAGTTCGGGCAGGTCCAGATCAAACTTTTCGCGGGCGATGTCGGCAATATATTTGGTGCAGGATTTGTAATTCGGATCAAAGTATTTTCGACCACGGGTATCCTGATTGAAATGAGCTTCGTCTTCGGCAGACAGGAAGGCGCTCTGGTGGTGGTCAAACCACCAGGTTAGCCGGTCATCGCTGTTATATTTAAAGTCTACAATCGCAAATTCATCAGCATCATCAAACAAACCTGGCTCAAATAAACTTCCGGGCCGATGGGTCAATCCGTGGTACGAAATTTCAACATCAGGGTGGAATTTCCGCCGGTAAAATGTCGAAAATACAGCGGCGGAACACGCCCCATCAAAGCAAAAGTTGTGGTACAACACTTTTAACTTCATAAAAAACCTGCTTTCAATCGGGTCAGTAACTTTTCGTGAATCCCACCAAACCCGCCATTGGACATAATGGCCACCACATCGCCTTCACGCAACTCGGGGGCAATCTGTTCGATAATGGCATCGGCGCCGTCAATCACATCAGCGGGAATTCCTTTCTCGCGCAGCACCGAAATGACCTGCTGTGGAGAAAACTGATCATCAGCCTGGAGCTTAAAAGATTCAAAAATCGGGGTTAATACCACCCGATGGGCAGCGTCAAATGCCTGTTCGTATTCGTGCTGAAACACTTTTTTGCGTGACGACCACGAACGCGGTTCGAAAATAGCAATCACGCGCCGCCCGGCATATTTCTGGCTGATGGCGTCAAGGGTTTCGCGCACGGCGGTTGGATGGTGGGCAAAGTCGTCAATGACGGTGATGCCGTTGATTTCACCACGGACCTGCATCCGGCGTTTGACACTCTTAAAGGTTGCGAGTCCTTCGCGGATTTTTTCCGGGTCAGCACCCCAGGCCGTGGCCGTGGCCACAACCGCTAAAATATTGCGAATATTAAACTTTCCAGCGAGAGGCGTGGTGCATTCCAGAAACGGCTCGTTGCGATGAAGAATGGTGAAGGTCATTCCGGCATCGGTGTACCGGATGTCTCTGGCCGTCCATTCCAGCAGTGTATCGCTGGTGTCGAGCCCAAAACTGTCAATCGGACAGAGCGCCCGTGGCGAAAGCTCGCGGACAATCGGCGAATCATACCCGGCCACCAGTCGCCCAGAGCGGGGAATAATGTGAATCAACCGCTGAAAGGCAAGCTTGATGGCGGCCACATCCGGATACATGTCGGCATGGTCAAACTCGACATTGTTGAGGATGGTGATTTCGGGTACATAGTGCATAAACTTCGGTCCTTTGTCGAAAAAGGACGTTTCGTATTCATCACCTTCAATCACAAAAAAATCGCCATCGGTAACCCGAAAACTCTGACCAAAATTTTCAGCCACGCCACCGACCAGAAAGCTGGGATTGAGTCCGGCTGTTTCCAGAATCCAGGCGGCCAGCGCCGTGGTCGTGGTTTTCCCGTGGGTTCCAGAAACGACCAGCACCCGCCGATTGATAAGAAATTCCAGGCGCAGGACTTCGGTCATTGATTCGTGTCGCCAGCGTCGGTCAAGTACGGCTTCCATTTCCGGGTTGCCCCGGTTGATGGTATTTCCAACCACCACAATATCAGGGCGTTCCGTCAGGTTTTCTGCTTTGTACCCAAGGTTGATCGGAATTCCCATCGCCTCAAGTTGCGTGGACATTGGCGGATACACGTTTGCATCCGAACCTGTGACGCGATGTCCGCGCTCGATGAGCATGCCGGCAAGTGAGCCCATTGCCGTTCCACAAATGCCAAGTAAATGATAGTGAGCCATTTTTTGAATTATGAATTATGAAGAAGGGTTCAGGGTTCAGGGTTCAGGGTTCAGGGTTCAGGGTTCAGGGTTCAGGGT
>CAZXCE010000159.1:0-14863 GCA_964639175.1 uncultured Clostridia bacterium
GCCCGTAAATTAACTTCTTATGGCTAAAGACAAGGCTCACGCAGGTGGTACTGACACGTCCTTTCTCCAACATCGGCTTGGCACAACACAAAATCCGGTAGAAGCAAGAATATGGGAGTTGATTTTTCACACGGTGACGCACACTTTGGATACGGAGGGTTTGACTACTTCCGCACAAATCTGGCGAAAGCTATCGGCATTGATCTCCCGGCGATGCAGGGTCACGGTGGATCGCAATCCTGGGAAGGGATTTCTGATCCGCTGGTTCTGTTCCTTCGACCATTTGACGTTGAGATAAAAATTCCACCCGATCTCTGTCCTGCAGTGGCAGACCGTCTCCTGGAAGTTACGACCACCTTCACACCGCCTGAGGGATGGAAAAACGCTGATGTCGTGGCTTTGGAGGTTATCGAGGGACTTCGCGAAGCAGCGATCAAGGGAGAGCTATTTAAATCGTTTTAACTCCCCCGGAGAGTTTTATCAGGACTGAGGGAAAGGAACTTGAGACTCAAGAAAATACAGAGCTTTCAATTATTTAGCCCAACTCGATTATTTCAAAAGGCGATGGGGAAAATGGATTCCAAACCATTGTTGTCGGCTTATCTGGCTGCCCTTCCAGTGCAAGATCGAGTCGCCGCCCGCTCTAAATCCGTTCCGAGCCCGCTTGAAGCCTGGCTCTGGGGGCTTTCAGCCTGGGGACAGTTAGTACAAACCAGAGCCGGATATGCGCTGGCAATTGAGGCTTTTTCGCAATGGAAAACCTTCTTGACTCAATCTCCAGACCAGAACTGGCCCGAGGCAGAGTGCCTGGAGCAGTGCTGGAAACAATTTCAATCGTGGAGAGACACCCGCGATCATAATTCCTTCGCGGCACTCAAAGCACTTCAGCCAGAACTCACACAGTTTTTGGACATCGTGGATCTCAACATAACTGAAGGAGTTCGACCAGAAGAGCCATATTGGGCGGCTCTGGTGTGTTCACACGCGATCTCGATTGCACTTTGGGACGCGGCGAAACTTCCACCTGGACTTTCAGAATCTGAATATGACCAGCGCGTGAGGACTGGACCCGCATTTGAACTCTTGCAGGCCGCCTATTGTGCCAAAAAAGCGTTTGGCTGGACTGACGAGCAAATTCGGGCCTGTATTGCACAAAAGTTCAGTGAAGAAAGTCCTGGAGGCGTCGAAAGTCAATGATACCTCACCGGATTCTGAATAAGCATTTCAACCCTCGTCAGATCTGAATTTTTGATTGAAATCAAAGCCACAACAGTCATAGAGTGAAAGATCACCCAGTCATCCCTCCCAGCGCACTGGCACTAAGTACCTTGTCAAAAGTTTCCTGAGATATTGAGTTTGGTAAGTGCTTGATTTTCTTCTGTGTTTTCCGTGTTTTCCGTGGTTAAAATGTCTGGAAATTTTCGGCAAGGTACTTAAAACCAGTTGCTCAGTCACCTGCTGGTACCCACATCCGCTTACAATCAAAAGGGGCAAATCAACTATGACCTGGCACGCAAAGTACTGCCCTGAGCTAGGGATTGTCGAAACCTGCTATGAAGGACGGATCTCTAAAGACGAACTTCAAGCCGCAGCACGCCACACGCTTCAACTTGGACAACAACACGAAACGAACTGGTTCCTGGGGGATTGTACCAACCTCCAGGGCGGACATTCGATTATTGATTTGTATGGATTGGTGGAATTGCTGGCGGCACATGAAGTGTCGCCCCGGTTCCGGGAGGCTATTTTGCTGCCTGGGCTGCAAGCATCAGTACGGGATGTTGAGTTTTGGGAAACGGCGTGCTGGAATCGGGGAATTACCGTTCGTCTTTTTGATCAACGAGAAGCAGCTCTCAAATGGCTGATAAATGAAAAATGAAGAATAGAGAAAGAACAGGACTTAACCCTCTTTTTCTTCTTTCTCCACTCTTCATTCTCAATTCTTCATTCCAGATCACTCTTCGTCGTCATCCAGGATCTTGATATCGGTCTTGAACTGTTTGTAATTGGTATAGCGGACTTCCATCCGGAGCCGAACCGAAAGACCGTTGTCGAAATCAAGCGTGTCCAGCGCGTAAGTATAGGTTGGAAACCAATATTTCCCATCAATATTTTCGCGATAGGATTCAAAACGCGGAAAACGTTCCTTTCCTTCCGGTAATGATTTTCCAAAAGTTTTGACAATCATTAAATCCTGTTCATCAACCCAGATACGGCCTTGAAACACCCGTTCACCACTGCCATCTTGTTCATACTTGGGAATGACTTTGGGTCGAATATCAAACACATAGGTATCAATTTCATCCAGCCGCTCTTTGCTGACATAGGTTACGTTATACTTTGGAAGATCTTCAGTGGTAAGGGAAAACGGCTGGGTACTGGCAATATCGCGCAGATCATTGGCGCTAATTTGTAAATTTTTCAGAGTTGATTGGGGAAATCGGACAATCCGCTCAATGCGTTTCCCCTCATCAGTAAATAAAATATCTGAAACTCGATAAAATTCACCGTTTGGGCGGTCATCAAAATCCAGGGTTTGGAGCCGGACTTCCTGACGAAAAGTATAATTGGCACGTGCTTCACGAAATTCGGATTCTTTGGCCGCGCATTGACGAATAATGTCTTCTATGGCCAGGGAACTCCCTTTTTGGACTGGCGGCGGAGTTTTGGATTGTGATATCGGCGTTGGAAGCTCACGTTCCTGACCACTGTTCCCACTGGTGGAGGTCAGCACATACTGTCCAGACACCATCAGGGCAATTCCACACAGAAACAAAACCACACGTCGCGTCATCCCAAAGAATGAAGGCACTTTCCTGATCACCATAAAATCGGTCTCCTCAAAGAAAGAATTTTTCCGGATTGGGTAAAGAATGATAAAGAGTTGTGAGTTGCAGTTTGCAAGAGTTCGATTCTAGCTTAAAACGGTTGAGGACCAAGTGCTTTCTGCAAGTCCTAAGATTAATGATTGAATCGCGGCTCAGATGTGGGCAAATCTCTGGATGTTGTCTTCCCAAATTATGTAAAATACAGCGAATACATTCCTTTTCTCGCTTTAACCCCTTACCTGGACGCCATTTCCCCCTGATTGATGTATGAAAACTCTGATCTGGTTTGCGGCACCTGGATTTGCCCTGTTGATTCTGTTGGAAACGCTCTATGACCTCTGGCAAAAGACCCATGAGTACGAAGTCAAAGACACCGTGACCAATATCACCCTTGGATTTGTCAGTATGTTTATGGACCTGGGCTGGAAACTCTTCATTCAGGTTCCGGCTTACTGGCTGCTCTATAACCTGACGCCATTGCGAATCCCCCAAACCTGGTGGTCGTGGGGGATTGTGATGATCCTGGTTGACTTTGCCTATTACTGGTTCCACCGATTCAGCCACGAAAGCCGGTTTTTCTGGAATTTTCATGTGGTCCATCATTCAAGCGAGCACTATAACCTGAGCGTGGCGGTCCGGCAGAGCTGGTTTGGAGGCGCGGTGTCGTGGGTGTTTTATGCGCCGCTTGCCTTGATGGGATTTGACCCGATGATGATTCTCACATCCTATGCCATCAATTTGATTTACCAGTTTTGGATCCATACCAAATTCATCAAATCCCTCGGCCCACTGGAAGCCATTCTCAACACACCCGCCCATCACCGGGTTCATCACGGCGTCAACGAACCATATCTCGACAAAAACTATGCTGGCATGTTGATCATCTGGGATCGGATGTTTGGCAGTTTTACCCCTGAAATTGAGACGCCGCGGTACGGCATTATCAAGCCGCTCAGAAGTTTCAATCCGGTTTGGGCGAACTTTCACGCCTGGGTCGAAATGTTTGAAACCATGCGGACCCGGGTCGGGCTGGGTGAAAAACTGCGGTGCATCTGGTCCGCACCAGCCATGCTGCCGAAAGCACAGTGACGACCAACACCCACAGATCAGCCAAAAGAACCTTCAGGGATGCATCAACTTCACGGCTGCGTCCCTGAGCTGTTTGAGCATCCAAAAAACTGCAAATTGACAATCTTCAATGGCTTGTATACCTTTGCAGCCTGACGGCTCACATAAATACCGACCCCCTCCCGCGAAGGAAACCTCAAACAATATGGCATTCGATAAAGAGAAATCTCTGAAGTTGGCTGGGAAGTATGTCCAGCAGGGCAAAATTGCTGCCGCCATCGAAGAATATCGGAAAATTGCCTATGCCGACCCCTACGACCTCAACATTTTAAATACCCTTGGCGACTTGCACGCCAAGAACAATCAGCCGGAAGAAGCCGCGCTGCAATTCCTGCGGGTGGCCGAATCATATCGGGATTCGGGTCAGACCAATACAGCCATTGCGGTCTATAAAAAGATTCTCAAGCTCAATCCGTCAAACATTGAAATCATGCTGACGCTTGCGGATCTCTATACCAAGCAAAAATTGCTGGTTGAAGCCCGCCAACTCTACCTTGGCCTGATTGATCTGCACCGGCAAAACGGACAAAACCGGCAGGCCCTGCGGGTGATGGAGCGCATTGCCAATAATGATCCAGAAAATGCGGTCTTGCGGTTTGAAATTGCGGCAGGGTATCACCTGGAAGGGTTGAATCAGGAAGCGTTTGAATTTTATCTGCAAGCTGGCCAGGAGTTTTTCCGCAAAGGGCGCGACACCGAAGCCGTTCAATCATTTCAACGGGCGCTGTCAATCACGCCAGATTCCAAACCTGCGCGGAAGCTGCTGGTCGAAGCTTTGATTCGCCAGGGCGAAATCAAAACGGCATTGGGGATGCTCGACTATTTGCTCAAGCGAACCCCGGAAGATATTGACCTGATCCAGTTGCTGGGACGAACGTATCTTGGGGCCAAAATGCTGGAGTCAGCCGACGCCACCTTTACCCATCTGATGACGCTCGACCCAAACCAGTATGAGGCGTTGCTGGAGGTTGGTCGGGCGTATGCTGACAACAAGCAGTTTGACCACGCCATCACGCTCATCGGTCGCTGCCTGGATACGCTGCTGGATAAGAAGCAGAAGAAAAAAGCGACCGGGCTGCTCAAACACATTCTCAAGGCAAACCCAAATTACCTGCCTGCCCTGAAATTGCTGGCTAATATCTACTCACGAGTGCGTGAAAAACGAAATCTGGTCGCAACCCTCAACGCCATTGTTGAAGCCTCACTTCGACAGGGGCTGCAAACCGAGGCCAGTTATGCGCTGCAGCAATTGATGGAAGCCGAGCCTCAGGAAACGGCTCATAAAGAACAACTTGACACGCTTGAGAAAAAAGATGAGCAGGAACCCGCGGCAGCAACCTCCAATCCTGATTTTCCGCCTGGGTTTGAAGCCGCTTCGGCACTGAGTTCCTGGCAACGGAGCTTTCAAGCTGGCGGTGATAATCCATTTGCTTCGGGTGGCACCACCTCGACGTTTGGTGGGACTTCACCTTTTACAACCCCAGCCAGGCGTGAGCCAGCCGAAGAAATCAGCTATGAGTTCAGTGCTGAACTCTTAGAACAGAGCATTGCCCAGAACCCGGAATTTGGTGCTGCCCGGCTGAAATTGCTCGAAGACATGGTGGCGGGAAACCCTGAATACATCGAAGCCCGACTCAAACTGAAAGAACTCTATCTCAACAGTCGCCTTAAAGAACGGGCAGCGCTGCAATGCCTGGAAATTGCCCGGCTCTATGACGCCAAAAATGAAACCGAACTGGCCAAAAAGCTTCGTGATGAGGCATATACACTCCATCCAGGACTGAAAGACCAGGTCGCGGCACCGCCTGCACCAGCCGCACCACCCGTTACGACATCAGTTGAAAGCTTTGCGCCAGCCCCCGTCGCAGAGCGGCAATTCCAGTTTGCCCCCATTGAATCCAAGCCATCTGAAGAAACCAATACCGAAGTCATGCTGGCGTTGCTCGGCATTGCCAGCCGGCGTCAGTTTGACAAGTTTCTGGATCGTGAATGGCGCCGCGCCGCCCGAAACCACGTCCCAATTGCGCTGGTCATCGTGGATATTGACTATTTCCGCTCGTTCCGCGAAGGGTTCGGCAATCAAAAAGGTGATGACCACCTCAAAGCCATTGCTCAAACCCTCAATGATGAACTCAAACGGCCCGGCGACCTGCTGGGATGTTATGACCACGATCAATTGATTGTCTTACTGCCCGAAACCCCGCCGGATGGCGCCTTGATTGTGGCCGAAAAACTCCGCGCCAAAATCGAAGCTCTCGGCCTCCCCAACCAACGTTCGCCAAAAGGTATCACCACCATTAGCTTAGGTCTGGCGGCACTGACCCCCCAACAACGCGCTACCGAAGCATCATTAATTGATGCTGCCGAGCTGGCTTTGTACCAGGCACAACGGGGCGGTGGAAACCGGGTTGTCAGCGGGCACCCTCTGTAACTGACCAAATGACAGGGTAACCAAATGACAGGGTGACGCTATGCAATATAAACGATTCTCAAATCATCACCCTGTCACCCTGTCATCGGCCACCCTGTCACCTATCGTCCTGCCATTTTGTGTGGAACCTTTTCTTTCGCCTTGCGACTACATACCTGCTGATGAAACAGGTTAAACGCACGCGCGTCATTCACCCCAATTCATGAGCAAAACCGACGAAGAACTCATGCGTGATTTTCAGCGAGGCGACGAAGCTGCGTTTGCCGTGCTGTACAATCGCTATCGAGTTCTGATTTATCGCTTTCTGGCACGCAAAGTCAGCAGCCCGACCCGCGCTGAAGACCTGACGCAGGAAGTCTTTATGGCGGTGGTGCAGCATGCGCGCGAGTGGCGTGAAGAAGCATCGGTGAAGACGTATTTTTATCGCATCGCCTTTAACCGTGCCGTCAGTGAGCTTCGGCGCAGCGAACACAAGGTCATGGTGGCCGAACAAGATCACGATCCAGAAGATGGACCGCCACCCAAAGAAGCCGTCAGTACCGACTCACCCGCTCAGGATTATGAAACTCGGGAGCGGGCGCGTCTGGTTCGCGAGGCACTCAAGGAAATTGATCCGGATTTCCGGGACGCCATCTTGCTCAAAGAGTATGAAGAACTGAAATATGAGGAAATTGCTGAAATTTTAAATGTTGCGGTTGGCACGGTAAAATCGCGAATCTTTCGCGGCAAACTGGAACTCAAAAAACGACTCGAACACCTTTTTACCTGAGGGGGATCATTGGAGAAATCGGATTTCCCTGAACCCTGAACCCTGAACCCTGAACCCTAACTGATTTATGTCTGCTGAACACTCTGAAAAACAATTCGAAGCCTTTTGCGAAGACCTGGAAGCCTATGTTGAAGGCGCGCTTCCGGATGTGCGTCGGCGCGAAATCGAATCGTTTTTAAAGGATTCAGCCGAAGCCCGTGAACTCCTGGCTGAATTTCAGCAGGCGAACTCACTGTTTGCAGCCCCTGAATGGGACGTCCCGGAACCACAACATCTGCCAACCGCTCAGGTCATCCTGGACCGGGCCCGCGAACAAACGCCCTTTTGGCACCGCTGGTGGCAACACATGAGTGCGCTCCTGCCCAAACCTTTGACCTCACCGGTTTTTGCCTCAGCTCTGGCACTGATCGTGCTTTTTAGCGCAACCTGGTATGTGGTGCGTCCGACATTTCTGTCAAAGCCGGAAATGACGGCCATGCAAAAAGATACGGCACCAACGGCTGGAGCAGCAGCCCCAGCCTCATCCACGGTTCCAGCCGCCCCCAGCAGCGAACCAATTGGAAGCTCAGCCCGTCCGGCAGAGTCACCCGCCAAACAAGCGGTACCAGCTTCGCCAGCCCAGGCGGCGCCAGCGCCACCAGTCCTGGGAGATGAACTTGATAACCCAGCCGCCGGTTTGAAAAAAGAAAAATCAACCGTTGAAGGCCAGGGACAACCATCAGCAGATGCCAGAATGGAAGAAACCGCCAAAGGCGGAGAGTTCAAAAATGAACGGGAAGATGCCGACGGCCTTGTGGCTCAATCCCAGCCTGAAATGGTGGTTGTCGCACCCAAAAAAGCCGATGATTCCATTGCCTACAACAAAGTAACCGCACCTGCACCTCCGCCAGCACCAGGGGCAGCCGGAGCCGGGCCGGCCAAACCCTCAACCATGGCCGCGTCGGACCCACAATCACCTGACCGCAAACAAAAAGCAGCGTCGGAATTTCGAGCGAATGCCCCCAGACCAGCCGACCAGGGATCAGACCGGCAGCGACTTCGTTCGGTGACACTGGTCCTGGTACCACCCAACCCGGAAACCGCCCGCACCCGCGTGGCCTCGGTCACCCAACAGACCGGGGGACAGGTTCTATCGTCCAGACAATCGGGAACAGCCTATCTGATTGTGACATCACGAGTTCCGGCGTCCCAACTGGATGCGTATCTTTCGAAAATCCGGAGCCTCGGCACCATCACCAAAGAGCAACAAGAGGCACTGTCAGCCGCGGCTCGTCGTGAAACCGATAAAACTCTGGGCCGTTCGAAAGATCTTCGCGATGACGAATCAGGCTATGTCACCGTGGTGGTTCAGATTCGATTGACGAAGTGATACTTGGGACTGAAAGACCGAGGGTTGAGGGCTTGGGGCTGAAGAACTGGTTTTGTTTCATCCCTCATCCCTCAGCCTTCATCCCTCATCCCGAGAATTTTGCAGCCCTGCCTATGAAAAGTCCCCCTCCTCCTCATCCAGACCTCCCGTACGGTTCAATTGCCAAAGGGTATGACCGGGGCATGCGGTTTTTTGAGCGGCATCTCTTCGGGTGGCGGCGGGCTGAGTTAATCCCCAAAGCGACCGGAGATGTCCTGGAACTTGGGGCGGGAACAGGTGTCAATTTGATGCTCTATACCAGTGCCCGCTCGCTGGTGCTGACCGACCCGGACCCATTGATGCTGGAGAAAGCCCGGACCAAACCCCGGTTGCCAGGACTTGAGGTTCAGTTTATCGAGGCGTCAGCCGAACACCTCCCGTTTCCCGATCAGAGCTTTGACACGGTGGTTGCGACCCTTGTGTTTTGCAGTATTCCCCGCCCAACAGTTGCCCTGGCTGAAATTCGACGGATACTGAAACCCGGCGGTAAATTACTCATGCTTGAACATATCCGCCCTTCCCCGCTATTGTTAGGATTCGTCACGGATTGTGTAACTCCGCTCCAAAAACGGCTCTGCGGTGGCTGTCATCTGAATCGTCGAACGGTTTCCACAGTTCAGGCCCAGGGATTTTCTATCCAACACGTCAATTTTTCTAAATTTGACGTTGTGGCAACCCTCGAAGCCACGCTTTCTTATCCGAGTTCATCACCCAGTGCTCATTGGAAGACATGAAAGAATTCAGGCTTTCAACTCACTTTGAGCAAGGTCTCGACTTCACATTTCACTCTATCAGCGATTAGGCCATCTACCATGAACAGCCAGGATTCGGCACGCCCCATAAGCCGTTTCTGCAGACCACACCCTGTCTGGAGTGTGATCCTGCTCCTGGTGTCTGTGCTCGGTCTTTCCTCGCCCGGATTGGCGCTGGAACCAACCAAAAACATTACTCAATACATTCACGATGTCTGGCAGGATGAACTTCCACAAGTCTCGGTGTTGACAGTTGCCCAGACAAAAGACGGCTATCTGTGGCTTGGGACATATGAAGGACTGGTCCGCTTTGACGGCATTCAGTTCACCGTGGTTCACCCGCAAAATCTGAACATTCCGAAAAGCAACGGAGTCTTTTCCCTGTTTGAAGATTCACAGGGCCGACTCTGGATTGGAACGGTTGGTGGCGGGTTGTTGTGTCTCAAAGACGGGCAATTTTCCGGCTATTCAATTCAGAATGGGCTGCCAGACAACAGCGTGCGTGCGATTTGTGAAGATCAGAAAGGCAATATCTGGATTGGGACCGAAGACGGCCTGGGACTGCTCGAAAATGGCAAAATTCGAGTGTTTACCACCCAGGACGGTCTGGGCAGCAATGTTATTCGAACGCTGTGTTGCGACCGAAGTGGAAAAGTCTGGATTGGCACAATTGGCGGACTTTCCTGCTTTGAAAACGGTGCCTTTACCTGCCTGACCACCAATCAAGGACTGTTGAACAATCGGGTCAACGCAATTTATGAAGACCTCGAACATACCATCTGGGTTGGAACCGAGGGTGGAGGCTTGAGCCGCTGGCAAAATGGTCACTTTCAGAACTACACCGTTCAACAAGGACTTGCCAACAATATCATTTTGTCGGTTTTGGAAGATCGGGATGGCAATCTGTGGATTGGCACCGACGGCGGTGGCTTAAACCGAATGAAAAAAGATGGGACCATCGCTCGCTTTTCGTCCAAAGATGGTCTTTCTCAGAATGCGGTTCGGTCACTGTTTGAAGACCGTGAGGGCAGTTTGTGGGTTGGCACCAGTAGCGGTCTCAACCGGCTTCGCGATGGAAAGTTTGTGACCTACACGGTCCAGGATGGGCTGTCAAATAACTATCTGCGGACGATTTTAGAAGACCGCCAGGGCACGATCTGGCTTGGAAGCGAAGGTGGCGGACTCACCAGTTTTCGAGATGGAGCATTTACTTCCTACACCACCGAACAAGGGTTAGCCAGTAACCTGGTGCGCACCGCCTGTGAAGATCCGGAAGGTAACATCTGGGTGGGCACCAACACCGGGCTCAGTTGCCTGAAAAATGGAACGTTTACCACCTACACCACCAAAGACGGGCTGGCGAATGACAACCTGTATGTCATTTATTGTGACCGGGCTGGCCGCATCTGGATTGGCACCGCCTTTGCCGGACTCAATGTGTATGAAAATGGTCGCTTTCGCACCTACACCACCAAAGACGGGCTGGCCAATAATAGCGTGCGGGCGATTTATGAAGATCGGCAGGGTGGATTCTGGATCGGCACCAACAGCGGGTTAAGCTACTTCAAGAATGGGGTCTTCAAAAATTACACGACCCAAAACGGAATCATCAACGACCGGGTCTTTGCCTTTTACGAAGACACCGACGGATCAATCTGGATGGGCACCAATGGTGGGCTGGCCCATTTCGATCAGGGGCAGTTTACCAACTACACGACCAAAGACGGACTCTTTGATGACGTTGCCTTTCAGATTTTGGAAGATGCCCAGGGGCAGTTCTGGATGGGGTGCAACAAGGGGCTCTATTGTGTGCCGAAACGGGCGTTTGCACAGCTTGACCGGCGGGAAATTGCGGTGCTGCCCTGTGTGTCGTATGGCAAAACGGACGGCATGCGGACCAATCAGTGCAATGGTGGATCGCAACCATCGGCCTGGAAAACCCGCAACGGTAATCTCTGGTTTCCGACCGCTAAAGGCGCAGTTGTGATTGATCCAAGATCAATCAAACTCAATCAACTGGCCCCACCTGTCGTCATTGAGACCGTGGTGCGGGGTTCTGAAAAATTTGCCCCTTCAACATTTTTGACCTTTGAACCCGGAGAAAATCGGTTTGAATTTCGCTATGCCGGGCTCAGTTACCTGGCGCCGGAAAAAGTTCGATTCAAATGCAAGCTTGAGGGATTTGACCCCACGTGGGTGGATGTCGGAACGCGGCGTGTGGCCTATTACACCAATTTGCCCGCCCGAACCTATACCTTCCGGGTGATGGCGTGCAATAACGATGGCGTGTGGAACGAAGTCGGCACCAGTTTTACGTTTCGATTAAAGCCCCCACTGTGGCAAACCTGGTGGGCCTATACCATCTATCTGCTCACGATTCTGGCCATCATTTATGCCAGCGTGCAGTGGCGAATGAACCAGTTACACCAGCGGGCACTGTTGCTTGAAAGCAAGGTTGATGAACGAACCCAGGAACTGGCCCAGGCCAATCGCCAGTTGCAAAGTTCACAAAAAGAAACCCTGTGGAAAAATGAGCAACTCCTGGTCGCCAATCAGGAAGTCGAGCGCAAAAACGAGCAACTGGACCGCAAGAACCGTGAACTGGATACCAAAATTGCCGAACTGGCCAAAAAGAACGAAGAGTTGCTGGCCTCGCAAAAGCAGGCAGATCGAATTTTCTCAGCGCTGGCTGAAGCGCTCCCTGGTACCGTGCTTGACGGCAAATATCGCCTTGATGAAAAAATCGGGAGCGGTGGCTTTGGCGCTGTGTTTCGGGCCACGCATCTGGGGCTCAACCGTCCAGTGGCCATCAAAGTCTTTAAGCCCAAACCTGGAAACGATTCGCCGGAAGCCATTGAGCGGTTTCGTCGCGAAGGAATTTCGACCTGCCGGGTCAATCATCCCAATGCCATCACCGTTCTTGATTCGAGTGTTTCATCCGAAGGCATCGCCTATCTGGTGATGGAACTGCTGGAAGGTCACACCTTGACCAGCGAATTGCAGCGAGCCGGACGGCTCTCGCTCAAACGATGTGCCGAAATTATACTTCCGGTGTGTCACGTACTTGACGAAGCTCACCGGGCCGGACTCATCCATCGTGACATCAAGCCTGACAATATTTACCTCCATCAAGCCAAAGAAGGCGAAGTTGTCAAAGTTCTGGATTTTGGCATTGCCAAGTTAATGGATGACACCAATGAATCAACCCTCCGGAATTTGACCGAAACCGGCGGAATTGTGGGTACTCCGACCTATATGTCACCAGAACGCCTCAAAGGTGACGACTATGATGGACGGGCAGATGTATACAGCCTGGGCATTGTGCTTTATGAAATGCTCTCTGGACGGGTGCCGTTTCAGCCTTCGAGTCGGGGCGTGGTCGAGGTGATGCTCAAACACCTGAATCATCAGCCGCCACCGTTACGCGACATCCTGCCAGATCTCCCATCCAGCGTTGAATTTGTGGTCATGACCTCGCTTCGCAAAGTAGCCACTGATCGCCCAAACGCAATTGAATTTGGGAACTTACTGTCCAGGGCCGTGGCTGAAAGCCTGGGGGTTGATCAGGAGATATTTTATCGAAGCGGCCCGATTACGGCGCCACTCCCGCTTCCGACTCAGCAACTGGACAGCCAGCAAACCAACTATCACCATCTGGCTCATGCGGAAACGCTTCATGGGGCATTTACCCTTGAAGATCACCCGACCATTGTGGGGAACCAATGGACCGAAGATGATACGCCGACCATTATCAGCCATCAGCCGGTAACAACCAATCTAATTCCAGAAGAAGCTTCGGAACGCACCACCGAGCGCAAACTGACTGGAAAAGTTCTTCCCAAAGAAGAAACCCTGACTTGAAACGACCGCCTGAGCGCGGTAACATATCAGCCCTTTCTGTCTCGCTACCTTTCTGTTCAACAATCCAGTTTTTCCCAAATTGAACTTTTTCAGAATGGAGGCAACGACTATCTGCACGATGATCGAACTCACTAAACTGAGGGCAGGTTAACCGCTGAGGGTCAACCCGGTGGTGTGCTTGTCCCAACGGAAACAACCAGGAGGTTTTTATGGGTAAGCAACCGGCACCACCTGACGCTCTGTCTGACCGCAATCGAATCGCCGAGATTGAAGGCAACCGCGCCAGTACGACGCTACTGGATTCAAGCGAAGATGACCTGCTTTCGGTTCTGGCCAAAGCCACCGAAAATGTACGGGCACAACAGGTATTTGCCTGGGAGCAAATCCGCCGCCAGGCCCAGCACCGGGCCGCTGCATCATATTCACTCTAAGCCACCAGCCTGCATCTTGAGTTGAGGTTTCGCTGTGGCCAGCATTCGATCTGGCCCCGAAACCTCAATTGTTTTTTGCCTCTCCGATTCAACTTTCATCAGAACGATTTGCGCTTTTGAAACCAGGTGGTTTACAAATGGGGTTTGACTCTATTCGGGATCAACCTCACCCCAATTTTCAGGTTTTCGGTGCCCGCCAATGACTCACGAAGAAATGGAGCGGACAGTCCAGTTTTTGCTGGATCAAACAGCCAAACTCACCACTGATCTAGAGTGGGTAACCAATTCGCATGCGTCACTGCTCCATAATGTGGATCGGCTGGCGACAGTGGTGAGCAAACTCGCCAATGCTGTCGAAAAAGTGATTGATATTCAGGAAAAGGTCGCCGTCCGTGAGGCAGCCAGACCGGTACAACAGGCTGAACAACAACGCCAGGTTGACGAAAAGTTGGAAGATTTGTCACAACGAGTGGATATTTTTATTACCACCGTTGAACGCTATATCTCGGAAAAACAGCATCGCCGCCGAATATCAAAAAGGCCGTCATCAGACGGCGAATAATCCGTCACGGGAAATGAACCAGCGGTTCCGCTGAGCAAAAAATCGCAAATCATCTCGATTTATGCTAACGTGCGACGCTTTTGTGGAAAACCATGCGCATCATTTCCGGACAATTCAAAGGCAGGCGGATCCGAACCGTGGATGGACTCAGTGTCCGACCAACATCTGACCGGCTGCGAGAAACACTCTTCAATATCTTATCACCGCAGGTTGTGGACGCCCGCTTTCTGGATCTGTGCGCCGGCTCCGGTGCCGTCGGAATCGAAGCCTTGAGCCGAGGCGCCAGTCAGGTCACCTTTGTTGAAAATGCCCGGCATGCCACCCGCATGCTGATTGACAATCTGACAGCACTCGATATTGAAGATGGTGTTGATCTCATCCAACGCGATGTCCTCAAAGCACTCAAGCAATTGGTTACTGAGGAACGCACCTATGACATCATTTTTTTTGATCCACCATATGCCTCACCGGTCTATCAACCAGTGATGAAACAACTGGGTGAAAGCAATGTGTTGTCACCCGAAGGATGGCTGGTGGTTGAACACCATGCCAAACAAACATTGCTGGAAACCGTGGGTCGGCTGCGCCGCTTTCGCGAAGTTCGTCAGGGCGAAACCGTGTTGAGTTTTTATGCCAATGTGTAGTCAGTAGTCAGTAGTCAGTAGTCAGTAGTCAGTAGTCAGTAGTCAGTAG
>CAZXCE010000160.1:0-14839 GCA_964639175.1 uncultured Clostridia bacterium
ACTGCAAAAGCTTTTATGTCCTTTATGTCCTTTATGTCCTTTGTGTCTTTTTTGCTCCTCACTCAGGTTATTTGGTCCAACGAGTTTGATAAAACAGCGTCCAGGTCTGGCCGTTGTCGTCTGAAACCTCCATGTCCTGATCGAGCCCGTTTTTTGTGATATTGGAAAATCGCAACCGCCCAAGCTGTACCCGATTGTTTGCCGGATTGCGAAATTTCCCGAACAGGATCATTTCCCCATTTTCAAACTTTCCAGTGAGTTGCAAAAATAACCCGTTACTATCAGCATAGGTTTGGGTCCAGGTTTTGTTGGCCGTGTCATAGACATTAATGCTTGATCCACTGCTTGAACCATCTGGCGCCGCCCAGGTTTCGATCAGTGCGGTGCCTCCGGCAACGATTTTGACGGTATCAGTAAAAGGAAGCGTTCCGGGTCCAGTCACCCGCCACTTCCCGACCCAAAAATCAAACTCCCGAGCTTCTGGCGGAATAACATTATAAACAACTGGTTTGGCTTTGGGTTGAGCTTTCTTTTCTTGAATGGCAATGGCGGGACTGGTCCACATCAGACACAGTCCGACCATGAACAGAATTGATATAAACGATTTTCTCATGGTGGAAAAACTCCTAGCACACAGTATTACTTCTTTTGAGATGAAGCGGCCTGGATTGACCTGGTTGGACCGGAATGCCCAACCACAATCGCCATCACGGCTACGATCATGGCAAGCAACGACTGTAGCGCAAAGCGTTGACGACTCAAGAGTTCGGTCACTCTCTGATTGAGAGAACTCAAATGAAATATCGGAATCGCCGGTTGAGACTCACGCGGCGGGTCCAGTATCAGCGGAGGTGACTCGCCACGGCTCAGAACCAGAAATGTCAGGATAGGCGGTGGAAACTGGACAATCGGGCAATAGGCTTCCGGCAACACCTGATCATCAGTGCCAGGCAGTGAGGTATTTTCAACGACTCCAACAATTGTCCGCCAGCTCCGAGGATCACCGGGGTTTAAATTGAGCCGCCGACCAAGTGGGTTCTCACCCGGCCAGTAAACATCGGCAAACGCACGATTGATAATCACGACCAGTTCTGACCTGGCCCGGTCTTCGGCGGTGAAATCCCGTCCAAGCTGAATCCGCGATTGAAAGGCGGCAAAATAGCCGGTACTGATGCCGCTCACACTATGAGTTGGAAATTTTCCGGTGTGCTCAGGGTGGTATCCTTCGATCTCAATTGACCAGTCAGCCCGTCGGGGCCCTACGGGGAACCGGCTCGAAGCACAAACAGCCGTTACCCCATCGAGGGATTGAATCCGCTGAGTGGTCTCATTCAGCAATTGCTCGACCACAACCGGGTCTTTTGTGTTCCCTCCGGGTAATCGAACTTGAAACGTAAACCAGTTGCGGAGGTTGTGCCCCCCTACTTTCTGATGTTTTTCAAGCGTCATCTGATACATGCCGGCAACCACAGCCAGACCCAGAACCAGGGCGACTGCCACCGACTGAAACGCCCGTTTTGGCCGGGTTGGGGGAAGCATTCCTTTGCACAGTGGGGAGTGACTGGCCCGAAAGCTTCGGATCACCACCGTCAACATCAACACAACACAGGTCGTTCCCCACACCCACCCATCAAGCCGGGCTGGCTCTATATTCAGAACCGGTTGCAAAAACACGTGATTGACCAGCTTTAAATACCATATTCCAGCCAGGCCACCCCCGATCATCCCTAGAACCATTAACCCCCAGCCTTCACCGAGGCTCCAGCGGAAACGTCGGAGTGAATGAACCGGAAAATCAGCTTCAAGTGATGGCGTTCCCTCAGTTCGAATGGTGGCCCAAACCGCCAGACCAAACACACTTACGGTTCCGACAAACAGCCAGAGGATGGTCTCGTACCAGTCACCCAACCACCACTGGCGGGCGCTCCTGACCGTCATTCCCCACACTGGCCATTGGACAGAGCCAGTAGCCGGTGGCGTTGGTTTTAGCTTCCGAGCCAGCATGTCGAGCTCCTGTTGCACCTGGTTGATGGTCATTCCAGGTTTGAGTTGTCCTAACACAGTCAGAAACCGGGTGTCTCGCTCAGTCTGGCTTCCCAGATGAGCGGGAGGTGTCAACCGGATCCACAGATTAGGCTGGCCAGGAACATCAAAACTGGCAGGCATCACGCCCTGAATCTGATACGGCGCTTGATCAACTTCAAGGCAGGTGCCCAGCACATCTGGCCGGGCATCAAGGTACAGCTTCCAAAAACGGTAACTGATGACAACACCTGGCAGTGGATGAGAGAAAGTGGACGACGATGACCACTGACAACTTCCAAGGGCAGCGCCACCTGACGTGAGTGATAAAAATCCATCTGAGACCCGGCCTAGTTTCACGGCCATTGAGGTGTGTGGAAATGAAACATTCGCCAGCGAAAAGTGGATGGCTTCGATGGCCTGCAGCGATGTTGCACTTTTTTGCAGGTCATAAAACTCAGAAACTGAAAACGGAAGCGTTTTGGATTCGATGACGGAACAGGTGTTGTTGACCACCACCAGACTGTCCACCTGGGCCACCGGTAATGGCAACCAGAGACTGGCACCAACCACAGCCAGCCCAACCATCAAACAACTGATCCCAGCAGCGAGCATACCGCTTGAAACCAGGGCGGTTCGCGGGTAACGAACAACCGCCGCCATGCCCTGGGCGACATCTCCGATCCACTGAAACAGATCACTGGATTCAGCTCTCAAAACCAGCGCATCAATCACAGCGCCACTGCCATAATTCAAGAGCTTGAACCACGTTTTCCGATTGAGGCGGTGCCGCTGCTGCAATTGTCTCCAGTGAAAAATAATTTCGGCCTGCCACTCCTGTTTCCAATCGGTTCGCTGGTGTCGAGGCACCATCACCGCAACCGTCGAAATCAACGACAGCAGCAACTGGAGTTTGAATTCCGATGGTGACTCCGGTTTCAGCATACCGATTACCCCTCGGATGGCCGCTCTTTCCGTGGCAGGTTTGGAATCATGGTTTCAAGTAATCGAAACCGTTTGACAGCTTCAGTGAGTGTTTGTGTGCCGACTGAGGTCACGGCGTAATATTTTCGAGGTGGGCGAAGCTCCTGCTGGGCAATTTCGGCGGCTTCCCACTGGGAAGCAATCAGCCCGGATTGTTCGAGGCGGCGCAATGCTGGATAGACGGTACCACTTGGCAGCCCGGTCACCTCCATAATGTCAAAGCCATATTGATAGCCATTGACGATAACTTGCAGGATCAACGCAGAGGCGTAGGTCAGATTGGTTTTGGTGGACACAGCGAATTGACCTCAGTCGTTCTATATATGATTCTACCTATGTAGTTTTCTATCTATATAAGCCATTCTAGGAGGAACTGTCAAGAACGTCTGCAGCCTGAGAGCAAAATCACCAGACCTATCCAGCCTGAACTGAGCCTGAGATTGTCTTTTTGGCCACAATCAACCGCTCGCTTGTGATATCTCCTGAACAAAACCTTGTGACAAGTCACAACCAGAGGCATAATGGGGCACCTTTTTCATCTCTACTGTGGTTTCCCCAATTCATTATCCCCATTTTTTTGCTTCCGAATTGGAAGGAGTGCGCCGGTTATGCTGTGGTGGACGCTTCAAGAACTGAAGTCAAGCAATGTCGAAACCCGGTTACGCGCGGCCCGCAAGTTAGGCACAACCAGGGACCAGCGTGCGATCGAAGCCTTGATTCTGGCGTTGAAAGACCGGGAGTTTTTGGTTCGCCATGCGGCTGAAGAAGCACTCAATGCAATTGACCCAAACTGGCTGCGGTCCTCAACCGCCCGTTCAGCCGTACCGGCTTTTATCGCGGCGTTAACTGAACAGGATCGTGAAGTTCGCAAGTCGGCGGCCTATGTGCTTGGCACCATTTGTGATCTGAAAGCCTCCGATGCCTTGATTGCCCGACTTGCCGACCATGATCGGGATGTGCGCAAAGCCGCAGCGGAGTCGCTCGGGATGATGCGCAGCAAAAAAGCTGTCCCGGCACTGGTTTCGGTGCTGGGTGATAGCGACAGCGATGTCCGCAAAAGTGCAACCTACGCGCTATGGAACATCGGGGATGAACGGGCGATCCAGCCCCTGATTGGCGAACTCAATGACCCAAATCGGGCAGTTCGCGAAGCGGCTGCCGAAGCCCTTCAGGCACTTGGCTGGCGAGCCCAGACAACTGAAGAGAAAGCACTTCTG
Organism: uncultured Clostridia bacterium; assembly: GCA_964639175.1. Lineage (GTDB taxonomy): Bacteria > Acidobacteriota > Blastocatellia > Chloracidobacteriales > Chloracidobacteriaceae > JACQXX01. The sequence continues at coordinate 4,224 of CAZXCE010000160.1, forward strand.
GCTGTAGCCGTTCACGACTGGGATATGGCGTCCCAACTTGGTAAAGATGCCTTTGATATTCTGGTGGCGACCCTGAAAGACCACGATAAGGAAATCCAACAGGGCGCCATCGAAGCCCTTGGAAAAATCGGCGACCCACAAGCCCTGGAACCGCTCTTTGACATGCTCAAGCACTGGGAACCTGACGTCAGACGGGCAGCACTCCGGGCCTTGAGCATCATCCATGACCCTCGGGCGGTTGATGCCATCCTGGTTTTATTGGATGACAAAGAAGGCGAAGTTCGAAAAATGGCCGCAAAAGCACTTGGTGAATTTAAGCAACCACAATCAGTGGTCCCCCTGCTGGCCAGGCTCAAAGATAAAGAAAGCGGTGTTCGGCAAACAGCCGCCGAAGCACTTGGCAAACTGGGCGACCCACAGGCAACCAGTCATCTGGTCGCTGGGCTGGTGGATGAAGATAGCGAAGTTCGTGAAGCCTCAGCCTGGGCCCTCTCGGCCCTGCGCTGGGTACCTGAAGATGAAATCCAGTTTATTCGGTGCTCAATTGCCCTGCGCAACTGGGATGAGTTAGTCAATGTTGGGGCAGCCGCCATTCCATTTTTGATTGAAGCCCTCAACGATAAACATAACTATGTCAGGGTGGCTGCGGCCTATGCGCTTGGTCAGATTAAAGACCCGGCAGCCAGTGATCAGCTTCTGAATTTATTAAGGCATCGCAATGCTGAAGTCCGTGGCGTGGTGGCCGAAGCTCTTGGCTCGCTGGGCGATGTTCGGGCCGTCCGTCCCTTGCTTCGCCTGACTGAAGATTCCGATATTGCCAGTCGGGTGATCGGTGCGTTACGGCAACTTCTGGAGCAAAGCGCCCACCAGTTTTCAATTGACGAGTTACGGGCTGTGATTCGTCTGGATAACGTCCAGCAAGTCCGGCTCGAAACTGATCGCCAGTTGGAAACTTATAAAAGCTGGAATACCAAACAACTGGTCAATTGTGGATACATCCGGCAACTCGCTCAGGAAGAATTGTCCCGGAGAGGACTCACCATTTGAAGAGGAGCGCGGTAGTGAGGTAGCGAAATAGTGAGTAGCAAGGAGCGAGGAGTTGAAGAACCAAAGTACGTTTCACTCTTTTGCTTTTTCATCAGTCACTCAAGTTCTGACTGAAAGAGCTTGATTCCCACAAGCATAAGGAGCGCTCTGGTTATGCCACACAGCGTGAACGGGGTAGGTACAGGATTAATTAAAGCATCAAAAGAACGCAATATTGATGGCTGCATTCAGTACGATGCTATCGAAGCCTTAATGCTGTTCTATATTCCAATCATTCCCTATAAAACCATCCATGTGCTGGCCATCTGGCAAGCAGGGTATGAACAAGAAAAATACCAGGCCATCAAATTGAAACCCTCTCCTCGACTCATTGCAAAAGGAATGTTAAATGGCTGGGGAAATGTGCTGTTGATCTTTGGTGGTGGGGCTTTTTTGGTTTTTAGCTTTGTGACCCTCACCATGAGCCGTCCATCAAATATAAAAGATTATATGTTTTTGGGTGGCATGATGGGCCTGTTCCTGATTGGTGTTTTTTGTAAAGCCGCCTGGTACTTTATGAATGACACCGATGAACGCATTAAGGACATCATTGGACCTCATGATCTCGGTACCTCAGACCCGATTGACTGGCCCGATGACATTGCCCAATCCGTTATCAAGCATTTGGTGGCTGAAGCCAATGGCCAAACCCTGGTTGGAATTGCCAATCAGGCACTGGCTGAGCGAAACCGGGCCAAAGCCATGCTCTGTGTTCGACTGGCCATGCGAGGTGGCCAAAACCCGGTAGCCCAAAAGCTGTTTGACCAACTGATGGCGTCTGTGTGAAAAACCAGTTTCTGGCTGGTCTTCAGTTTGGTTGGGCTCTTCAGTCCCAAATCATTCGTCCCAAAACCTGAGTCCCCAATACGCTTCTTTCTGATTTTCTTATGGTATTTTCTGACAATTTCAAAGCTTTGGCGAAGCTTTATTACAACCCAATCCGCGCCATGAATGACATTATTGACCAGGGGAGCCTGCTTTTTGCGATGACCGTGGCGGCGGTGGCGACCCTGGTGTTTTACCTGGCCCTGGCAATCCCGATGTTGACCGTGGTGGGGAATCTGTGGTTTGTCGGGTCATCGCTGCTTCCGTCAACCCACCAGGCGGCGCCGGCTCAAACCAGCGGTTCCACCAGCACCACAGCCGATGAAGCTGAAGAGGAATCTCCGCCCATCCAACCTGGATTTACGCCAACCCGGATGTTGTACTTGTTTTATGCCTTTTTAAGTTCACCGATGTCGATTTTGTCCTGGGTCGCAGCCTTGACCCTGCTCTATGTGCCGGCTTCGATCATTGTTGGATCGTGGTTTATCCCGACGGCTCGGATTGGGATTTTATTTCAGCAACATTATGGGTCGCTGCTGGCCTGTACCTGTATGGCCTGGGCGGCAGCATTTCTCCCCGGATCGGTGTTGCTCCTCGTCGGACCGGTTGGGAAGCTCTTTTTAGCGCCCTTTGTGGTCAGTCTTGGCACGCTCTATTTTGCGATGTTGATGGTCTGCGCCCTGCGGGTCAATCTTGGGTCTGAATATCAGGGTGCGATTCTGACGGTTCTGCTGTCCTGGCTTTCATTGCTGCTGGCACCGATTTTCTCAAGCTGCCTTTCATATGTGATGCTTCCCTGGATTGCCTTTTATCTGTATGGCTACATTCGCGGTGAAGCCAGTTTTGTTTCGACCGCGTTTAGCGGACAGCAAAGCTTTCGCCGCTATCTGGAAGCTTCGACTATTAACCCATGCGATGCCGAAGCCCATTATCAACTCGGGTTGATTCATCAAAAACGGCGCCAGTACAGTGATGCGATTGAGCGATTTCAACGCTCTGTCGAGATTGATCCGAACGAAATTGATGCCCATTACCAGCTTGGCCGGATCGCGCGTGAGCAAAAACGCTTTCAGGATGCGATCACCCATTTTGATGCGGTGGTGACACGAGACGAAAAACACTGCCGGTACGAAATCTGGCGCGAGATCGGTGCGACCTACTTTGAAGCTGGAATGTGTGACGAGGCGCGACCGATGCTGGAACGCTATGTTCAGCAACGTGAATTTGATCCCGAAGGGTTGTATTACCTGGGTGCCAGCTATGCCGGACTGGGGTTGCGTGAACAGGCCCGGCAGGTACTGGAACAATGCCTGGAAGCCGTGCGAACCACTCCGCACTACCGACGCGGCGAGGTTCGTCAATTTCAGAAGCTGGCAAATGAAAAACTGGCCAGCCTGGCCTGATGCCAGTTTGAAATTGAGTCCTCCACTGAAAAGAGAAAGGGAGGTGATTTTGTAAATCACCTCCCTTTCCCTTGTTTATACCATTTTGCAATGAGGGCATCAGAGTACGAAAAGGCTAAATTACTGAAAAAATTGTATTTCTCTCAACCCTTAGCCCGATACCCTCAACCCAAAATGGTCTTACTTTGCACTTTGAACCCGCTTGACCCAGCCATCCCGTGAATTTTTCCAATCTGGCTGGAACATATCCGGTTTTACGCTGCCTGAAAATTCAACCATCAGTTTGGCCAGTTCTGGGTTTGTCGTGACGGCTTTGACTTCGCTGATCCATCCGGGCCGACGGCTTTTCCATTTTGGATCATTGCCGGTTTCTTTCACAAATGAATCCAATTCAATCAGTAACGTAGCAATTTGAGCGGTGTCCCATTGGGTCTGGCACTGTCTGAGCCAGATTCCGCGCCGGCTTGCCCATTTTTCATTCAGGGCCTCTGGTTTGATGTTGCCGGGTAATTCCATTAAGAAAAAGCCGAGCATGTTGATTGAACTTCGTTTCTCTCGCTGCTGGTTTTGGGCTGATTTGGCATCCACAGTCAATGTCGTGAGGCCCATTGGAGCAATCATCAGAATTGCCACCATCACCAAAGTTAATTTTCGAAATAGTTGATTCATAGTTGAGTCCCTCGCAAATTCGCTCTTAGAAATAAATTAAAACGCTGAATCTTCTTTTTCCAGGTGGTACCAGGTAATGGAGTGATTCCCCGATGAAGCTGGTCAGGAAAAGAAATTCTCAATGATACAAGTCTTTTGAAATTGCTCAAGCTGGATTTGAAGTTAAAAACCACGCCGATCCACCTGGTAAACTAAACAGATGCCATCTGAACCGCGAATCGTTTGCTCAAGTCAAGCCGCTCCCTTTTTTGATAATCGCCAACCTTAACTCTCAGAGGCGGGTTGCGTTCCATTTTCTTCTTTCGATTTCCGGAAACTTATTCAAACAAGAGTGACTTTCAACCATTACCTTCAAGCGATCTATCTCTTTCACACTGTTGAAAATCAACGTTTTAACTCTCTTCATTCACTTCATTTGCAATTCTTTTCCCTTCAGGATGTGCGGTGCCAACTCTTGAACCTTGCCCTCTGAACTCAGGTGGATTCCAAAGCGGAAATCATCACATTGATTATCAGTTTATCCATAAAAACACTGTAACGTAATTGCCTTTTCACGCAATCAGATTTTTAAGTTTTGACCAAACAACCAGATCGGCGCCAGATCACGAACTTCAGGTGCCAGCGGATTGAGGCAGGCGAACTGGGTTCCAATCCGCCTGCGAATTTGACCTATACAACCAAGTCCCGGTTCAAATATTCTCACCCTTTTGGCTGTCACATCCGCCGTCGAGGGGTTGTTCCTGATTATCACCCACCTGACTTCACTGGGTGCAGCACCAGGAGCACCCACTCACATCAGGCTTTTCAAATGACATATGAAAAACTCCCGCTATCCAAAACCTTTCCTGGAGAGAAGAGCTTTCCTTATTCTTTGAAAGTCAGAATAACAACAAATGATTCAGAAAGTGGACACTCGGTATGCACACAGCGATTCGAATTTTTATCGGGGCTTTACTGATGGTCGCTATCGTCAGCACTCAGGTTGCGGCAAGCTGGCAAGCAGCGAAAATCAAAGGACTGGTCAACGGCATCCAGGCTGATGGATCAAAATTGCCCTTAGCCGGTGCCGTCGTGACGTTACGTGGCACCGCCCTGACCACCAAAGACCCGGTCACGGTCACTACGGATGAAGAAGGCCGCTATACCCTGTTTGATCTGTTGCCCGGAGATTATCAACTCACGATTGAGGTCCCCGGCTTTGAAAGCTATAGCAAAAGCTACAAAATTGTCTCGGGCGCTGTTTCAGCCATCACGGTTGATTTAAGAATTAAAGAAACCAAAGAAGCCGTGGTTGAAATCAAGGCCAATCCGAATGAAATAGATAAAACTCAAACCTCGGTTGTTTCCCAAATCCAGGAAAAAACACTGCGCAATGCACCACTCGTCAATGAAACGTTTCAGGATGCGCTGCCGCTGGTACCGGGCGTTGTTCGTGGACCAGATGGGCTCTTAAACATTAAAGGCGCCCGTGCCAGCCAATCCGGGCTGCTGGTCAATAGTGCCAATGTCACCGACCCGGCTACGGGAAACTATGCGATTAGCCTTCCAATTGAAGCGATTGAAACGGTTTCGGTGCTCTCCAGCCCCTATTCGGCAGAATTTGGCAAATTCAGCGGCGCCGTGACCACCATTGGCACCCGCGCCGGGGGCAATACATGGCGATTCTTATTTACCAACTTTATTCCCCGGATGCGCCGCCGCACAGACCCCGACACCGGCAAGAGCAAGCTGGTCGGGCTTGAATCCATTACCCCTCGCCTGATTTTTATGGGGCCGATCATCAAAGACAAACTGACGATTTCACAATCCTTTCAGTATCAGTTTGTGCGCAATATCGTGCCCTCGCTTCCAAATTTGAAAAATGATGTCCAGTACGAGTCATTTGACTCATTTACCCAGCTTGACTGGAACATCAACGAACGAAACCACTTAACTGGTGTGTTGTCGCTTTATCCGCAAAATTTGCAATCCGTCAATCTCAACACCTTTAACCCGATTGAAGTCTCGGCCAACTTTCGCCAGCGGGGCTTTTTTGCCTCAGCCGCCGAACGGGCTGTCTTTACCAATGGCTCGCTGCTTGAAACCACCTTTGCCGCGAAACGGTTCAATGCGTTTGTGTTTCCCCAAGGAGACACCCCAATGACCGTTGCGCCAGCGGTGAACAGCGGGAATTTCTTTAACCGCCAGGATCGCTATTCGACCCGGTATGACGGGCAGTCGATCTACAGCTTTGCGCCTGTTGAAGCCAAAGGAAATCACCTGCTCAAAGTCGGCACAACCCTGAGTTACACCACATTTGATGGCCGGGATCGCAACAGCCGGATTGATGTGGTCAGGCAAGATGGCACGCTCAGCCAGCGAATTGAATTTGTTGGTGATGGCCAGTTTGAACGCAATGTGGGCGAAGTCTCTCTTTTCTTTCAAGATAAATACACCGTTCGCCCAAATGTCGTGCTTGATTTGGGGTTGCGCTATGACCGAAACGGCCTCTCAAACCAGAACAATTTTGCACCACGATTTGGGTTTGTGATGGTGCCTTTTTCAGGTGGAAGAACTGTCATTCGCGGTGGAATTGGTGTGTTTTACGACAAAGTGCCACTGGGTATCGGTGTCTTTGATCGGTTTCAGAGCCGGCGGGTGACCGCCTTCCAGTCAGATGGCATCACCCCAACTGGCCCGGCTGAAACATTGCTCAACGTATTTGCTGGCGAATTGCGCACACCATACAGCGTTTCAGGCACCTTCGAAGTTGACCATCAACTCTTCAAGCGCTTTTTCGTGCGCTTTGGATACCAGAAGCGGGAAGTAAAAAACGAATTCCTGGTCAATCCAGAAGTTGACCCACGGCGAGGGCCATTGCTGGTGATGTCAAATGGCGCGACGTCGAGCTATCGTGAGTACCAGATTACCTCGCGTTACCGCTTTAATGATGTGAGTGATATCTCATTTTCATACGTCCGGTCGAAAACAACTGGTGATTTAAATGATTTCAACACCTATTTTGGAAACTTCCGGGCGCCGATTATCCGCGACAACCAGCGCTCTCGTCAGCCATTTGACACACCAAATCGCTTTCTCACGGTTGGTAATTTCGAGCTTCCCTTCGGAGTTGTCGCCTCGCCGGTATTGGATATTCACACCGGATTTCCGTTCTCACGGGTGGATAATGACCAGAACTTTGTCGGCATCCGCAACCCGGATGACCAGCGATTCCTCCGGTTTTTAGCGCTTGATTTGCAGGTAACCAAGAAAATTGCCATCCCCTTCCGGGGCAAAAAATTGATTACCCGGATTGGCGTCAAAATCTTTAACCTGACCAATCACTTCAACCCTCGCGATGTGCAGGCCAATATTGGAAGCCCAATGTTCGGAGAGTTTTACAACAGCATTGGGCGCACTTTCCGGGGTAAATTCGAGTTTGATTTTTAAAAATCGGGTTCAGGATTCAGGGTTCAGGGTTCGGGGTTCAGGGCTTTCGATTTTATGTCCTTTTGGTCCTTTTCATCCTTTATGTTCTTTCAAAACCCCGAAACCCTGAACCCTCATTGGTATCAAAACCATAAGTTCAAACTATTCCTCCCTGACCAATATCTAAATTGCCAATCGTTACGTCTACAATCGAACTCAATCAATCACCGGCATCTCGATCATCACCTGAGGAAAACTCTCATGTCACAGAGTTTGAAGCATTTGCGGATGGGTTTCACGCTTTACTTTTGTTTTTGTCTGATGACCAGTTTTGGCTTTTACGGAAAAACAGTCACCGGTTTTGCCCGCCAGGGCAATGCGCTGGCGGCGCCTTCGGGGTTAACGGCGCGGCAGACAGGGAGTCAGGTTGTTTTAAACTGGCAGGCACCCGATTTAAGTCGCTTTTCAACCGAACTCACGACCTTTCGGCAAGCCCCGGTTGCGGAGACTGAACCGAATAATAGCCAGACCCAGGCCCAGCCGGTATTCCTGAATTCGATCATTAGCGGGAGAGCCGAAGCCTCTGATAGCGGTCAATATGTCCTGGCACTGGCCGATGGGTCGAGCGATGATTTCGAAGATATCTTCAAATTTACTTTGACCGAGGCCAAACAGGTTTCGATCAAGCTTGAATACACCGAAGAAGACGCCGATCTTGACGTGTGGCTGCTCGCCAATGATGCCCGGTTGACGATTCTGGATGACGATGGTGCAACCCAGGATAACCCCGAACTCACGCTGGTTGATCTTGATCCAGGCACCTATTTGATTGCAGTTTCAACCTTTGAACCCGGTCCGCCTACGCCAGCCGAGACCTCAGATTACCGGCTGACAATTTCAACCTCTGATCCAGGCACACCCCAGCTTGACAGCTTCAACATCTACCGGGCCGAAAGCACCACTGTCCCATTGACTCGTGAATTTCTGGTTGGAAACGTCCTGGCTGACACCACTCAGTTTACTGACACGCCACGTGGCGGAGATGGTCGAACCGCTTACAGTTATGTGGTAACGGCCCTCTATGATACAGGTGAAAGTGCCGCTTCAAATACAGTATCTATTGTGTTTAGCACTGATCGCACTTCGCCGACGGTTCGGGTTTCGTCACCAAATGGAGGTGAAACGGCCTCGGCTGGGAGTCCACTCAATATCACCTGGACGGCCACGGATGACATTGGGGTTTCCAGCCAGGAAATATCGCTTTCAACCGATGGCGGCACTACATTTCCAACCTCAGTGGCAACCGGACTTTCTGGCAATACCAGCACTTTTACCTTCCCAATTCCCACTACTCTGCGTTCGACTTCGGCTCGAATCCGGGTTGTCGCCCGTGATGCGGCTGGAAACGAAGGCTCTGACACCAGCGATGCCAGTTTCACCATTGGCGGAGCGGATGCCGTACCGCCAACAGTGCGACTCATTTCACCAAATTCCAAATCAGACAAGTTAAGGGCCGGCCAATCCTTCCTCGTTCAATGGCAATCGTCTGACAACATTGTACTGGCCAGTCACGACTTGCTGCTCTCGACAGATGGTGGTGTAACCTTTGCAACCACCATTGCCACCGGCCTTCCAGGGTCAGCCCAAAGTTTTTCATTTGCGGTCAGCACCACCCAACCCAAATCCAAAACGGCCCGCATTCGGGTGATTGCCCGTGATGCGGCTGGAAACGTAGCCCAGGATGACAGTGACGAAAACTTCAAGATCAAGAAAGCGAAGTAGCGAAATAGTGAACGACAAAGAATTTACCAAAAGAAATTCTTTGTCGTTCACGACTTTGCCATGCACGACCCACGATTTCGCTTTACCTGTTGCCTGCCCCGAACCGTCCCCTCTATTCCTCAATTCAAAAAACTGATATATAAACCGGCTCTTTTGGCTTTGGTGTTTTGAACACTCAAGGCTTGCGGGTCATCATCATTTTTATTGAGGGATTTTTTATGTCTTTTGTGTATGGAGTTTTGGGCGCTGGCCGTCAGGGAACAGCGTCAGGGTATGATATTGCACGGTTTGGCGATGCTGAAGCCGTGATTATGGCTGATTCAAATGGGAAAGTGGCTGAAGAAAGCGCCGCGCGGATCAACCGCCTCGTGGGCAAAGAAATTGCCCGTGGCGTGGAACTCAACGCCAACGATCCAGCCGCCGTGGCTGCTTATTTTGAGCCGCTGGATTCTTGCGTCAGTGCAATTCCGTATTTTCTCAACTTTGAAGCCACCAAAGCTGCCATTGCGGCCAAATGCCATTTTTGCGATATGGGTGGCAACACGGGCGTCGTGATGCAGCAACTTGGACTGCACACAGACGCCACCCAGGCTGGCGTTTCAGTGGTTCCGGATTGTGGTGTCGGCCCAGGGATGATTTCCAATCTCGCTGTCTACCTGACCGAACAGTTTGAAGTGGCCGAAGACATCCTTATTTATGACGGTGGATTGCTCCAGCAACCACGGCCTCCGTTTAACTTCGCGTTGTTTTTTAATATTGAAGGACTGACCAACGAATACTGGGGAGATGCCCTGTATCTGGTTGATGGCAAAGTCAAACCAACGGCCTGTTTTGCTGACGATGAATATGAACTGATTGAAATCCCAGGTCTTGGGACCTTTGAAGCCTTTGTGACGTCAGGTGGGCTTTCAACCATGGTTCCAACCTATGAAGGAAAACTCAAAACACTGAAAAACAAAACCTTACGCTATCCTGGACACGTGGCTTTGTTTCAAGGAATGCGGGATATTGGGTTGTTTAATCTGGATCCGATTGAGGTTGGTGGCGTATCGGTTGTGCCGCGTCAGGTGCTCCATACGCTTCTGGATCCGAAGGTTGCTCCGCTCCCTGAAGATAAAGATATGATGGTCATTCATATCGTGGGCCGGGGCCAAAAAGGTGGGGCCCAGGCTGAAATCCATCTGGATATTGTTGACCGACTGGAAGAAACCACTGGTTTTTATGCCATGGAACGCATGACCGGGTTCCACGCGGCGATTGTGGCGCAAATGATGGCGCGCGGAGAAGTCGCCCAGGGCGCGGTTTCCCTTGAAAAAGCAGTCAACGCCACCCGGATGGTCGAAGAAATGGCCAAACGTGACATGAACGTCACGCTCACCCAGGTAAAATAAGGGAGGAAGAATGAGGAATTGAGCGCCTGGTTCTTGGTTCTTGGTTCTTGGT
>CAZXCE010000161.1:0-14807 GCA_964639175.1 uncultured Clostridia bacterium
TCCGCCAACTCACAGCATTAAAACAGGTTGCTCTCATTTTGTCCTGTACATAGGGTCACGGGTTTGGGTTTTAGTGATATGGGTAATTGGTTGATAACAGCGGTAGGAAATATACAGTCTGTTGGTCATAGTGACCCCCTTGCTTGTTCTACTATTTCAGTCACCCCAAGTTGGGTGCCGGGTGCTAGTAACGGCAGCAAGTACCGCGCCTTATTTTCGCTTGCGCGTATTTTATTTGGGGCACACCCGACAAAAGGGTTTGGATGCCGATTTTCAGGCAATCTTTGCGTGAAAACGGGCATAAAAAAACCACGGCTGACCGGCGTGTATTCGGCTTGCTGTCACGGTGTTACTAGCACCAATTCCCATTATAGGCAGAACTTTCCCAAAGTCAACAATTTAGATCTATTTATAACTGGCGAGGTTCAGATCGCCACAAGTCATGAAGAAAAGGATCTTGTTGTTTATAACCTTGAGGTAGAAGAAGATCAGAGTTACATCGCAAATGGCTTTGTTGTTCATAATTGTGCAATATGCTGGGGACTCGATGGGAAAGTTTTTAGCGTTAAGATTCCACCAGCGGCGCACCCAAATTGCAGGTGCGCAATTTTACCAGCCCTGGAAGATGCAGGTAACCAAGCCCCTGGCGAAGGGGATTTCTCGCTCAAGTTGCCCGAATACCAGCGGCAAACATTGGGGAAAGCCGGGTTTGAAGCCTACCAGTCCGGTGATCTGCTCTTCACCAGCGATCTGATTGGGTACAAACAGACGCCCTATGGCAATCAACCGGTTCAGCGGTCGCTGAAATCGGTGCTGGGCGACGACCTGGCCAAATTCTATCGGGACGGGAACACCAAACGCCCTGATCTGGCTGAACTCGAATCCAGGATCAATCAACTGGAGCGGGAAGTTGTCCTTTATATGAAGGACGACAAAATTGCCTTTCGGTCGTTGGGGAATGCCGACTCTGCATACTGGAGTCCCAAACAGCGAGCCGACGCGCCAAACGGCGGGATCATCACGCATAACCATCCCCGCTTGCCAGGTGCTCCAGATGGGGGGACCTTTTCGTTACGGGATCTATTGGTAGCCGCTGAAAAAAAATCGCCAGAAATCCGGATCGTTACAACTGACGGGCTGGGGCGACAAATTGGGTATTCAGTACGGGCTGAAAGCTGGCCTTCACCTTTTCTGATGATCGTGAAGTATGAGCGGGCCATGAATGTTATTGCCAACTCAATGGGCATTGCTGATGTGGAAGCCTGGTTAAAATCACAATCCATATCCATCCAATTAGACTTTTATGATAAAGTCCTCAAACGGTTTGTTGAGACCGAATTCAACCTGGGAAGGCAGATGACCTATGCCAAACTTACTTGAAGAGCCGGACGGCAGCATCAATTTAGGGAATCGGATTGATCTGTATTCAACGGGCCTTTCTTTTCCCAGACTGCCGGAAATGGATCAGGAAACCTCAGATGAAATGGACCGGGTGATTGATGAAATGTGTGGAATCTCAATCTTCACCTTAGAGGAAGCCTATGAAATCGCGCTGAAGCGAGTTGCGGCCCGAAAGTAACGCCCGGCTTGAATTTTCTCACCCCGCAAGTTTCTCGCGCCCCGCGCGCCCCGCGCACCCGGCGTGCTTTCCAACTCAAAAAATAGCCCTATGATCGGGCTATTATGAGCGGAATTACTACACCACCCACACCCAATCCGAACCCGAACCCGGCCCCGGCTGAAGGTACGCCGCCGCCGATTGTGACACCTCCACCACCTGCACCTGTGCCAGCTCCCGCGCCAGCCACGGTGTCGGCGGAAGAGTATGCGCGAATTCAGCGGGAACATGCCGACTATGCCAAACGACTGGCTGAGTTTGAAAAGGAAAAGAAAGCCCGTGAAGAGGCGGACCTTTCCGAGAAAGAAAAACTCGAACGGCGATTGGCGGAGCAAGAGAAGCGCCAGGCTGAACTTGAACAGCAACTGCGGTCAAAGGAAATCCAGATTTTGGCGGGTAAGCTTGGAATCGTGGATCCCGAAGCGGCTGAGAAGTTGATTGACTGGACCAAAGTTGAAAGTACCGAATCAGCCCGTGAAGCCGCGCTCAAAGACCTGCTCAAAAACAAGACGTACCTGGCGGGAACGCCCGGCAGCGGCCCAACGCAACCCACCAATCCCGGACGGCAAGGCGGGCTGACGGTGGATGAAGTCAAACGAATGACGCCTGACGAAATCAACAAAAACTGGGCTGCGGTTCAGGCCGCCCTCAAGAGGTAAAGCCAAACTATGAGTATTGCGAATTTTATTCCCACTGTCTGGTCGGCCCGAATGCAACGGGCCCTGAGAAAAGCACTGGTTTTTGCCCAACTGGGGGTCATCAATCGCGATTATGAGGGTGACATCAATGAAAAAGGCGACAAAGTAAAGATCATCATGATCGGGGATGCCGAGATCAAAGATTACACCCGCAATGCGGACATTGACCCTCCACAGGAACTCTCCGACTCAGCGAGTGAACTGGAAGTTGACCAGGGGAAATACTTCAACTTTGCAGTGGATGACGTGGACAAGCGCCAGGCACAACCAGATGTTCTCAACCAGTCAATGGAGCGCCAGGGGTATTTATTGCGCGACAAGGCGGATAGCTTCGTGGCAGCACGCATGTCCGCTGGTGTCCAGGCTGCAAATATCCTGGGCACGAGTGGGTCACCCAAAACAATCACCAGCGCCAACGAAAGCTATTCGTACCTGGTTGATTTAGGAACGCTTCTGGATGAAGCCAATGTCCCGCAGGAAGGCCGGTGGGCAATTGTGCCGCCGTGGTATCACGGGCTGCTCAGGAAGAAACCGGAATTTGTTTCCCAGGGGACGCCCCAATCCGAAGACCGACTGGCCAATGGGAATGTCGGGAATGCGGCTGGATTTGAAATTATGAAATCCAACAACTGTCCATCGGCAAGCACCACGTTTGAGCTTATCTGCGGCGTGGGGCTGGCCGTGACGTATGCCGACCAGATCCTGAAAACGGAAGCCTACCGGCCAGAGCGGCGGTTCTCTGATGCAATGAAAGGACTGCATGTGTATGGGGCGAAAGTTGTGCGTCCCGAAATGCTCGCCAAGCTCTATGTGACCCGCCCAAGCTAATCCGGGGACTTACCCTAAATCGAGGTATAGACAATGGCACGAGTAGCGATTCCAATTACGGAAATGAGCCAGAATGCGGCGGTGACGCCACCTTCGGCAACCGCTGTGGACGGCACCAACCACCACAATATTGCCGCCAAAGGGCGAACCGACACGCTGTTTTTGGAAGTGATTGCTGGCGGTACCAGCGGGAACGGCGGGGATGTCATCATCAAAGCCGGGGTTAACCCTCCGGCGTTCCGTCAAGGACTGGGTGATCTGACCGTGACCGTCGGCGACGGCGTCACCAAACTCATTGGCCCCTTTGAGTCGGCCCGGTTCTGCCAGGCAGATGGTTCAATCAACGTGGATACCAGTTCCCTGGTCGGCACCTTTCGGGCATTCCGGCTGCCCAAACCATGATGCACCGCCGGATCTTTGGCCGATTGATCTACTTCGTTGAAAGCGAGACTGATGATGCTCCGCCCCACGACATACAACCTGATCCTCCAGCTCCGGACGCTGATCGGCGACCAGAACCCGGAGGAACAGGTGTGGAGCGACGACCAGCTTCAAGCAAACCTCGACGAACGAAAAATCAGCGTCACGTACCTGGTGCTGACACCAAATGAAACCTACAAACCGGGTGGGGCTGAGACGGAGCGGTTGCTCTACTTTGCGCCCTGCGGTAATTGGGAACTGGGGGCACAACTCTATGACCGAAACTTCAACCCGATCACGGCCAGCCAGGTCAATCTTGAATCGGGTGAGTGGGTGTTCGTGGAGGACCGACCGGAGCCGGTATACCTGACGGGTTCAACCTTTAATCTGTGGGCCGCCGCCGCCGACACGTTGGAAGGCTGGGCGGCTCAGGAAAAGCTCAACCATGACCTGGTGGCGTCGGGCAAAGACCTGAAGGAATCCCAGAAATTCCAGATGCTGCTCAACCTGGCCAATCAGTATCGTCAAAAAGCCGGGAAATGGGCCGGGAACTCGCTCTCAGGTCGGGGAGACATGTCGGGTGCAATTGGGACTGGCCGCTGGATGCGGGATGATTTCAATGTCTGTGAACCGGTTCGTGAACGGCGGTTCAGACACGGTACCTGGTGATGAGCAATGCCTGGAAGCGCAAGAATCAAAAGATCCTGAACAAACTGCGGCTCAAGTTTTTGGGCAAAGAAGCGACGCTGGAACTGTATGAATTGAACCACACTGATTTGAGCGTTGAACCGTCGGCAGTCGTGAGCCAGGACTTTTTTGTTGAACGCAAAACAGACCAGGTGATTGGGGCGGAATATTTGAAAATTGAATTGATCCCGACCGCTGAGGTGGAACTGCTGCTCACTGAAACCGTCGGAGTGGGGTTCAATGGTAAGTTTTACCGGGGTGTGGTTTTTGAATCTCCGGTTGACCAGGCTGGGATCTGGACGGCGAAGGTTCAGCCGTTGGGTGGTGATTGATGTTCAAGTTTAATTTTGAATTGCCAGCCGAGTTTCAGAACGCCGCCATACCTGAACGATTTAAAGAACTGGCCAGGCCGATTGTTCGCCGCACGACGTTTGAGATCGAGCGCGACATGAAGCAGTCAATGACCGGCCCAAAGACCGGACGGTTTTATCGGATCAGCCGGGCACTCGGCAAGCAAGGCCGACCCTTTAAAGGGGCACGGACCTACCAGACGGCAAAGGGCAACACACGGGTGATTGTCGGAGCAAGAGTCAGGCAAGCATCCGCACCAGGTGAAGCCCCAGCGATTAACACCGGAGCACTCCGAAATTCAATTCAATCTTCTTTTTCAAACGACGGCCTGACGGGGACGATAACCGTCGGCAAAGGGTACGGGTTATTTTTAGACCTGGGCACGATCCATATGGAACCGCGCCCCTACGGGCGAATTACGCTTGAAACCCGCAAACGTGGATTTATAGACCGGCTGCGTGACGCGTTGGTCAAAACCTCAAGGAGTTGACATGGCAAACGAGATCAAACAAATCAATAGCCTGATTTTTACCAAAGGGAATGTGACGGCGTCCTTTGGGTCTGCCAATCAGTTTAACCGCGATGTGGCAGGCGAGAATGTTATTTCCAATACCCAGGAAATTGGATCAACGGCAGAAGCCATTTTGTTGGGGGATGTCTCCGGAAATGGAATGATCGGGATCACCAATATTTCATCAACCGACGTCTCACTGCTTACCGGATCCGGCGACGTGGAATTTGGCGTTCTGAAACCAGGTGATTACTTCCAGTGGCGGCGATCCACTGAAGCGTTGAAAGCCAAAACAGCCAGCGGCACCGCCAGGGTGTCGTATATGGCAGTATCGGCTTAACGTATGGTCACCCCGAAAGAGGTTCGCGAAGCTATCGCGAACCTGCTCCGCCCCAAATTCCCCGAAGCGTTAATTTTGCCCCGCCAGGTGGTGGCCATTGGCGACGGCGAATTACCAACCATACTCAAAAGTCCGAATGATAGCGGTCGGGTGAACGGCTGGGTGATTTCGCGGGTGCGGCGTGAGAGCACGTCGCCAGGGTCCGGGGTGTTGGAAACAACCTGGCGCTTTGCCATCACCCATTATTACCAGTTTGAAATCGGGAATAACGCCAGCAACTCCGAAGACCGGGTTGATGAAATCTATGAGACGGCTGCCCAGGCACTGGCTGATAGTCCCCACCTGGAGCTGGATGAAATGTTTGTCCTGGGACACGGCGAACTGAACTTTGACTTTGAAATCAAGGCTTTTGGAAACACGGTCCTGCACGTTGGGTACGGAGTGCTTGACGTCTCAATTGACCAATATACTGAGGTGGCTTAAATGCTTAACGAATACTCAAACAATTATGTCGGCAGGGATCGGGCGTACATTCATTTTCTCTTGAGCGCGCAATGTCCGACTGATCCAGATACGGCCTATTTCCAAACCATTATCCACCCGACTCGCAAACATTTGACCCTCGACCCGGCTTTTTATCCGAGTGTGCAACTGGCCGGATGGACCACGGGCGATGTCAAACCCAAAATCATGATCAAAGAGCAAGGGTTTGACGCTAATGAATCCGATCAAAATATCATTAGTTCGGTTGAAGGCATCGCGGCGGAATTGACGCTTACGAGCCGGTCACGCTTATTACCTATCTGGTCGCAGTTACAGCGGGGTATCAAGCATCGTCGCGATACCTCCAGCGTCTCAGGGCATACGATTGATCGGGTTTATGCCGACCGTAATTTTGAGCCCTTAAACTGGGCGGTGGTTCTGATCATTCCCAATGCAGGACGACCGATTTACCGGTGGATTCCAAAAATTCTACTCAAAGGCGATATCGAGGACGCCATCAAGAAGGGCGGGCTTTTGGATAAGGCAGTCAAACTGGAAGGTGAGTTTCTGGATACCCATCCTTACCCGTTTGGCGAATACACCGACCATCCAACTGATCCCGACGCTTAACTTATGGCCAAATTTGAAAGCTTTTATCTCCCCGAATATCGCAGCCAGGCGCAATCAGGCACGGGGCTTTCTCGGGTCCGGTTGCCCAAAGCCGGGGAGGTGCTTTCAGTCAAAGCCTATTGTGAACTGGTTGGATCAGGCACGGTCGCGACGGAATTTGATCTCAAGATCAATGGCAGTTCCATTTTCCAGACGGCGGGCAACCGGCCAAAAATACAACCTGGGGCGTATAGTTCCAATCTGGCGACCCCAAACAGCCCGGCCAGGATCTTCACCGGGCACGAACTCCTGACGGTGGACTGCACGATGGTTTCCGAAGTGCCGCCCACCCATTTGTCTTTTGAGGTCAATCTTCGGCTGGATGATGTGCTGCTGGAGATTGCGGCCACCGAAGTCCAGAAACTCTTGCACACGCACTACCAGACGACACCGTCGGCAACCTGGAACATTACCCATAATCTGAACCGGCGGCCAACCGTCATCGTGACGGATAGCGCCGGGACCGAACACAAAGTTGAAATTGATTACCCTGATTTAAATACCGCCGTGGTCACGATGGCATATAGCTTTTCAGGCCGGGCAGACTTGGTTTGAGTATGGCAATTGTTCATTCGTCCTCAAATGATTTCAATAAACTGGAGATGCTCAATGTGGTTCTCCAGAACTTATCATCTGCTCCCGGTTCACCGGTTGAGGGGATGATTTACCATGATACCGTTACTCACAAAGTCACTTATTATAACGGGACGACATGGATTGATTTGACCAATACTTACATCCCGCTCAGCCAGAAAGGCGCTGCCAGCGGGGTTGCCTCCCTCAATGGTAGTACCAAAGTGGTTGAGGATCCGGCGAACGCGCAAACAACCGCCGCCGCCAGCAAGATTCCACTGGCGGATGGCAGCGGGAAGATTTCAAATGGCTGGCTCAATACCGGCTCGGGCAATGGACTGGACGCGGATCAGCTTGATGGACAGCACGGCAGTTACTACTTGAGCCGAACCAATCACACTGGCACCCAAACCGCCAGTACCATTTCGGACTTTGATACGCAGGTGCGCACCAATCGGCTGGATCAGATGACCGCGCCAACATCGGCGGTCGGAATGGGCGGCCAACGGCTGACCAACCTGGGTGCGCCATCAGCCGGAAGTGACGCCGCAACCAAAGATTATGCCGACTCGATTGCCAGCGGGCTTGTGTGGAAGGAATCAGTCAGGGTAGCCACCACGGCAAACATTACGTTGTCAGGGGAACAGACCATTGACGGGGTGTCAGTGGTTGCTGGTGACCGGGTGCTGGTGAAAGATCAGACGACGGCGGCTGATCGGGGGATTTATGTCTGTGCATCCGGATCCTGGACACGGGCCACAGATTTTGACACATCGGCGGAAGCCAAGCCTGGCAGCACGGTTTGGGTCAATGAGGGAACAGCCAACGGAGACACCTCCTGGGTTTTGACCACCAATGCCCCAATCACCCTGGGATCAACCAGCCTTACCTTTACTCAAAATAATGCTCTGGCAAATTTGACGGCTGGTGACGGTTTGGGGAAAACAGGGAATGATTTGTATGTCAAAACAAATGCCACGCTGACGATTTCTGGGGATGAAGTCGGCATTGCCAGCGCATACCTTGGGAAAACATTTACCCAAACCATCGGAGATGGCTCATCCACAACGATTGATGTTACCCACAGCCTGGGAACGCGTGATGTTCAGGTAGAGGTTTATATCCTGTCCGGCAATTACGATACCCGACCGGTTGAAGTCCAACGGACGTCAACCAGTGTGGTTCGGCTGGTGTTTGGATTTGCCCCTGCTTCAAACTCATATCGGGTACTGATTCGGGCGTTAGGGGTTTAATGTGGCCGTTGATTTCGCTTCAAAAATTCATGAACTCGGGCGACGGGTCATTTCAAAAATCTCCAAAGCGGGGTCGTCGCCATCCACTGCCCGTGGGGAGTTGAATTTTATTGAAGGGGATGGGGTTGAAATTACCGCCGCCGATAACTCAGGGAATGATCGGATTGATGTCACGATCAAAACCAGTACCACGATTCCGTCGGCGCATGTCTACCGAACCTCAAACCAAAACATCACCACCGGAACCGATACGGTGTTGCTCTTTACTTCGGAACGATGGGACACGGCCAGCCTTCACAGCACGGTGACCAATACCAGCCGGTTGACCGCGCCGATTGCGGGCAAGTACCTGGTTTCTGCCGCCATCGAGTGGACCAGCAATGGGACGGGCAGTCGGGAAATGCGATTGCTCCTGAATGGCTCAACCATTGTGGCCCAGGACATCCGAACCGGGGTCAGTTCCAGCAGCAATAATCTCCATATGAGTCTCACCACAGTCGTGCAGCTTGCGGCTGGGGATTATATGGAAACCCAGGTGAAACACGACCGGGGCACGGGGCTGAATGTACTGGCCAGTTCTGACTATTCCCCCAATTTTATGATGCACTGGCTGATGCCATAGTGAGGCCTTAATGATCTTCGGAGACCAACCATCCCAAACTGTCGAGACCACCAGGTTTCAACTGGTCGAAAGCGATTATTTAACCCTGGAATCTTTGTCTTTTCAGGTTCAGGGCACCGACCCAAACGCCACGCAAATTCGGCTGGTGGTTGCCTACGGCCAGAAGATCGGCACGGTTGAGGTGGGTGGGGTTCAGAAAAACCTGTTTGAGAAATGGGAGTCAGCGGTTGCGTTGGGAGCGTCTTTCGGCTGGGTGGCTGCCGAACTGGCCAAAGCGGTTGCCGCTGAAAAGATTCCTGAATCAACCGCTAATCAACTCCTGGTGGATCTTTCCGCCGCCCATGAAACCTTTGTGGCCCTGGCTGAACGCGTGCTGGAAGTAATGACCGCCGCTGGTGCTGTATCCATCCCGCCTGTCGTGGCGCGGGTCATTCCAAAGACCGGTGAATAGATGTGCCAATTATCAACCCGCAAGGCAATTTATTTGATGATCCGACCACCATCGCCGAGACTGGCGCGCTGATCCCCAGTTGTGTGGTCGGCCAGCAAAGCTGGTGGACCGGCACCCCGACGCCGTTCAATCCCTCCGATATCAATGAAGAAACCGGACGCCCAAACTCCGGTTCTCGCCTGTCGCTTTCCATCGGTCCCGCCAAAATCAGTTGGAAGCCTGACCTGGCTGAATATTCAGCCGAAGGTGATCTGTATCCCCGCGAAGTCTACGTCATCAAAGAAGCCTTCTCCATTTCAGCCCAGTTGCTGTCCCTGGGTGGATCAGCCGGGAGCAATCTGTTCTCAATCCTGAGCGGAGGACGGATTCAATCCGGAGTGGTTGGCGGGGTCTCTGGCGGAACGCTTACCCGCTACCCCATCACGATCATTGCCCGCAACCTCAACCCCAAAGCCACCGGGTTGCGGTTGTTTGTTGTGTCCATTTATTCCAGTTACACCGACGGCATCGATTTTGAAATTGTCAAAAACGACCTGTCAAAGGTCTCGGTCAACTTCAAGGCCGCCCTTCCCAACATCGCGCCGGGCTACGGTATCGGGAGGATTTTTACCTTATGAGTGATCTGTTGTGCTTTACCGTCGGCAGGTATGAATTCCTTTATACCCGGCCCACGCTCAAAGATATGACGGCAGCCGGGCTACTGCCTCAAACGCTGTCCGCCGCGTTTGGTGACGGATCAGACCCATTGGACGATATCCCACCGGGCATTGAGGAAGAAGATGAACTCTGGCAGGCAGCCAAAGGCGCGTACGGCGACACGACCGACATCACACCGGAGGTGCTGGCATTGCTGGCGCGGGTCGTGGTGGCGGCACGGGACATCAAGACCGATAGCACCTGGTTTAGTCCGGAAAATGACCGGGAGATTTGGCAGGCAATCCAGCGACTGAGTCGGGAGTCGTTACAAAGCTTTGTTACCCAGGAACTCAACCGCTGGCAATCACCTTACATCGGGCTGGCCCACCATTGGAGTGCCAGTTTCCTGCAATTCTTGAGCCGGGACTCACGGCTGACGCTGAGTGATTTTTTGAACGGCAATCCGGAAGAAGTCCTGCTGGAACTGTGGCTCAAGTTGAAAGCCCAGGAACGGGTAGACGAAAAAGAGGTGCATCATGGCTGAGGACAGAAGCAAACTGATTCTTCAAGTTGGGGTCAACGCCACCGAAGCTGAGCGCAATTTTGCCGCCTTCATCAACAAGCTGTTGATCGAGGTCAACAAAGGTGCCAGTTCGCTTGAGAGTTTTGAACAAGTCGCCAAACAGATTGAAGACCTGTTTAACAACGTTCAGCCGGAATTCAATCTGGATCTGTCAGAGGCGGAAGGATCAGTCAAATCATTCTCCGACCTGGTCAAAGAGAACCTGGCCGGATTGGAAGGTCAGTTTGGGGAAGTGGTGGCCGCCTATGAGCGGCTTAAACAGGTTCAGTCCGGATCACTTGAAACGGCTCAGCGAGCGGCGGTGTCACGGGCAGCCGGGCTGGAAAAGGAACAGAAATCAGTTAAAGAACTGGAAGCCGAAGTCCGCCAGCTTGAAAACCTGTTCCGATCAGTGGCCAGCGTGGGGGATCGGCTGGTGATCCAAAACGCGCTGCGAGCGGCAAAGACCGAACTTCGGTTGACCAGTGACGCCGCTGGTGAGTTCAACGACCAGCTCCAGCGCATTCGGGACAAGTCGGTCTCGGTTGATATTGATTTTGATGCCGAAGGGGTCAAGTCCCTCAATGCGGAAATTTCCGCGTTGGCAACCTCAGTTGATGGTGGTGGCGGTGGTGGCGAGGGAGATGGGGGTCTCGTTGCCGGGCTTGAATCCGTAGGATCGGCATCTGAACTCATGAACGAATTGCTGGGTTCAGTGGCGACAGGTGGCGTTGCCAGTTTGCGTCCAGGACTAAACGCATTAAAAGACGGCCTTGGAAAAGTTGGGAGTGCCTTTGGTTTGACGGGGGATGCCGCGATTGCCGCTGGGGCTGCCGTGACCGCTTCGGTTGTGGCGGTTACCGCTTATATAAAAGTTGCCAAAGACGCGGCGGATGCGGCGGCGGAATATGCCAAAGGACAATATGCAATTATTGCCCTGACTGGGGCGTCGCAACAAACGGCGGCGGGGCTCAGCCTGGCGTTTAAAACCGTTGATGGCTCAATCAATGATGTAAGCGATGCGCTCGCCCAATACAAACAGTTGATTGGCGAGGCACGGGACAACAATGAAGACTCCATCCAAACCCTGAAGAACCTGGGACTTACCCAGAGAGAAATCCAGAATCTCGGGTTTGATCAACTGGTTGCCAGACTCGCTGAGCGGTTTGGGCAGCTTCCGGATTCGATTGAAAAAACCACGGCCATCCAGAAAGCCTTTGGGGAGGAAGGGTCTCGTCAATTTGCGGCGGTCGCTGGGGAATTGGCCGCATTCAATAAACTGGCTCAAGAAAGCGGATTGATCCTGAGCAATGCCCAGCGGACGTCCCTGGCGGGGTACTCACGCAGCCTGGCCATTTTGCAAAGTGTCCTGGAAGGGCTGGCAATCCAGGCCGGGAGCAACACAGCACCAGCCATTGCCGGGGTAGCTGATGCCACAACGGAGTTTTTACGCGGATTAAATCTGACTGGGCCAGGGGCACAACAGACGGTCAAAGGGTTGGCGGATACAGTCTTCGGGCTGATTTCGGCCAGTATCAAGTTTCTCAGCGTTGCCTCAGATGTAAATTATGCCCTTCTGTCGTGGATGGCCCCGGTCAAGCTCATTGGTCCAATCCTGGAGCACATCGGCGACACCATCCAGGCGATCCTCAGCCCGATCCAGACGCTGAGTGTGTTGATTGGGGATTTTAAATTCAGCAAGGATTTTGACCGGTTCTTGCCCATTCTCAATACTCTGATTGGGAATATTCACGAGTTTGCCAATGCCGGGAAAGACGCGGGTGAAAAGGTCAAGATCCCGGATGATACCCTTCAGTCCTACAAAGACCTTGAAAAAGCCGTTAAATCTTCGGGTGATGCCTTCGACACCGCCAACACTCAGATCAGCAACTCATTGGGGGCACTCAGAATTGACCTGGATGAACAGCTTCGGACAGGCACGATCAACGGGGTTCAGGCAGCCCAGACATACCTGGATGCGGTGGATAACGAGCAGCAGAAAGCCTATGAAGCTCTCAAGAAAAGCACTGATGCACAGAATAGCTTGCTCGTGAGAAAGATGAATGATGATATCAACCGGGAGGGGGTCACAGCAGAAGAGAAAAAGAAAATAAGAGCGAAATTCACTGCTGATCAGGAGAAGCTATTCGCCGATTCTGAAGCCAAGACCCTGGCCCTGGTGCAGCAACGGATTGACGCTCAACGAGCCCTGGAGCAAGCAGCGGCTGAAGATCGAGCCCGGCGGTTTAAACGCGAATCAGACCAGGTCGCCCTTTATCAACGTGAGCAAACGAACCGGATCCAGATTGAAGAGGAAAAAGGGATCATCTCAGCCGAGCAGGCTACAAACCGCCGCATCGAACTGGCCCGCCAGCGGGTGGCGAATGAAATCGCGATTTTGCAGCAGCAACGGGCTGAGGAAAACGTCTCAGCAGAAGAACGCAAACGCATTGATGATGAGATTTACGAGCGCCGGAACGAACTGAGACAGATTGACCTGGATGCGGAACTGGAGGTCAATGCGGCGAAATTGCGGGACGTTGAATCAAAACATGCCCGTGAAAAAGCCATCCTGGAAGAACGAAAATCAGAAATTGAACTGATGATTGCCCAACGGCGTCAGCAAGGAGTAGATGAAATCACCCTGGCCACCCAGCAGATTCAGATGGAGCAGGCGTTGTTGGAAGCCAGTATCCGTCGCCTTGAAACTGAAATTTCTGAAAAACGAGAACTGAACGGGGCGACAGCGGAACTGATCCAGTTGGAAGACCAGCTCAATAAACTGAAGCTGGAACGGGTCAACTTTGCCCAACGAGCGGCGGGAATTCTGGAAGATGCCTACAATCGTGAGGCTGCTGCTGCCGGCAATGCGGCGAATGCGGCGGGGAATGTCGGGAAAGCCGCCGAAGATGCCGCCGCACGGGCTAAACAGGCGCATGAGGCAGGGTTGGCCGCGTTTATTTCGTACGTCCAATCCCTGGCCGGCCAGGCCCAGGCACTGACCAGCGAGACGGTAGTCAAAGGGATTGAGGATTTAAAAGCACTGGTAGCGGGATATCGGGAGACCAGTTTGTTTTTGATTGCGAGTTACGATGCGCTTTTCGACTGGGCGGCAACCCAGGCGGAAAAGGCATTGATGGAAGCCTACAAAAAACAGAATCAATTCGTGGCTGAAGAACGGGCCAAACGCGAAGCCGAACGCCAGGCCGAAGCGGACCGGTTGTTGGACCAGGCTCGCTCAGAAGCAGAAGCGTTGAATAGCGAACGTGAGGACCGTGAACGTGATCATATTCGCGAGATGCGGGATCTCAATCGGCAACTGACACAACTGGAATCAGATACCGCTGAACGAAAACTCGCGATTACCGAACAGTCCGGTGAGCGCATCCAAAGCCTGCGCGATCAACTGACGACAGCCCGGTTACGCCACGAAAAAGAAGAAGCTGATCGGGTGCTGCAAATCCAGCGCGATTTGGAAAACTCCCGTCGGGATCTGGCCAATTCATCGGGCCAGAATTTGGAAAACCAGCGTCAGGAAAATATCGGGCGGCGCAGTGATCTGGAGGCTGAGCTTGAACAGGCGAAAGCTGAAGGCGATGTCGCACGGCAGTCTGAACTCCAAAAGCAGTTATTGCGATTGGGTGAAGATGAAAAATTGGCTGAAGAACAGGCCGCCGCCGAAGCCGAAGCCGCGAAAAAAGCCCGCTCCGCTGAAGAATTGCAAATTTTACTGGAGGGGATTCGCAAGCAATTTGAAGAACGCCAGAAGCATATTGACCTGGTGCGGTCGTTGGAAGGTCGGGGTCAAACGGCGTTGATTGCCCAGGCTGAAGCGAGCTATGCACGGGAACTGGCTCTGATCCAGCAAGCGACCCAGGACAAATTGAACGATCTCACCACCCGCCTTGAACGGGAGCAAACCCAGCGGGACGAAGCGAATAAAGCCGAACTGGACGCCCTGGAAAAGCAAATCTCCGATGAAGAAGCCGCACGAGACCGGGCATTGGTCGAACTCCAGAAGGATTATGACGAACGCCATGCCGAACTGGAAAAGGCCATTAACCGAGAAGCGCGTTCCTATCAGAAATTTCTAGATGATATGGCC
>CAZXCE010000162.1:0-14788 GCA_964639175.1 uncultured Clostridia bacterium
ACTGTCACCTGCTGTGGCTGGCGGTTAAACACAATCAAATCCGTCTGATGGTTGCCGTCCATATTTCCGGTGACGACCTGGAGCGGGTTGTTTCCAGCCGCCAGTTTCAGCTTCTGTTGGAGTGGTTTTGACGCGCTCCCAAACAAAATCACGATTTTCGAAGCGTGATTTCCAAACGGAGACGCCACGACATCGGTGATACCGTCTCCGTTAAAATCGCCTGAATTGAGATACAACTGACCGCTTTGTATCTTTTTGCCTGACAGTACAATTTGGGCGTCGGCAAATAAACCGCTGGTATTTCCCGCCAGAAAAACCACACCATCTGTGGTTCCAACTACCAGGTCGGGTATTCCATCCTGGTTGAAATTTCCAACGGTCATGGTCGAAGGACTGTTTCCAATGTTTCGAATGGTTGTCTGGTCAAAAACAACGGGACTGGCGGCTGGTTGCGGCGTGGTGTTGATGAGCAACGTCACATCATTTGAGCCGGCATTGGCGGTGGCAATATCTGGATGCTGGTCGCCATTGATGTCGGCAATGACCAGTGATCGCGACCCGCGCCCAACTGTAATTCGTTGGGGCTCTTGAAACGAACCATCTCCGTTTCCCAGGAGAATCGCTACGTTACTGCCAGCCCCAAACCCAGCTTCAAGCACAACCAGATCCAGTTTCCGGTCTTGATTCAGATCGGCTGCTCCTACTCCAACTGGCAGGCTGTCAAGTTCCACACCACCGAGAAACGGAAAGACCCCATTGCCGTTACTGGCGTGGATGGCCAGAAACAGGGTTGTGGTATAGGTCACGGCATAATCATCGTTTCCATCCCCGGTAAAATCCCCAATCGCCAGCGACGTGGCATCGGCCATGGTCCGAAACTCGCTTTCAAGCACAAACCTGCCTTTCCCATCACCAAAACTCACTGACCAGAAATCAACCTGGTGCCCGTCATCGGCACCGCTTCCAACCAGAAGCAAATCTGGGTGATGGTCGCCGTTAAAATCTCCGACGCCGGCCAGACTTGGTAATCCCTGAACGCCGATTGCAATCCGGGTGGCTTTGTCATCGGCATCGGTCAGGAGGAAATATCCATTGATCGGGTTGAAACATAAAATCGCCGTCACCATCAAAAAAACCACGACAGCCAGCTTCCACCGGAAAAAACGCGCGTGCTGGATAGATTTGGAAAATTCATGGACTGAAATCATGGTGCTCTCTTCCTTGCTTCTTTTTGTTCTGGTTGTTTCCGGTGATCGAGGAGGTTGCCATCCTATCTGATTTCAACGCGGGAGTTGTTAGGGCAACGCAAAAAGAACGTTAAGAATGTTAAATGTAAGATCAGTCAGTCGTCAGTCGTCAGTCGTCAGTTGTTTACCAGGGTGGAGTCTTTGAACCCTGGATCTCCTATCTTTCACGCGTGGTTATTCTGATTTCCTTCCGTCGAGAGGGGACAGATTGGGATTTGGATTGAGCATCCTGAACTGCAACTCTTCGAAGTGCAAATCACAAAACTACACGTGACAGTGGGCTCTCTTGGGGACTTCTATTCAGCACTTGCTTCGTAGCGAATGCAGAGTTGCTGTGTTGAGTAACCCGCTTCCACTGGTTGCCTTGCTGGTTGGGACTGAATTATGGTGCGCCGTTTCATGCCAGGCCGCTTGATTCCATTTTGGGCTGAGGGTATTGGGCTAAGGGCTGAGGGAAATACAATTCTTTCAATGATTTCGCTTTCCCATAATACTGATGGCTTCATTCCAAAATGGTATAAAACCAATGATGAATAATGAGAGTGGTAAACTCTTTGAATACAATAAGGTACACTTCTCGTCTTTGGTTTCACTTGTTTGTTTTTATGACAAGCCAGTTCAATCAATCATTGACCATACACTTTTGGAGACACCTATGACCGACCTTCGCTATCCGGTGGGAAAATTCCCGTTTGAACGCAACGATTACTCTGATGCTGACCGGGCGGCAGCGATTGAAGACATCGCCAGCCTGCCGCAAAAGCTCCGCGAGGCCGTGGCGGGCTTAAATGATGAACAACTTGATACGCCCTATCGCCCTGACGGCTGGACAATCCGCCAGGTGATCCATCACGTGGCTGATAGTCACGTCAACAGCTATATCCGATTTAAACTGGCGCTCACGGAAAATGAGCCGACGATCAAGCCCTATGCCGAAGCCCTCTGGGCCGAGTTTCCAGATGGGAAAAGCTTCCCCGTAGAAATTTCACTCCAACTACTCGACGCACTGCATGCGCGACTGGTCAACTTACTTAAAACCCGATCCCCCGAAGACTTTGACCGAACCCTGCTGCACCCTGAAATGGGTCCGTTAAATCTTCATAAAATGACGGCGTTGTATGGCTGGCACAGTCGCCACCATCTGGCCCATATTACCTCGCTCAAAGAGCGAATGGGCTGGTAAGGTCCAAAATTGGTTTTCGCCCGCTGTGGGGCGGGCGAAAACGAAAGATCCATCACTGAACTCGAAACTCAAACCAGAGCACTTCTTCGCGAAGAAGTGACGGGCCGCTACTGCCGGTTTTCTTTCCATTCTTATCAAAGCGCTCCCGGTACACTGAAAAACTGAGCCAGATTCGGTATCGTGCCAGTTCATTGGGTTGATTGGTGACGGTCAAATTGAAGGTGCCAGTGGTGGAATCCGCAATTTTATCAACCCCATATCGGTCATAGAGCATATAGCCGACAAACGTAATGGTTGAGACCTCGCGGCCACCATCTGAAAACGGCTGGATAGTTGTCCACGACCGGCTCTGGTTTTCGGCTGGAGTGGCCCCATCAACATCAAAAGACTCTACCGGATAACTGATAGAGAGTGGCAGCGTGGCACCTTTGCCTGAAACCAGAGTTTCAACTTCCTGGATGGCCAGGTTTTCATCCGTTGGCCACAAAATATGGTCAGCGACGAGGGTGAGGTTGGGACCGGTCATCGCTCCCTTGTGCACGATCCGCCCTTTGCGCTGGCCCAGAACGCTTGGACTCCACACGGTACTGACTTTGGTAAAGGGTTTCATGGCATAGGTCACATCCTTATTCTCACCTTCCAGCCTGACCTCCAGTGACGCCGTTCCTGACCCGGACAACGAATCATTCACCGCCAGAAAAACCAGAAATGTCTTTTGGCTCTGAAAGTCCGTCAGGGGTTGAATCGTAAAGGATTGAGCCGTATTGCCCAGCAACGTGGTCACGCCATCCTGGATTTTATACACACTGATCACTGATGATGTGCCATTTGGCCGGTACTCCAGGGTTAGTTTCTGGTCGGCTCGAAACCCGCTGGTCAGGACTTTGACCCGCAACGGAACTACCGAAAGTCCCTGTAAGTTGACTGAAAAAGTATGGTTCTGGTTTGTTGTGGTCTTAAGGTCCCAGGTCTGACCCAACGCCTGGGTGCTGTTGGCCGGAGGCCAGCAGCGGTCAGCATTCACTCCCGTAAAGTAGGCGGCAGCAAACTGAATCCATTTTGAAGTCCAGGTCGGGTCATTGGTGGCTTCACCCAGAGCCGCAATTGGGCTGTATTTCTTCTTCGAATTTTGCCAGATGCGTCCGATGATTGTCTCATCTTTGTAACTGCTGGTCAGAAATGAGAGGAACATCGAGGCGCCATAGCCGTGATCCTGAGCCTGGGATTCACCAACCATTCCAACCCCATCGAGTGGAAAGGCCATGGCATCACTGTTGCCCAACACACTCGGACACACGGACGGCAGCACCTTGCGCTCAAACCAGACCGCACAGGCTTCACGCATCCAGTAATAGGCGTCATCCTGGATCAAGGAAGGTGCGACATAGGTATCCTGTAACAGGTGGAACAATTCGTGGCTGACCGTGACCTTAAATTCATTCTCACTGTTGGGGGCATTGAGTTTGTCTTCATTGAGCATAATCCAGGCATAATTGACGCCCCACAACCCTGGATAGACTTCTTCGCCCCAGCGTTCGGCTTTTTCCTTGGGGTCTTTGAACTCGCCGACACAAACCCGGATCGGCCATTTGGTTCGACCGTCCCAGGAGAGTCCAACGGCCTGAAGTCCACTGTACGCCTGCTCTAACGCCGCCGCCAGTTGCGTGACTCGGGCTTCGTTGGCCGCATTGCGGTAGGTCAGCTTAAAGTGGTTGTTCTGGCTGTCAACATAGCGCCAGGCCGTTGTGTCAACCAGATTGACAAAAAATTCTTTGACACTTTCGCCAACCGCAACCCGACTGGCAGCCGATAGCAACTGATCTTCGCGTTGCCCGACCACCGTGGTTGTCGGCATTGCCGGCAGCGATACCGTGCCGCTGTCACCCTTGATTTTGGCAGTCAACCAGGCCGGTTCCATTGTGGTTTGTTGACTGGTGACACTGGAGCTTAAACAGGTGACCGAGGCATACGTTTCAGTACCGGCCACCGATTTGGTCAGCGGGATGGTCAGTTTGAGTGATTTGGAAAACGGTGTCAGACCGGTAATTCGATACTGTTTTGAGGCCGCATCGTCTGGGCCGGATGAATTTTCCGAGACCGTTACCAGGCTGGATTCAGAAAGGGCACCCGGTGGAATTTTGAGCTTGAACCCTTCGGCGGAAATCGTACCGCCTTCGGTGCCAACCGGTTTACTCCCAAGGGGTTTCCAGATGCTCAAGGCAATACTGAGTGAATGTGTTTTCCCGCCACCACTGCCGGTCAGCGTGAGGGTATAGTTCTCAGCGGTTAACGGGCTGGTTGTGGTGATGGTGCCAGTGGTGGTGGTCCCGATCCGCAACGGGTTATCCTGAAATGCAACGCGGACATTTGAATCCGGTGGAGAAACCGTTGCTGTCAGGGAAATAGAGCTTTGGAATCCATCTGTTCCGGTTGCGGAAAGGAGCAACGTGGCCAGCTCTCCGGCTGACAGGCTCACCGTGGTCGGATTGGCACTCAGCGAGAAATCACCGCTACTCGCGATCTGGATTTGGAAATCCTGGTCGGAAATGTCAAATCCCTCATTGGATGAAGTATCAAAGGCACTGACCTTGATTCGGCCACGCAGGGTTTCAATCAGTGGGACTGACCAGAAAAATTCCTGGGCGGCTGGTGGCACTCCGGTCATGATTGAAGTTGGAAATGATCCGCCTCCATCGGTTGAAAGGGAAAGGGTATGAGACGCCATGCCCACTGTATCGGTTGAAGTCCAGGCAATCCGGGTAACCGCACCCGGAGTCAACTGTTCGCCTCCGTTGGGTGACAGGACCCGGACAGTTGGTGGTTGCGTGTCACCGCCACTGGAAATGGTGAAATTTCCATTTGACGTATCCATCCCGCTGTTTCCCGCTGCATCAACGGCCACCACTTTCACCCGGGCCGAGAGTGTTGGCGTGTTCGGAATGATCCACTGATAGGCCTGGGCTGTTCCGGCCAGACCCGTTGCCAGTGCGGTTGGGTAACTGGCGCCACCGCTGACCGAGAGCCACACTTCGTGTCGGCTCACTCCGGTATTGTCCGAAGAGGTCCAGCGAGTTTGAGTTGTGCCGCCAACCGAAAGCGTTTCGCCGCCATTGGGGAACACCACATTGACCGAGGGTGGCTGGGTGTCGGTGGAACCTCCGTACCTGACTCGGGCCCGAATCATCAAATTGGCGGTTGCGCCGTCAGAAAACCGAAGCGGTCCCTGGAAATTGACCCCGTCATTTTGGGAATAAAAGCTTCGAAGCTGGGCCGGGCCATTTGAGTCAGCCGCAAATCCTACGCCGTTGGCTGGATTCCCAGCCTGATACCCAACGTAGAAATCACCGGATGGCAAGCTCACGGCAGGTACCGCAAAATCCTCGAACGACCCGGTGCGGGAAATGGTAAATGATTGACTGATGACGGGTTGAGCATTGACGGGAGGAATTCCGGTGCCTTGTGGGTCAGCGTAGACCACCAGTCGTCCCGAGCCTCCAACCGGGCTGGGCTGGCCTTGAAATGAAACAAAGTAGATTCGAATGGTTTCCAGGGTGGCAGGGAAGCGCCCTGGAGTGAGCCGATTGACCATCATCATTTTGTTTTCAAGAAACCCACGACCATCAACTGTGCCGTCATCGGTTTTTAACTCTTCGGTGCTCCCAGTTGATGTGGAAACAACCGCCCGTAACAGAATATTGGGTCGTGTTCCATCCTGAAACTGTAACGGTCCCTGAAAGGTGCTTCCATCATTGGTCGAGTAAAATGCCCGTTGTTGAGGCGGACTGTTGGTGTCGGCTGAAAACCCAACCCCTTGAGCCGGGTTCGGCGCTTGAAATCCGACGTAAACATCACCTGACCCAATGGTAACTGGATTAACTGAAAAATCGAGAAACGCGCCTGTTTGAGAAATTGTCACCGACTGGTTGACGCTCAAGGTAACCGGTGAAACCGGATGACCACTCCCGGTCGAATCTGTAAACACCAGTAACTGCACTGACTTCCCAAGCGGTGAGGGCAGATTTTGGAATTCATCCCATCGAATCCGCACCCGTTGCAGCGTGGCTGGATATGAAGCTGGGGTCAACCGGTTGACCACAATCAGGTCATCCATCACCACACCGGATTCAACCGTCCCATCGTCGGTTTTTAATTCCTCGTCAGCCGCAGTCACCCCGATCAGGCGGTGTTCAGAGGGTGGTTCAACCGCAACCGGCCAGATTATGGCGTGCTGTGGTTCGGTGGCTGGTACGTGATGCGAAAACTCAGGTCCTATCTGCTGTGACTTGATGTGCTGGCAACCTCTTTGCATCGAAACAAAGAAAGCCAGGAAAAAACAAGCCAAAAAAAAGGTCACGTGGAATAACTTTCTATGTTGCATAGCTTTCCCCTCCTTCAGAGAAGGCGTTCTCTCAAGGTAAGGGCAAACCTCGTTCCGCAATTGGCCAGGTGACCGCGTGACCAGATGACCGGGTGACCGGGTGATCAGGTGACAAGCTATCTGGACCTAAGCCTTTTATTTTGAAGATCTTGCCGTTTATCTTAGCTCTTCTGGAGTCTCTCTGTCCGTGTACCTGCTTGTTCCCGGTCACTGTTTTTTCATCTGGCTCTTTTTCCTCATTGTGGGAAATAATCCACGCCCGGAAGGCAGTGGGGCTTCAAATTCTCAAAAATTGACCTGTTTCAGGCTCAAATGCAAAGACTGACTTCGCACAATGGCTCTTCATAGTTCATAGTTCATCCTTCATAATTCCAATCTATCCGTCGCACACATTTCAGATTGTCCATTTCATACAGAAGAGAGGAAATCCCATTGCGTTTTGAACACAACACACCGTATCGCCATCTTCGCCAATGGTTAGGGTTCGGACTGGCTAGCTTGATGTTGCTTCCGCTGACGCCAGCAACTGCCCTGGCCCAAAAGGAAAAGGAAGCTGCCTCCAAGCCAGCCTTTGCATTGACGATTGACAACATCATGCGTGGACCGGGTCTGGTAGGAACGACACCAGCCCAGGTTCGCTGGTCACGCGACAGCCAGAAAGTTTATTTCAGTTGGAAAGAACCGGGTGAACCGCGAGAAAAAGACCCGGATACCTTTATGGTCAATCGCGATGGGAGCAATCTGCAACGACTGAGCGAAGCTGATGCCAGAAATGCGCCGCCCATCACGGCAGACCTTTCTAAAGATAAAGCGTTTTCGGTTTTTGACCGCTATGGCGACCTTTTTCTCTATAACCACACCGCCGGGCGGACGGTGCAATTGACCAAAACCACTGAAGTTGAGTCAAATCCGCACTTTACAACTGATCAAAAGAGCATTTTCTTTACCCGCAACGACAACCTGTTTTTGCTTTCGCTTGAAACTGGCAGTCTCCAGCAGCTTTCGAATTTTCGTTCCAAACCCGGCCCCGATGAAAAGGAAAAAGGGACAGACAGTCAGGAGTATTTAAAGCAAGAAGAAAAGGCGCTGATTGAAATTCTTCGTCAACGGGCCAAAAAACGCGAAGAACGCGAAGCCAAAGCCAAAGAACGACTTCCGCTCAAGCCGTTTACCATTCCGGGTAACCTCTCACTCCAGAGCCTCGAACTTTCACCTGATCAAAAGCACATTCTGGCAAGCTTTACCGAAGAAGCCTCCCGGTCAAAAATTGCCAATGTTCCGTTTTTTGTAACCGAGTCGGCCTACACGGAAATGGTGCCGACCCGGAACAATGTCGGAGACCTTCAAACTCGTTACAAAATGGCCGTAGTGACACTCGCCACCGGCGATGTAAAGTTTGTCGAACACGGTTTAAAAACCACGAAAAAGCCAAAACCTGGAGCCGGGAAAGAACCGGCTGGCGAGCCGCAAACCATTGATCGTGAAGTCTATTATGGATCAGTCGTCTGGTCGGATGATGGATCAAAAGCCGCATTGCTGCTGCGTGCCTTTGACAATAAAGACCAGTGGGTCACGACACTTGACCCGGCAGTTGCAAAAATCAATATTCTTCACACCATCCACGACGATGCCTGGGTGGATGGCCCAGGCGTATCAACCCTTGGCTGGCTCCCCGACAATCAGCACCTGTATTTTGAATGGGAACGCGATGGATATGCTCATCTTTATACAATTCCAGCCGCTGGCGGACAACCCAAACAATTGACCAGCGGCCAGTTTGAAGTGGACAACGTCCAGATTTCAGAAGACAAAACCAGATGGTATTTCACCTCAAATGAAGTCCACCCTGGGGAAATCCACTTTTATTCGATGCCGCTCGAAGGTGGCACCCGGACCAAACTTTCCACACTGCCTGGCTCAAATCTGGCATCGGTTTCGCCAGATGGCACGCTGCTGGCGATGGTGCGTTCCTATACCAACCGCCCACCCGAAGTGTATCTCCAACCAAATCAGGCTGGCGCCGAAGCCAAACAAATCACAGCTTCGCCGACGGCTGAATGGCTTTCCTATCCGTGGATTGACCCGCCGGTTGTCACATTTCAAGCCAGAGACCGTGCCACGGTGTATGCCCGTTTGTACAAACCAAAAACTGCGGTCAAAGGCGGTCCAGCCGTAATTTTCGTTCACGGGGCCGGATATTTGCAGAACGCTCACAAATACTGGTCTTATTACTATCGTGAATTTATGTTTCATCATTTGTTGATGGAAAAAGGGTACACCGTCCTGGATGTGGATTATCGGGCTTCGGCTGGGTACGGGCGTGACTGGCGAACTGGCATCTATCGGCACATGGGCGGGAAAGACCTTGACGATCAGGTGGATGCCGCTCGCTGGCTGGTTTCTGCTCACGGCGTGGATGCCAAACGAATCGGTATCTATGGCGGAAGTTATGGTGGGTTCATTACGTTGATGGCGCTCTTTACCCAGCCGGACGTGTTTGCATCAGGTGCGGCGTTACGGCCAGTGACGGACTGGGCGCATTACAATCACGAGTACACATCAAACATTCTCAATTCACCCCAGGATGACCCTGAAGCCTATCGGCGAAGTTCTCCGATTTATTTCGCTGAAGGCTTGAAAGGGAATTTGCTCATTTGTCATGGCATGGTGGATCTCAACGTGCATTTCCAGGATTCGGTCCGACTGGCTCAACGGTTGATTGAACTCCGGAAAGAAAACTGGGAACTGGCAGCCTATCCGGTCGAAGACCACAGCTTTGTCGAAAGCACAAGCTGGGCTGACGAATACAAACGGATTTTCAAACTCTTTGAACAGACCTTAAAACCTGTTTCCAAACCAATGAACCGATGATTGGGGTCATAGATTGCAACAGGTTCTACATCGAGGAAGGAACCAAAAGGACGTTTTTGGTTCCTTTCTTTTCTCTAAACCAATTCTTTATGAATTAAGGAGCTTTCAATGCGGACACTTCTTCAAAACACTCGAAAATTAGCAACTGGAGGCTTGCTATGTTTGATTTTTGGAACAGGTCTTTCTTTTTCAGGGTTGCCACAGTCATTAGCTAAGAATCTCAATTCTGCGGCTCTAGATGCTCACCCAAGCAACCTGAAAGAAAACAAAGTTGAGATGGCCAGGCAATACTCACTAACCAAATTTTATCCAATCTCTTCTTATCCTGGAAGAATAATTACTGTATTCGGAGCAGGTTTTCTTTTTGGCACTCAGGTTTATTTTGGTGGTGGCAGACTCATTCCGTCACCAAATGTTGAGTTTGTTGATAGTAATACATTGAAAGTTACAGTCCCAGCTTCCTCAACTGGTTCAGGAAACATCAATGGGTATCTAACAGTCGTCATTCCTGGAGTGTCGCAAGAGCTGACAACCCAGAATTTCCCACTTCCTGCTGCGTACCCAAATGCAGGCGATCCGAAAACCATATCCCCTGAATTTGTATTATGGGGAGATGTCTCTGGCGATGGGCAGCCGGTTCAAACAAATGATATTGCGTTAGCACGGGCTTTTGTTCAATCTCAAGCGACGCCAACTCTCCGGCAATTTGTCGCCAGTGATGTGTACCCGTGCAATTGTCCTTTGAATATTGAAGGCTGTTCTCAAAGTAGTTGTCTCACCCAACCTGGGCGGAGCCGGGGAAATGGCATTTTGTCGGAAGGAAATGGCACAACGGTTGAGGGGGATTTGAGTTTATTGGGAAAAGTTGCAATTACTCAAGTAATCTTTTAATGAGAGGTGTTGCGCTTCTTAGAATCAAAATCAGCGAGGTAGAAATTCCAGACCTGGTTACCATTCTTCGTGTGATTCCTGCGACTTGGTTGTGTTCAATTTATACCGTTTAGAGAGTAGAGAAATACAATTTTTTCAATAGTTTAGCTATTTGCTAATACGAGGCCTTCATTTCCAACGGGTATAATTTGGGATTACGCCTTTCGAATCGCCACCACCGGGTCCATTTTGGCAGCTCGAACCGCCGGGTACATTCCGGCAATCAGGCCCACCGTGGCCGAAGTTCCAAATCCAGTCAGAATTGCCCAAAGTGGAACCGCCACTGGAAAGCTGATGATCAGGCTGATGATCAGGGCCAACCCAAGACCAGCCACAATTCCGATGATGCCGCCAAACGTCGTCAAAATCACTGATTCAATCAAAAATTGACTCAGAATATCTTTTCGGCGGGCCCCAATCGCACGCCGAACGCCAATTTCGGCGGTGCGTTCGGTGACTGAAACCAGCATGATATTCATTACTCCGACACCTCCGACCAGAAGTCCCGCCAGAGCAACCGGCACCACAATCAAAGCCAGCCCGGCTAAAATTTGATTGACCGCATCAAAGACCTGCTCGGCCCGATTGACGCCAAAATTATTTGGGGCTTCGGCGGGGACTTTTCGGCGGATGCGAAGGGTTGCGGTTACCTGGTCCGTGACCTGGTCAACTTTTCCAGCCGGGGCTCGAACCACAATCACGACGCCTTCAATATTTGGATATTGTTTGGCAATTGTTTCAAATGGCGCATAGACGATTCGTTCGTCGAGCTCGTCGCTGCCAATCACGCCCTGACCTGCCGCCGAGGCCAGCACGCCGATGACACGATACAGGCTACCGTCAATTTTCACTTCTTCACCCACCGGATCCAGAGTATCAAACAACTGACGGGCAATCCCGGAGCCAATCACCACCACCTGTGACCGGTTTCGGCGCTCGGTCTCAGTAAAAAAGCGTCCATTTTCAATATTGACTGAAACCAGGTCCGGGAAATTATCCCACACCCCAAGCACCAGCGGGTTGATTGCTTCGCGGCCACGGGCAGTCATCGTGGGTTTATCGGCTGTTGGGCCATAGCTCCCGCGAATTTTCTGTGGTGAAACACCCAGCGGCGAATCCAGCGCTGCCACGACCAGAGCATCCTCATAGGTCAGGTCTTTGCGCTGGCGTTCTTCGGGGGTTGGGGAGCGAAACGAAGGGCCGATTTTTTCTTCTTTGGTGAAATAAATCACATTTGGCGCGCTCCGTTCACTAATGGCGGCAATTCGAGCCGATAGCCCGGTCAACACGGCACCAACCATCACCACGACCGTCACCCCAATAATGACACCAAGTAGCGTCAGGGCGGACCGAAGCTTATTGGCTCGCAATGACTCCAGAACCGTGATGAAAATGTCTTTGAGAAGTTGGTGACGCATGTTCAGGGTTCAGGGTTCAGGGTTGACTGGGGGTCGCTTTTTTCAGGAATCCGGGAGCAGGTGGAAGCGAAAGCGAAAGCGAGGAGGTGCCAAACCGTGAGTCAAGCGATCCTCGATCCAGCGCAGGCCAATTTGACATAAACTGAGGGTCGAAGCCTGTCCGCGATTATCAATGTATTTGCGCCAACCAATGGCGACGGCAGTCAAGCCAACTTCCATAATCCATAAATAAGCAATCGCGGTGGCGACGAGCAACCGCAAGAGGCGTTTGGGGTCAGTCAGGCGGGTATCTTCGAGATTGAGGCCACGACTTTTGAGGTCGGAAAACATCTCTTCAATGCCAAAACGGCGGCAATAAGCGGGTTCGACCTTGGAGGGGTGGGAAAAATTGGTGATGATGAGCCAGGGTTCATCTTCGGTGACCACCCACTCGGTAAAGAAATTGACCCGATAGGTCGCCGCTTTGTCGGTGGTGACTTTGACTGATTCGTGCCAGGTGCAGGCCCCTTTGATCGCCAGGGTCGAGGCATCCACCATTTGACCATCGATTTCAATCTTGGTGTTGCCCTTGATCCGCAAGCCGAATGACCACTTCAAGCTTGTCCCAATCCAGGTCGCCAGCCAGATTGAATGAAATTCCCGATCCGCCACCAGTGACACGCTGACTCCTTTGGGTAAACACCCCGCCACCCACCTCAGCAACTCCTGTTGCAATGCCAGGTCCGACATCCCCTCGTGTGGTACTTCCACCCACCCGAGCGGCAGCGCCCGACCCTGAAATACCACCGCCACATGCAACACGTTGACCGTGTCATTGATCATCGACCGATCCATCACCAGCCTTACCTTTCGACTCCGCCGGCTCACCCGTTTCAACACTCGCCTTGCCACCGGCTTCATCACCTCCAGCGGCTCGAACTTGTTATTCGCCAGCAATCGTTCCAATCGCTGCACCCGTCCCTCAATTTGAATCTTGAGCGGCATTTTCGTCGCCACTTTTGGCAAGTTCACACTTTGCGCGTACACCATTCCCACCACCATCAAAATCAAGTTTTCCACCTGCGCTTTATGAAACACCGGCAGGATGCTTTTCAATTGCACCCGCATTTGTTGTATAACTTTTTTAAGATACATTCTTCACCTTTATTATTGCTATATAATGACTTACAAGGTTTAGAATGTATCACACCTCTCCCTCCAAAAAAAGCGACCCCCAGTCAAGAGTTCAGGGTTCAGGGTTTTCGAGGAATGATTGTTTCAAAGGGTTTCACCGTGTAGCGGTGGTTGAATTGAAGCAGGTCGTTTATGGCCTGCACCTTTGGTTCAAGCGGGTATCACAAAAGCCCCCGTTCCTTCACTTCCAGGTATTTGTTGACCAGTTCCAGCGAGAGTTTTCCGGTTGGAACATCAAGGGCCAGCCCACCAAGTTGGGTAATCCGACGAAGCGCCGATTCCCGTTCAGATAGTAATTCCTCCGCGACAGATTGCTCAAATACGGCTTCAGGAGTCTGTGGCACCTCACGAACCAGTCCCCACAAATCCTTATCCCCAATGGTTACAATCAATGGCAGATGCCGGGGAAACAGGGTTGCCGTGTGGGTCAGGAGTTCCGCCGAAGCATCACGATCCACCAGATCCGTGAGAATGACAACCAGCGATCGCCGTCGGCAATTTGTGTTGAGATAGGAAAACGCACGAGCATAAGACGGTTCAATCAATTCAGCCTTCACGTCATACAGACTATCCAGAACTTTCGCCAGTTGTGTCCGCCCATGTTTGGGTGGCAGGTAGTGGGTGACCTGTCGGCAAAAAGCCAAAATCCCCATATTGTCACCACTGGCCGTAGCCACATATGCAATTGAAAGTGCTGCGTTGACGGCGTAGTCAAGTTTGGTCAACTGTCCAATGCGGGTCGTCATCAATCGCCCACAGTCAATCATCACGACAATGTTTTGACTGCGCTCGACTTGATACTCCCGAGTCACTAACTTTCCACGCCGGGCTGTGGCTGACCAGGAAATATGGCGGACTTCATCACCGGTTACAAATTCACGAAGCGATTCAAATTCACGTCCCTGCCCCTTATGGCGCATTCGCCGCTGCCCCAGCCGAAGGTCCCGATTTCGGAGCGCAATCAGTTCATTCTTTCTGGCTTCCTGGATGTTGGGATAGACCTTGACAGTTTGGGTCGCCGGGAATGTCGTCTGACGCCAGATCAGTCCCAGTGGGCCAAGATAGCGGGCGGCAATGCCACCAAAGGTAAAGGCACCCCGCGAAGTGGCAAATAAAGTGTAGCTAAAAAAACCCTGATGCCGCGCTTTGACCACCAGTTCACTTTCACGCTGTTCGGTGATCAATTCTGGCGGGTATTCATCTTTCAGGTAGATTTGGATTGAACGTCTGGCTGAGTGGGAAACGGTAATCGTAACCGGATTTTCAGCCCCAATTGAAAACTGCCCTTCGCAGACCCGATTGACTTTGAAAATTTCGGGAGATTCAGTTCGCCGATAATCCCAAATCGCCGCTGCCACCAGGGCGAGGTCATAGACCAGTACCAGCCATCGGAGCGGCACCACCACCCAACTCACAACTAAAAAAATCAGCCCAACGGCAAAAAGCCACAAAAATCGGTTGGTAAAAACAAAGTTCATGACTGAAAACTCAGAGAAAGCAGGTTGAAAACAGTGGGTGGAAGACTTGGGCTCAGAGCTTGGGGCTTGGGGCTTGGGGCTGAAGAAATTGAGCTTCGGGCAATCAAAGG
>CAZXCE010000163.1:0-14764 GCA_964639175.1 uncultured Clostridia bacterium
CAAAACTAGAAAAATAATTCACGAAACAGGATTTTTATTACGCGAATGGTGAGTAATTAGATTCGACAATTCTCAATTCTCAATTCTTCATTCTCAATTCTTCATTCTTCATTTGGTTTCCCACTTCGTCACATGGATGTAACAGAACTTTCTTAGATTGCAACGAAAGTGCCCCAACCACAATTTCGACGATCAGATCACTCACAACGAGCAGGCACGTGTGGCAATCCATCAGTTTGCAAGCAGGCAGGTTTGGAGGTTCGAGTTTTAGGGTTCGGAAAGTGGTATTAGCGCAGAGCAGACACCCAGCCACTTTTGGTATACTCTAAACATATTTCTTTTTTTGAGGATCCTCCCCCCAATGAATACCTACGTGACGCAAGCCGAATTAAACCAGTTGCGCGATAAGTTTCTTCTATTTGGCGGTCAAGCCGAAGTGGCCATTGCCCAGGCCACACAGGCGCTTGTTCATCGAGATTCTGGACTCGCCCGATTGGTGATTGATGAAGATGACGAAATTGACACCATCGAATCTGAAATTGATCAGATGTGTGTTGACCTGTTGCGGTTTCGAAATTCTTCGGATGACGATTTACGGTTCATTGTGAGCATTGTCCGGGCGACGCCAATGGTGGAAAGAATCGCCGATCATGCCGTTAATATTGCCCGGCACACGCTCAAGCTCAACAATGAGCCCCAACTCAAGCCCTATATTGACCTCCCTCGCATGGCCAATATCGTGCACCACATGCTGATTGATGCCCTGGATGCAATGGCCGAGCACGATGCGAAACGGGCACGCGCCATCATTTTGAGCGACAAAGAAGTAGATCGGCTCTATCGCCGCATTTTTGACGAACTTTTGATGTTTATGTCAACCGATGGCTCGTGTGTGGTCCGGGCGGCTGAACTGCTGTTTGTGATCAAGCATCTGGAGCGGATTGCCGATTATGTCACCAACATCTGTGAACAGGTGGTGTATATGGTCGAAGGCAGCAACATCAAGCATTGCGGTAATCTTCGGCTCGCTGGGGACGAGTCGGAAAACAGCGGGTTGAACCTGGCCTGGTAACGGGTTGCTGGCGACCGGGTTGTGATGATCAACTTCTGGAAAATCTTTATTTTTCAACGTTTTCCAGAAAGTAAACTCGTGTCTGGTTTGCCTTGCTGATACCCAACCTGCCACGTACCCCGATCAGCCATTTGTGATTTTGGAAGTACCTTATGAAAAAAAATATTGTTGTCATTGAAGATGACCTGGATATAGCTCAATCCATTCGGTATAACCTGGAACGAGAAGGCGGGTTTCAGGTGCGGATTGCTTCAACCGGGGAAACCGGATTACGGAGCGTGCTGGAACATCCACCCAGCCTGATTATTCTCGATATCAACCTGCCTTTAATGAACGGCTTTGAAATCTGCCGTCGTTTGCGCCGCGAAGAAACAACCTCCCAAATTCCAATCATTATGTTGACGGCCCGCATGGACGAAACCGACAAGGTGCATGGGCTCAGTCTCGGAGCGGATGACTACATCACCAAACCATTCAGTGTCCGTGAGCTGATTGCCCGGGTCTATGCCGTTTTGCGTCGGAGTGAAGGTGAATCCACCGCACCGGTCTATGACGATGGAACCTTGTTTATTGATTACGCGCATTTTATCGTCCGGTGTAGCGGGCAGGAAGTCAGTCTGACACGTAAAGAATTTGGGTTATTGAAGTTACTGGCACAAAGCAAGGGGCGTGTCCTGACACGTGAATATCTTTTGGATCGTGTCTGGGGCATTGATTACGACGGCGAAACCCGAACCCTCGATGTTCACATCCGACGGTTGCGACAAAAGCTGGGCATTGAAGGCTATATTGAAACGGCAGTTGGGATTGGCTATCGCTTTGTTGAAGTCCGCAAGCCAATCGTCGCCGCAACTTGATTTTCCAACCCCCATACCCACTCATGGAATCGCCACCAAACCAGTATTCACCAGCCTTAATGCAGGCGGTGCTTGGGTCGCTTCGCGAAGGTATTCTGGTTATTGACCAGGATACCAATATTGTTCTCTATAACCAGGCTGCCTCCGAGATCTTTAAACTCCGGTTGCAAGATTCATCCGGACGGC
Source organism: uncultured Clostridia bacterium (assembly GCA_964639175.1). Classification (GTDB taxonomy): domain Bacteria; phylum Acidobacteriota; class Blastocatellia; order Chloracidobacteriales; family Chloracidobacteriaceae; genus JACQXX01. The sequence goes on from CAZXCE010000163.1 coordinate 2,116, forward strand.
TCTTGCGGCTGGTTGACGCTACCCGCAACAAAACCATCCATCAGGGATTTCGCAAAGTCCTTCAGGACGGCACCCCTTTTGAAGGCGAAGTCGAATTCCTCAATAGCCAGACTCGAACCTACAGTTTTCGGGCAACCCCGTTGCTGTTAGCTCCGGAAAATACTGTCAACGGGGCCATTGGGGTGTTTTCTGATATTTCACAACTGGTAAAGCTTGAGCGGGTCCGGCGCGAATTTTTTGCCAATCTGTCACACGAATTGCGCACGCCGTTGACGTCAATTTTGGTCTATGTCGAAACACTGCTTGATGGGGCAATTTATGACATTGACTATAATGTCGAGTTTCTCCAGATCATCAACAAACACGGCAAACGCATGCTCAACCTGGTCAAAGATATTGCTGATCTTTCGGCGATTGAGGGCGGGGAAGTCTCAATTACGCTGATGGATGTGGACATCAGAGCCTTTGTTGAAAATCTGGCAACGCTGGTTTCAGCCGAACTCGAAGAACAAAATTTGACCTTTACCAACGCTGTACCGGTTGGTATGCGGATACTGGCGGATACCAAAAGCATGGAACAGATTCTGATGAACCTGATCGTGAATGCCATCCGCTTTAATCGCCCCAAAGGCAGCATTACCGTGAGTGCCCGCCTGGAAGATCCTGAACATGCCGTCATCACGGTCAAAGATACCGGGATTGGGATGGATGCTCACCATTTGCCGAGGATTTTTGAACGACTTTACCGGGTTGATAAATCACGTTCCCAGGAAACTGGCGGTACAGGTCTGGGATTGGCGATTGTGAAACACCTGGTTCACGCTAACCAGGGTGACATCTCGGTTGAAAGCACTCCCAACGAAGGCACTTCGTTTCACATCAAGTTGTTGTGCCCGCCAAAAGGATGAAGAAAGTGGTTAGTGGTTGGTTCTTGGTTCTTGGTTCTTGGTTCTTGGTTCTTGGTTCTTGGTTCTTGGTTCTTCTTCGAAAGCATTGATTTCTAACCACTAACCACTATTCACTAACCACTATTCATCCCGACGTCTTCAGCCCATGAAAAAAGGCTGTGTGAGTCGCTCATCGCGTTCACACAGCCTATGGCTGCAATATCATTTCTGCACGCCTCTCCCTTCAATAGAGTTAACTTGCACCACGTAGCCTTGATGAACCCCTTAGGAGAAGAACCCCGTGTTCGACCTTGGACCCATTGTGCCTTTTGCTTACCTTGGCGTGCCCGCTTGTAAAGATCAGTGGGTGAACAGCAAAAAATGTCACCCGAGTTGTACGTCAAAGGGTTAGCCTGGGCGGGTTACGCCGCAGGAGGAGTGGCTAAATGCGCAACTGGCGTCAGTTCGACCGGTTGCATTTTCAAGAAACAGTCACGGCAATAAACCGGACGACCCTGCGTTGGCAGGAAGGGAACTGTAGTTTTGACACTACATTGAGCGCATTCGACCGCCACCTGAATCCGGGGACGGCTGCCATCAGTGCTCATGGCGGAAAGCAGCGCGTTAAAGCGTTCATTTTTCTTAATCTTGCAACACTTGCAGCGTTTGGGGGTATTTTTCAGTCCTTTATCTGCAAAAAACAATTGCTCACCAGCCGTAAATACAAAATCACTTCCACATTCGACACACTGAATTGATTTATCTTCGTACTCTTTGATCTCTTCCATAATGTTCTTCGACTCCTCTAATGACTATAAGGCGCTTTTGCTCACACGATAAGTGCAGAGCAGGGTGTAGACACGTGCAAACGGGCAGACTTCGTCCCCAGATCGCCATCTGAAACCTGTTTGAAAACAAAAAACAGGCAGACTTCGACCCAGCATTCAGACCCCCGTCTGAATACCTTTCCGATTCCCCCTGGCTCGATTTGTGTTTGGATTACTAAAGAGTGAAAAGGTGTCTATTGACAATCATTTATGTATCCGAAGTTAAAGTGATTGTCAAGCATTTTGTCTGGCGCTTTTCCCCAGTTTGACCCGTCATGCACCGCAACTGATTGATTTTTCAATAAGAAAGAGGTTGCAAAGAGTAACACCTTTTTTTCTCGATATTTAGTCTTGATGACCTAGTGTAACACTTGAGATTTGAAGAAAAATGAATTTTCCAGTGTTCTGAGCCGATTGATGCAGTTGGAAAAACTGGGCTGACAGACTCGCAAGTTTGCGAGTCTGTCAGCCCATCTTTAGGTTTGACGTGTCTTCAAGGTGGTAGGCATAATGAAGCTGGCAACATCAGTATTGCCACCACAGCTCATTTGAGATGTACCTGCTCTGATTCACAGTCAATCAACCTGTTGAACAATCTGGGTTTATCACCAACTGACAACTGACAACAAACCAGGATCATTTCAACCCAACACAGTATTATCCGCTTATGGAATATTTATGGGTGGTTTGGGCACTTCTGGCCGTCGCCTTTATTGTGGCTGAGATCTTTACCACAGGGTTTGTGCTGCTCTGGTTTGGAATTGGGGCGAGTCTGGCTGCGCTCCTGGCATTGGCCGGAATTGGCGGACTCGGGTTGCAAACCCTTGTCTTCTTATTTATCTCCATTGTCCTGACAGCGGCTTCCCGCACGATCTTTTTGAAATATCTGGTTACAGATACTGATCGGTCTTCGCTTAGAGTTGGCACCGGGAGTTTACCTGGCCAGCGCGGAGTGGTGGTCACGCCGAGTCACGGTGCTCTCAGAGAAGGGGAAATCAAGGTCTACGGCTCGATTTGGAAGGCGATCCCGGAAGAGGACATTGATCTCCTCCAGGAAGGCGAAGAAGTTGAAATTGCCCGTGTTGATGGCAATAGTCTGTATGTGCGCAAACCCCGTCGTGAACCATCGTGGCGCGAGTTGGAAAAATAAACTCCTGCCAACACAGACAAACCGGTCCCTGTTGGCATGCCCATTCTGAAAGGGGGATTTTTCATGGAAGGACTGCTTCTGTTTTTCCTTGCAATTATTGTGGTTGGGATTTTGATTACCCTGGCCAAGTCGGTCTATATCGTCCCTCAGATGAGTGTGATGATCATTGAGCGTCTGGGGACATTCCAAAAACTGGCGGATAGCGGTCTGCATCTGGTCATGCCGTTTATCGAACGACCTCGGGGAATGTACTGGGCGGGATTCCGGCCCGGAGTGACATTGATTGACTTACGCGAACAATTCACTGATTTACCGATGCAGCCCGTCATCACTCGCGACAATGTGACAGTGGGAGTTGATTCAGTGATTTACTGGCAGGTGACCGACCCGGTCAAAGCCGTGTATGAAGTCGCTGATTTGACTGGCGGTATTATGCAGCTCACCACCACGGCCTTGCGCAACGTGATGGGGGAAATGGATCTGGATCACACGCTTTCATCACGTGACACGATCAATAACCGGCTCCGCATGGTGATGGACGATGCAACCCACAAATGGGGTGTCAAAGTGACACGGGTGGAAGTCCGCAATATCAATCCGCCAGATGACGTCCGCATCACCATGGAAAAACAAATGACGGCTGAACGAAACCGACGTGCGGTTGTGCTCCAGGCTGAAGGTGAAAAGCAAGCGGCGATTACCCGCGCTGAAGGTGAAAAACAGGCGTCCATTACTCGCGCTGAAGGCGACAAGCAAATGCAGATTCTGCGGGCTGAAGGTGCGGCCCAGGCCCGGTTACGTGCGGTTGAAGCCGAAGCCGAGGCGTTGCGTCAGGTAGCAAGTGCCCTGGGCGGTCAGTCAAACCCGGCGCAATATCTGATTATGGGGCGCTATATCGAGTCCCTGCGTGAAATGTCAGCCGGTCAAAACAGCAAAGTGATCTTTATGCCGGTTGAAACGTCACAGTTGTTTTCCTCAATTGGTGCCTTTAAAGAGCTGTTTCAGGAAACTCAGCCGCAAGAAGGAACGGCGATTCCAACCCAGCAAATTTTGCCTCCAACGCGGACCAAGCAACTGGTTGAGCGGTAATTTGGGACCTGAGTTAAACTTGGCACCGCTGGTGTATCTCTTTTGTTGAATGTGGGGTGTTGATATGTCGAAATCGTTTCTTCGCTGGTCGTTGTGGGGAATTGTGCTGGTGAGTCTGCTGGCGCTGGCTTCAGATCGAGGGCCGTTAGTTGCCGCCGATAAGCTTCCGTTAGCACGACTGATGCCACGTGGGGCACTGGCTTATGTTCAAACAAAAGATTTGGCGGGATTGCTCAAAACCTGGCGAGATTCCAAGACCAAAGAGAACTATTTCAACTCACCCAGCTATCAGGCGTTTACCCAGTCACGGCTCTATCTTGAACTTCAGGAACGACTTCGGGAATTTGAACAGGGCGCCGGGATTGAGTTTACCGAAGATCAGGCCATTGCAATGGCGGGTGGTCAATCGGCAGCCACACTCTACGATATGGGAAAGGTCGAGCTGGTTTACATCAGTGAACTGCCACTGGCCCAGGCCACAGCCACGATGCTCTTTAAACAATCACCCCGATTTGATTCGCATCGGCGCGGCAACTTTGAATACTTTGTCCAGGAACTGGCAACCGACGGTGGACGGTTACGGCAAGGATTGTGTTTCTCAGCTTCTGATGGGAAGTTGATCATCACCACCACTGAGCCGCTGATGCAGCGGACACTGGATAATTTGATCAACCGCAGTGTCACCGATGCCACCGATCATCTGGCCGGCAGTATGTCGCCCGTGCTGGCGGTTGCCCAGGATTTTACGCCACACGATATGACGCTCTGGGTTGATGCGCCGCGTTTGCGCGACCAGCGGTTTTTCGGTACCTACTGGGTTCAGGGAAAACAAGCCAACTTGAGTCAGGTCAATACCAGTCTGGCCGATCTTGAATTTGCCCCTGGAGGTATCTGGGAACGACGTTGGGTGGTGCTGGCCGACGATGCGGCGAAACAATCCGCACCCCAAACTGGGGCCGTCAACCTGGTTAGCTTGCTACAGTTTGTTCCAGATGAAGCACAGTCAGTCTCTGCTTCGGCGATTGCGTCAGCTGCCCAGCAAGCCCAGCTCACCACACGTCTGGCTAAGTTGATCTTCCCGCCGCTTCGACCACCGATTGAGCCGTCGAATCTGTCGTTTTCTCCTCCAGGTTATTCTGAAGAGTCAGATTCCGCTGATGCCAACCAGCTTGAACGGTACCGATTTTTGGACCAGCGGTTTGATCAGGATGTTGATGATCCGGCTTCAACCTTGACTGGCACCAAAGCCAAATTGACGGTTCCCTCCTTTCAGCAGCAACTTGATAGCCAGTTTGAAAAAGACCTGGCTGACATTCTGAACCGGGCCAAACCAACCAGTTTTGTTCAACTTGGGAATGTAAAGCCGGAAAGCAGTGGCGGGCCCTTTATGCAAATCAACCAGGCGATTGTGGTCGAGTGTGGCAGCTCGTTTGACGCTTCGCGGTTTGAAGCCGCCGCCCTTCAAGTTCTGGGTGGCCGACTGGTCGTGCCTGGGACAGCCGCCTCATTTCAGTGGAAGGCGCTGGCCAATGGTGTGCGGGTGCCTCCAACCGATCTGGTGCAACAGGGTGGAGCTTATCAACAGGTGGGGAATTATGTGATTTTTGCCAGCCGGCCTGAATTTTGCGCTGCAATTGCTGCTCAATTTCAGGCGAAGCGTCAGCCGGCACTGCTCCCTGAAACCAAAACAGCTGATCGGTTTGCCGTTGTTCGACTTGGGGCTGGTCGTGAAGCCTACCGTCGCTTGATGCAGCAACTTGAGTTTGTGCCATCAGATACGGCAACCGAACTGGGAGATGAAGAGACTGGGGATGGGGCCAGCGGACCAAATCCGTTTTTCAGTTCAAATTTGAATTCACTGATCAATGTAGCTGGATATGTGGAAGACATTACCCTCGAATCCAGCCAAAAGGACCGGGCGCTGACTGAAGTGATTCGCTATCGGTTCTCACCAACGGCACCAAAAGCGAAATAAATAAAAAGCGGCGTCAAGCCGCCGCACTCCACATTAGACTTTGAGCGGCTGGGTTGCCGGCAGGTCAATCTGCAGGGTAAAGCTGCACAGGTAAATTGGCTCACCCGGAGTCACTTCAGCCCGCTTGTCAGTTTGAACTTCTTTTCCGCCAATGATCACCGGGTTGCGGCCTAAACAGGTGATATAAAACCTGCCATCGTCAGTGCGCTCTAATTGCAGGTGTGAGCGGCTAATTTCCATATCTCCAGTCAACCGAACATCTTCTTGTGACCCGCGCCCAATTCCGACTTTAGGTTTATAACACGGAGTTGATGACTGGTGTTGCCCGGCGTAGAGCACGGTGATTGAAAAAAGCGCCGCCCGAGGACGGACGACAGTCGCTTCATCATCAATCAAACCAGCCGTATGTCCTCTGGGTTTGACCACCGTGGCACCTTCATCCAGCCTGTCGGTTTTGGGAATGGTCGGAGAAGGCGGTGCTGGTGCTGGTTTCGGCGGTGTCCGGGGTTTGACCTGGGTCATTTCCGGAGTCGAATCCCAGACTGGCTGGACGCGAAATTTGCCCTTTTCCAGATTTGGATCAACTCGCAGTTCAAGCGCGATAGTTTGAGTCTGGAGCCGACCACTTCCGACCAGTTCGCGAGCCCGTTCAGCAATCACGGTGTGCAGGCCACGTTCGAACCCCCGGCGTTTTTCGCCTTGCCAGTCGGCATCATCTTCCTTACTCAAAAACACGATGTATTCCGGTGGAATGTAGGTTGGTTCCCCTGGTGGCGTAAACATCTCAGCCTGCATAACTTCTTCGATGCCACGTGCCACCGTGACCAGGAATTCTTCCCACCGGCTTGGTGCCCGGCGTTTTTCCGATACCTCGACGTCTTCTTCATCGTCAATCCAGCCACGCAATTTGCCAATGATGTCTTTGAATGCCATAGGTTTAGTGCCCGAGTCAGAAATCAGTAGTTAATCGTCAGCCGTTCAGTGTTGGGAACTGAGATTGTCAGACAGGTGTATTTTATTCTATCCGGACAGGTTATGGGTAGTTTCTTTGAAGAAAATTCAGCTTTTACATCGTTGAGATTTGGCCACTGACTATTGAGCACCGACTAAACTATTCATACAAAAGAAACTCCCGCCGCAACTCAATAAATGACTCCACTTCATCCTGCCAGGTGGCGCTGATTTCTTCCCAGGGAAGGTTGGCTTCGATTTGCTGGCGGAGCGTGTTGTTGCCCACGATGATGTCAAAAGCACATTTGTCAAAAACGTATTCGTAAGGGCTCTGTCGCCACGCAAAGTGTTCTGGATAAAAGTGATGCAGGGCTTTGAGGATTTCAACCGCAATCTGAAACGACCGCAAGCTGGCCCGATTCTGAATGTGAATCTGAATCCCGCCGCAGATTTCACCCACAAATTTGTGAAACGTTGGCTGAAAAAACAACGGGCGAAAATAGGCGCCAGCCAACCCAATTGAATTCAAATGGTTGGCCAGTTGATATGGCTCAATAAACGGTGCCCCGATGATTTCAAAGGGGCGTGTTGTGCCGCGACCTTCAGAGACATTCGTGCCTTCAAACACCACCATACCTGGGTAAACCGTTGCTGTATCAAGGGTTGGCATATTGGGTGACGGCATGACCCACGGCTGCCAGGTTTTATCAATCCAGAGTGTCCGATTCCAACCAGCCATTTCAGAGACATAGAGTTCACACCCGATGTTGCCGATATGGTTAAAGAGTCGTGCCAGTTCTCCAATCGTCATCCCATGGCGCATCGGAATCGGATACATCCCGACAAATGAAGCGTAGGCTGGCTCCAGGATCGGTCCTTCGAGATCACGCCCATTGATTGGGTTTGGGCGATCAAGGACGACAAAGGGAATTCCTTTTTCCTTCGCCGCTTCCATAGCCAGCGCCATGGTGTAGATAAACGTATAGACCCGCGTGCCAACATCCTGAACGTCAAACACCAGAACATCTACATTTTCAAGCATTTCCGGCGTCGGTTTACGCACCTTTCCATACAGGCTATACACGGGAGCGCCAATCCGGCTGTCTTTTGGCCAGCCTTCCCACTCGATCATGTTGTCCTGGGTTTCACCACGAATACCGTGTTGGGGGCCGAACAGCGCCGTAATTTCAAATTCTGGGCGGGCGTGAAAAAGGTCCGCCGCGTGCTGGTAGCACAGGTCAACCGACGCCGGATGGACAATCAATCCAACCCGCTTGCCGCGCAGCCAGTCCAGGTGATGGTCGAAAATTCGTTCAAGTCCAGTTTGCATAAGAGTAGGGGTCAGGGGTTCAGGGTTCAGGGTTTGGGGCTCAGGGTTCAGGGTTCAGGGTTCAGGGTTCAGGGTCTTTGATTTTAGGTCCTTTTTATCCTTTTCGTCCTTTTGGTTGTTTTCCCGGAACCCTGTTTTCAAACCCGGAACCCGGAACCCTAAATCCTGCTAGAACACGCGCTGATATTCATCAAGGTCCAGTTTCCACACCCGCACGCCACAGAAGCGATCACCTTCCGGACAGATTGGTTTAGAGCGGGCCTGAAGCCGCTGAGTACAGGGAGGCAACAGGTGCGACCCGATGTGTGGGTTGACCTGCCGAACTTGCCGGGCTTCTTCAACCGAGGCGCGCCAGATTTCTTCCTGAGCCAGATAGCACAGGCGCATCCGGTGTTTGTGATGGAGATTGGCCAGGTCAGAAGATTCCGTAAACCGCACCGAAACCGCATTGGGGAGTAGATACAGGGCGAATTCGTCTGAGACGCCGCAAGCTTTGAGCTGGTGAATGCGTTCCCATGAGCGCGCCATGGTGTCGTGGTAAAACTGTTCGATATGGGCTTCTTGTTTGATCAATTCCGGGGTGATGTAGTCAGGTTCACCTGTGAAATGTGCTGCCAGAACTGGTCGTGAAGCTGGGGTCATCCGGTGGCGTTGATCCTGAGAATCCGCCGTGTGGCTCAATTTTTTGCGGAATGTGTAATGCGGATGAACCAGCGTCCGACCAAGTTTTGACATGGTGGCCAGATTGAGCGATTCGCCCAGTAAACGATTCTGAGTCGGGCTCAGCACCAGTTCAATCGCATCGGTATCGTTCAGGATTGAAGCTGGAAGGCCGAGCACTTCGCGGACAGATGCGGCTAACACACTCTCATTATTGGGTTTGTAATCAATGAGTTTGGCGGTGTATCCCTCCAGGCTCTGGTCAAATTCGGTCAGAAACTGCTGGCGGGATGCCGATTGAGTGGCTATGTGGTGGGCTTCAAAGAATTGAAATTCAGGTGTTTCTTCCAGAGGAAGCGGCTCTTCGAGCACGGTTTTATAGAGTGGGTCGTGGGCCAGGAGCGCCTGAACCATGGCCGTTGCGACTTCGCGTTGTTCGGTTGGGGCGTCAAATTGCTCGCAGAGCCGATAATAGCGCAGCAGGGTGATGCCGCTGACGGTGTGGTACATGTAGGCAAACGTTGCCACTGGAAGCACATACCGGGCGGCTTCCAACGCGCGTTTGCGGAGCTTGGCCTGGATTTTTTTGTCAGCCGTGTTGTGTTTGGTGAAGAGCTTGTTGTACTCGCGGGCCACCACCGGCATCAGGAGTTCGGTCAGGTGCTCATAAGCGGCCATCTGTTCGTCAATCGCCGTGGTGTAGCGGGTTAATGCCTCGCCTGTCAGCGCCGGAATGGCAAATGATCCTGGTTTGACAGCCACATACCGCTGGCTGACCTGCTCGCTGTTGTAGAAAGGATGCGAATGCAAAAAGCTCCAGATGAACTGGCGCGAAATATTGACCATCGCAAATTGAAAATGAGCGTGTTGATAGGTCGTGTGGTGGCCAGCCTGATAAATGCTTTGCGCGAGTGGTTCAAATCCTGAAGTAATGTCTTCGTCCCGGATAATCCCTTTGCTTGAATAACAGGTCCGCGCCGTGGCAATCACGTTTTTGAATGGTGTCGGGAATGCTTTTTCAAGGCTGACCGCCGGAGCCGGTGAAAGAAAAGCCGAGGTGCGTTGGGAAACTGGGTGCATAAAAACTGAGTGGAGGTGCTTTCTGCATGGAGTGCGGCGGCTTGACGCCGCTTTTGCATATTCATCTGCATCAATCGCCATTGTCATAGAGCGCCTGCATTTTACGGATGTTGGCGTCTGGAAACTGACCCGTTGCTCTGACGCGGGCCAGCATCTTTTCAGCTTCAGCCTGAGTTTTCCCTCCGTACACTGCCAGAAAGTTGTACTCAGCGTTCACGTTTGTGTAACCGGTGAGAAACTCAGAACATCCATAGCGAGAGGCAAACACTTTGCGATCCTGAAAGAGCCGCTGTACTCGCTGACGTTCGTCTTCTCTGATATAGCCAGCACAGGGTTTATCGCTTCCAGGGCCGTCATCAGGCTCAGCTTTGACACTCTTGAGCAAAATTGCAAAAAAAGGTGCTGAATAGTAAGTCGTTTGCCACTTCAGGTTTTTCGGAAGCGGGAACGCCAGATCCCACGGGTCGAACCTTTCTCCTCCCGTTGGACAGATTGCATCCGGCTGGCTGCAGACTGCCGCACCGGTTTGAACGCTTCCCTGCGATAATCCAATCCCGATGGTGGTCATCAGCAAAAAAATTCCGCCTGCCCAGGATGATCGGAGTCTCATCGGTGCCTCCCGAAGTTGATGGGTGGGAAATGCTTGTGAGGTAACGGTGACGGAATGAACAGGTGGTTGCTGGTATTGTGTCGGAGGTCAATAAGCCACTTCGTAGGATGCCGACGTGTTTGGCGTTTCCCAGGCCCGAACTTTACAGACTTTGTAGCGGTCAGTATTGATCTGGGCCGCTACCTCATGCAGCACAAACACTGCAATGTTTTCGGTGGATGGGTTCATTTCGTTGGCAAACGGCGGTAAATCATTCAGGTACTTGTGATCCAGGTACTCCATGACTTTTTGCGTGGCTGCCCGGACATCACGAAAGTCCACCAGCATGTGTTTATCGTCAAGTTTTGGGCCGCGCACATGAACTTCAATGCGCCAGTTATGACCGTGGAGCGGTTCGGCATTTTCCTCACCACGCAATCGGTGCGCGGCTGAAAAAGAAGCCTCGATAATTACTTCAAACATAGGTGCTTATGATTCCGCAGAAAAATGCAGTGCGGCTGGGTGATTTGGATGGAATGTGAGCTTGATTGAACTCAGAAACGGGTACAATAATGAAAATTCACTGGAAAGTCTATCCACTGCGGTTTTCCCGGCGAACCCTGGTGGCTTGAAATCGTTATGGCTGTTGTCTTTGGCAACGCTTCACGTCTGACTTGTTTCACATTCATTCCAATTGAACATTGACCCATCACGAGCCTTGAGGCTTGGTGTTGCAGGACTATCCAACTTCGAGGAGAAAACACATAGCTATGAGTTCTGATCGCAAAATACTTCGACAAACCCTTCATGGCGTTCTGGCTCTCATTCTGGTTTTTGCCGGAGTGGTGAGCTATCACATGGTGACCACCCGGGCTGGAAATGGAGCCCATTTCAAGAGCAGCAGCCTTTTTTCAGTTGGGGCTCAATCTCCCTCTGACCTTCCGCCCATCAACTCCCCAACCGAACTTTCAAATGTCTTTCGAACGGTCAGTCGCCGCTTAAAACCAGCGGTCGTCAGTCTCAATGTGACAGAGAAAGTTGATACGGCCTCAATGTTTAGCTTTGGGAAAAACCATCCAGCGATCCCAGGCTTTCCTGATCAGGATGATGAAGGTGGCCAGGCTTTGCGTCGGGGAACTGGTTCTGGTTTTATCGTGAGTGAAGACGGATACATCATCACCAACAATCACGTGGTCGGCAAAGCTGAAAAAATTGAAGTTCGGCTCCATGATGGCAAGACCTACACGGCAAAGCTCATTGGGGCTGATCCAAACACCGATGTGGCTGTTATCAAAGTCAATTCAAAAGAGCCCTTACCGCACGTTGGCTTAAGTTCGCCCGAAGAAGAAGCCGCCAAAGTCAATAGCATGGAACAGGGCGATTGGGTGATTGCGATTGGGTCTCCATTTGGTTTGGAGCAGACCATTACGGCTGGAATTGTCAGTGCCACGGGACGTGATCTGCCTCAAGGTTCACAATACAGCCGCTACATTCAAACCGATGCCTCGATCAATCCTGGAAACTCAGGAGGGCCGTTGATCAATTTGCGAGGCGATGTGATTGGCATGAACACGATGATTTTTACCGAATCAGGTGGAAATCAAGGTGTTGGATTTGCCATTCCGGTTGATTTGGTGACCAAGATTGCCCGGAAACTGATGACCACGGGGCGGGTCCAGCGTGGCTGGCTTGGGGTGAGTCTCTATCCGCGAGTCCTGACAGAGGATGAAGCGAAAGCGATTGGATTACCTGATGCAGACGGAGCCTTAATTCAGGATCTGGTGGCCGATAATTCACCTGCGGCTCAAGCTGGTCTCAAATCAGGCGATTTTATTGTTGAATTTAATGGAAAGCCAATTAAGTCTGGGCGTGATTTAACCAGTCAGGTCGCTGATGCCGAAGTTGGTCGTGACGTTGAGGTCAAGTTCCTGCGTGAGGGGAAAGAACAATCAACCAAGGTCAAACTGGCTGAACGTCCGGATGATGACCAGATGGCACGTGGGATCACACCGGATTCCCCAGGGAAGGAAGCCAAACTTGGTGTTTCTTCAACTCCGGTCACCGCTGAAATGGCGCAACAAATGAAGTTGCGCATTAGCAGCGGTGCCTTG